>JAHJJU010000014.1 GCA_018822805.1 bacterium
GTTTAAACCAATCAATTTTCTCATCAGCAAATTTTGCCCAAGTCCCTTCATAATCCTTTTCAAACTGTGCGACCAACTCTTTGTATTCGCACATGTTTTTAATTAGGGGGTTATTGAATACCTCTTTATTTGGGTTAAAAACTTCTTTTGACATATTTTTTCCTTTTAATTAATTTATTTTGTAAAAATTCAATAGAAATAAGTTTATCATAAAAAGAAAAAAATTTGAATCAAAATGTAACATATTTTTTAATTAGGAGTATTTTACTCCTATTTGGTTACGAAAAGTGAATTAAAGCTGTATCTTTTCTACAACATTCAAACCAAAACCTCCCAATCCAACAAATTCTGTATCTTTATTGGAAGTTAATAGTTTAATATGCTCTATTCCTAAATCTTTAACAATTTGAGCCCCTACACCATACTCTTTTGCTTGCTCTTTAGAAATGGTCTTGGTATCTAAGAAAATAAGAACCCCACCATTTTGCTTTAGATATTCTAATGAATTGTTCATTGTCTCAAAACGTTTTTGATTCAAAATAAGATCCACATCTAAACCAATATTATGAAATTTAACATTTTCCGTCTCATGTGTTTTATAAAATTGAATAACTTTGTGTATACGATTTAAATGGTCTTTATATAAAACTTGTGTCACTTTTGTATCCATAACTTGAATTTCTTCTTCTGAAATACGTTCGATCAGTTTTTCATTTGCCAAACGATACTCTACCAAATCAGATATATAAACAATCGGCATATTGTGTTTCTCTGAAAAAATTTCAAGATCATCATGACGCGCCATGGTTCCATCATCTTTTATAATTTCACAAATTACACCTACAGGTGCTAAACCGGCCAATTTACAAATATCTACCGATCCCTCAGTGTGTCCTGTTCGAACCAATACTCCTCCATCTTTAGCAATAAGAGGGAAAATATGCCCCGGACGAACAAAATCTTCACTACGTGTTAATGGATTGGCTAACTTAGAAATACAATCATCTCTTTCAGCTGAAGAGATACCTGTCTGGGCCGATGTAGAATCGATAGACACTGTAAAAGCTGTCTCATGATTTGAAATGTTATTCGATACCATAGGCATTAAATCTAATTTTTGTGCTATCTCTTTTGTAACAGGAGTACAAATAAGTCCTCTGGCCTCTTTTGCCATGAAGTTAACCATCTCTGGAGTTGAAAAAGTTGCTGCATACACCAAATCGCCTTCATTCTCTCGATCTTCATCATCCATCATAATAACCATACGACCTTTTTTTATCTCGTTAATTGCGATTTCTACACGCTTTAAAGCTTCTATTGACATACTTTTATTCCTTAATCTTGTATATTAACCTGAGTTTGACGGACATTATACACTTTTTTAAAATAAACCCTTGACATTATGTTCTATTTTCTCTATAATGCCGTCCACACAAACAATGTGTAACATTTTGGGGTATGGCCAAGCGGTAAGGCAACGGTTTTTGGTACCGTTATTCGGGGGTTCGAATCCCTCTACCCCATCCAAAAAATTGACGCGGAATAGAGCAGCTTGGTAGCTCGTCGGGCTCATAACCCGAAGGTCAGAGGTTCAAATCCTCTTTCCGCAACCAATACTTTTTATGTTAAGTATAAAAACATTATAGAACGCGGAATAGAGCAGCTTGGTAGCTCGTCGGGCTCATAACCCGAAGGTCAGAGGTTCAAATCCTCTTTCCGCAACCAAAGAAATAGTTAAGTAATTTTACTATAAAATTACAATTCACAAATTTTTATTGATATAAGTAACAATGTAGATCAATAAACTATTGGGGTATGGCCAAGCGGTAAGGCAACGGTTTTTGGTACCGTTATTCGGGGGTTCGAATCCCTCTACCCCATCCATAGTGTAGACGCGGGAATAGCTCAGTTGGCTAGAGCGTCAGCCTTCCAAGCTGAGGGTCGCGAGTTCGAGTCTCGTTTCCCGCTCCACTTAACTTTCAATTCTAATCAAAATCTTATAAACAGCCTTACGGAATTTCAGCCTAATTGTGTACACTTCTTCATGATAAAATTTATTGACCTATTTGCTGGTATTGGTGGTTTTCGTCTTGCATTTGAATCGATAGGTGCTACGTGTGTTTTCTCTGCTGAAATAGACAAATATGCTTGCAGTACTTATAAAATGAATTTTGGAGACAATCCTTTTTGTGATGTATCAACCCTAGATCCAAAGACTGTTCCTGATTTTGATATTCTCTGTGCAGGATTTCCTTGTCAACCTTTCTCTTTAGCTGGACAACGAAAAGGTTTTCAAGATACCCGTGGTACCCTCTTTTTTGATATAGAACGAATTTTAAAAACAAAACAACCAAAAGCTTTTATACTAGAAAATGTTAAAGGTCTAGTCAACCATAGCAAAGGGCAAACATTAGAGGTCATTTTAGAGACTTTAACAAAAAAACTGAACTACAAAGTTTTTTATGACGTTCTAAACTCTAAAAATTACGGTCTACCTCAAAACCGAGAACGCATTTATATTTTAGGATTTAAAAACCATTCTGTAGAGTTTGAATTTCCTAAACCAATTACTAATACAATGGATTTATCTACTGTTTTAGATACAAAACTGGAAGGTACAGAAATCTCTGAAATAGCCAAGTTTAACATTGAAACTCATCTGAAACAACATAGAAAATACGAAGAGATAAAAAAGAACAAACTGCTTTTAGCTTATGAGATACGAAAGTCACGTTGCAGTTTTAGATTTGACAATATTTCTCCAACATTAACAGCCAAAATGGGTACAGGTGGCAATAATGTACCAATATTTGTACATGAGATGCGAAAGTTTACAACCAGAGAGTGTCTACGCATTCAAGGCTTTCCGGAGAGCTATCAAATAGAGCCAAACACTGCACAAAGTTATAAACAGATAGGTAACAGTGTTAGTGTCCCTGTTGTCAGACTTTTAGCCCAAACAATACTCAAACATATCTGCTAACCTGAGTTCGACGGAATACCATAGCTACAAAAGTCTAAAAATATAGTCTTTTAAACAACATCATCCCCAACAATGTAGCCCCAATAGAAAAAAACACGTTCAAAACTACATTAGAAAAGGCTTTCATATAAAACTCTTGTTGCATCAGCAACACGGTATCTAAAGAAAAAGTAGAAAAGGTCGTTAATGCTCCTAACAGACCCGTTATAAGCAGTGTTTTATGATAAGGAGAGAGATTAATTTGTTGAAAGTATAAAAAAAGAAAACCGATTAGAAAGCTTCCTAGTACATTAACCGAAAGCGTTCCAAAAGGAAAGGTGGATGCTGTGGCTTTTTGCACCCAACTTGAAAGTGTAAAACGTAAAATGGCACCGATGAACCCACCGATGCCAACACTAAACAGAAGACCGAAACTCATTAATTTCTAAATTGCCAATCATCTGCAGGTTTATCAAGTGGTGTGATGGTTGATGTTTTTTCTTTAAGTAACGTATCTAAAATACCCAACTCTTTTTTTAAAGAGTCATCATTTAGGACATCCATTTCACTAACATAAGATTTTTTAAAAACTTGAAATAACTTCTTATACCCCTCACTCACTTTGAGTGGACACGATTTTCTCTCCCATGTACTCATAACAGGATAAAGAGGATGTTTTGGTGGATAATCCATACAACGTTTCATAATTGCTGTTGGATGCTCCATTACCCACTTCACGTTATCATTGCACCCTGCTCTTGTGTCGATAAGCCAGTTTTTCATAATGGAAACATAATCACTCACTAAAATCGCTTTTCGTATACCCGAGTTATCGTAATAGGCACTTTGATTTTTAAAACTTACCTTCTGTTCATTACTGAAAGCTTTTCCATTGACATCCGTATAAGAAACGTTCAGTTTAATGTCCTCTCCTAACTGCTCACCCAATTTTTTCAACTTGAGTAAAACAACGCCACCTTTGGTTGCTGTTTCATCCGTTGCCGATGGGAAAAGTGTGTTTACATTCATAATCTCACCTGTTGCCATTTTTGCATCGGGTGAACCATAAACGGCTTCTATACTGTAGTTTGAAGCGTTTAATTTTAACTCCAAGTCATACACCAACGGTGTTACCATGTAGTCAAACTCTTTGTCCAACAATTTAGAAAACTCTTTTGAAGAGTGTACAGAGAAATAATTTGCCCCTTTTGTTTTAGAAACATACTCTACTAAATCATTGTTAAAGTCTACACCCACACCTATAAAGGTGCTATGAATACCTTTTGCACTTGCCTCTTTTGCCATACCAAACAGTTTATCTTTACCCAACTCACCTGTATTTGGCATTGCATCGGTTAAGAAGATAATTCTATTTTCATAACCACTTTTTAAATCAACCTCATCAAAAAGTTTTAATCCCTCTTTATACCCGGCACTCCAGTTGGTGCCACCACGTTCGGTTAACTCTAATATATGATCACGTATGGCTTCTTTATCACTATTCCCTACCAAGTTTAATGGTTTAGCTCGGTATGAATTATGATCAAAGAGTGCAATTCCTACTCGGTCATCGTCATTCAAATGAGAAAGCATTGCAACGATGGATTCATTAGCAATTTGCATCTTTTTCTTATTTGATTTATCTTCATTTTGAATTTTATTCCCCATCTTGTCATAGTGATACTCATCAAAATTTGATCCCATTGAACCTGAAATATCAAGAACAACCACCAAATTTAATTTTTTTCGTTTAAAATCACCCTCATCTATTCCAGAGTTTAATCCAACCGATAAGAAATACTCTTTTTCATCTGAAAAACTGTTCAATCGTTTTGCCGATGAATAACTTGGACAGAAAAGATCTTTACACTCCTCTGTTCCTAATCCTGTATCAAAATAATGGTTATAAAACTCTCCCTCATAAGTGATAGAGTCCAATTTAGGAAGATAGCCCTTGTCAATATTGGCTTTAAAATTATTTGTGTCTTTTGCTCCACCTACAGCCAAACCAATTTTTTTAGGAGATCTGTACGCTTTTGGAGAGGGTGCTGACATGGTCATGGGGTAAGAACCTGCAATATTCGGCATTCGGCTGCTGTCTTCCATTACGCTTGTACTGTTGTACTCCCAATCGTCAATGAGATCCGGGTTCGTTTTTTTAGTCATGGCATTTAATAGTGATAGATTGACAACCAATATTAAAAATAATATACGTTTCATAATTAATCCTTTCATTTATGCTTGTATTTTAATAAACAACTGTGTACTGATCGTACATATTATAACAAATTTTGTGAGTATTAAACACTATAATTTTTATTTCTTACACTCATTTGTTTGCTCTCTTCATCCATGTAAATGTCATAGATATCCAAGGTTTTAAGTAAAGCACTAAGCTTTTTATATCCATAGTTGACCGGAGAAAATGAAGATTTATTATTAATATAAGCACCCATATCAGCTAAGTTTGACCAACCAAACTCATCCATTGTTTGACTTTGGGCATTATTTAATAGCTTAATAAGCCATTTGTCTTTTTTGAGTTCTTCTGAACTTTTACGTCCTTCAGAGACAACTGTTTCACTGCTTTTAGGGGCATTGTCACCCATTAATTTTTCAGTAAATATAAACTGTGAACATGCAGCCATAAATGCTTCCGGAGTCTTTTTCTCACCAAAACCAAACACTTTAATTCCCTCTTGCTGAACCCTCATGACCACAGGTGTAAAGTCTGAATCACTGGTCGCAAAAGCAAAAGCATCTATCTTTTTAGTGTGCAACATATCTATGGCATCAATGGTCATTAAAATATCGGTGGCATTCTTATTTTTAGAGTAATCAAACTGCTGAATCGGCTTTATCGCAAACTCCAATAACTTTGATTCCCAGTTTTTTAAATTGTCTTTTGTCCAATTTCCATAGGCTTGACGAATATTAACCACTCCATATTTACTTAGCTCGTTAATAATTCCTTCTATTGCTCTATAAGAAATATTATCACAGTCAATAAAAAGTGCAATATGGTCTTCTTGATGACGGTTATTTGCCATATTAATACTCCTCTTTCGGAGCATAATAGGTCATGGTAGAACGCCCAAACTTCTTACGTTTTACCTGTTCAAGTTCAGCAATTTTTTCTGGCATATCAAGCTGACTCATATGTTCAACAATGACCATCGCACATTTTGATGCATCTATTTTGGCTATCAATTCCAATGTTTTATCGTATACATCATCCATTCCATCACGAGTAGAGAAAGGAGGATCAAAATAAAAGTACGTCTTCTCATCGCGTTTTTCAACCATAGAGAGTACGGTATCAAACTTTTCAAAACTGTCCCCAAACATGTGATGACAGCGACTAGGGTCAAGCCGTTTAATGTTCTCTTGTAATACTTTGTAGGCTATTTTATTGTACTCTATAAAATAACACTGAGAAGCTCCACGACTTAATGCTTCTAATCCGATAGAACCTGATCCTGAAAAAACCTCTACAAAGTTTTTGTCTATAATATCAAACTGTAAGGTATTAAAAAGTGACTCTTTTAAAATCCCTTTTGAACTTCGTGTGGTTGTAATGTTAGGGATTTCAATTATTTTTCCTTTGAAGTCCCCTGCTATAATATTTGTTGTAAAATTTTGTTTTTTCATTTTTGTTTATATAACCTTTATAGTTTAAAGTCAATTATAATATAAATTCTCACAACATTAAGTAAAATCCATATATATTCAATAGATACTGTTAAGAATACTAATTTTTCATACTTCAATGAGATTTTTTCATTATCAAAGTACTCCATTTTATGATATTATTTATAATGAAATTTTTAAAACTATTAACACTGACCCTACTTCTTCCTTTTATGCTGTTGGCTGAAGAGCCTAAACCTCCTGTTCCCTATGACTTTTTAGCCAAAAAAGAGGTTCAAAACTTTATTAACATGATGGTTAAAAAACACCATTTTAAACGCGAATACATGACGAACGTACTTCAAAATGCCATGTTGGACAAAGAGACCCTTGACCGTTATACCGGTAAATACAAACCCGGAAGTACCAATGGAACATGGGAAAGATACAAAGACCATGTTCTTGATGATGAGACACTAAACCTAGCACGAAACTTTAAAAAACAATACTACCAAACCCTTTTACGTGCTGAACGAGAGTACAATATTGATATGGACTATATTGTCGGTTTTATGGGTGTTGAAAGTAAATATGGAACCTACACAGGTGACTACCGAGTGCTTGACTCTTTAGCAACACTGGCATTTCATAACAATCGTATGAAAAAGTTTTTTAAGTCTGAATTTACAAACCTCTTTCTACTCATGCGTGAAGAGAACCGAGACATCTATAGCCAATACGGCTCCTTTGCAGGAGCAATGGGTGCTGTTCAACAAGTACCTTCTATCCAACGTAAATTTGGAATGGACTACAACAAAGATGGCAGAAAAGACCCATGGGATTTAGAAGACTGCATTGGAATCATTGCAAAATTTATGCATAACAAAGGTTGGGTAAAAGGTTCTACCGTAGTTGTTCCTACCAACTTTAATGGCATCCGATTTAAAACACTGAAAACAAGTTATAAAAAGAGATATACGATAAGTTACCTAAGCAAAAATGGTATAAAACCCATAGAGCCTTTTTATGAAAAAAAAGCCTATTTACTCAAAACCCAAAACAACACCCATGATGACATTTGGCTGGCAGGTAAAAACTTTAGCGTCCTAACACGTTACAACAACTCCACCTCCTATGGTGTTGCTATTCATCTTATTGCTCAAGCTGTTAGATAATTGGGTATAATAAGTACCTGACCATAATAAAACTAAAAATAAGGGCAAACATGACTGGTGCAAAAAAAGAATTAAGTAGCGAACAACATACCCTTTACTCGGAGTTAATACCTGAACATAAAAAAGTAGTCAACAAAGAGAGACATCTCTATGAAGTTACTCCAAAACATAAACGTTATCGAATTTATATCGGTCGATTTTTTGAACAAAAAAAAGGGCTTCATTCGGTTTTCAATGAACTTAGAGAAGCCAAAGGGAACGACTACCTAGAATTCATGATTAACTCTGGTGGAGGTTTCGTGCATGAAGGTATGCAGTTTTACAATATTATTCAAGAAAAATTTACCGGCAGAACCGTTGCCTATTTAGACAACCGTGGTTACAGTATGGGAGCACTACTCTTCTGTATGGCTGACAAACGTGTGATCTATCCCTACTCAGATTTGATGTTCCATACTTATTCTCATGGTTCACAAGGAAAAGGTGGCGAAGTTAAAACACACGTAAACCATACCTCTAAAAAATTAGAACAGTTTTTTTACGATATCATTGTTAAAAAAGGCTTTTTATCGGATGAAGAGTTCAAAAAAATGGTCATTGGTCAAGACTACTGGATGGATGCCAAAGCACTTTGTAAACGAGACATTGCAACCCACGTCATTATAGGTGGAGAGGAGCTAACAGCTAAAGAGTATTTAAAAGCATTAAAAAAAGAAAAACGTGCGAAAAAAGAGAAGAAAAAAAACAAAAATAATAAAGATATAAACAGTAAAGATGCAAATTAGAGTTTACTACGAAGATATATTTTTATAGTAAAAAATCTAATCTTGACTTTAAAAAGTAATTACATTATAATTACTAAAAAGACAAGGAGTACCACATGACCACACTAACACCCATAGGAAACTCACAAGGTATCCGAATACCAAAACCACTCATTAAACAAGCTCAACTAGAGAATGTACAGCTTGAGCTTATCGTTATCGATAGAGGGTTACTCATTCGACCCGTAAAACAAAGTAGAAGTACTTGGTCACAAAACATTGACCAAGTTATGCTAACTAACAAGAGCATAAAAGATGAAGCCATTTTAGATGACCTCTTAAACGACAATGACCTAGAGGAATGGGAATGGTAAAAAACTTAAACAGATTTGACATCGTTCTCGTTAAGCTCAACCCAACAGTAGGCTCAGAGATACAAAAAACAAGACCATGTATTATCATCTCTCCGAATGAAATGAGCCGTCTTAAAACAGTCATAGTTGCTCCCATGACCTCTAAAGGCTTTGAGTTTATCTTTAGACCTATCATAAACTTTGAAAATAAAAAAGGCTTAGTACTCCTAGACCAAATAAGAGCTGTTGATAAAACACGTATTATTAAAAAAATAGGTACAGTAGACAACAGTACAAGCGAAGAGATTCTAATCACCCTACAAGAGATGTTTAAATGAAAATAGATACGTTTATAGACACACTTTATATTGTAAGTTGTTTAAAGTATGAAGATTAGAGTCTACTACGAAGATACAGATGCAGGAGGTATTGTCTACCATACCAACTACATCAAATACTGTGAACGTGCACGATCTGAGCTTTTTTTTCAGCAGGATTTAGAACCTAACGATGGGGAACTTAGTGGTTTTGTGGTCAAACACATTGATGCAAACTTTATAGGACGAGCCGTACTCGGTGACATGTTACAGGTCACTACAGAGCTATTTCAAAGGAAAAAAGCCTCACTTATTTTAAAACAATCTATTTTTAAAGATAAAGAACAAATCTTTGAAATGAAAATAACCCTTGTCTTTGTACGGCTAGGAAAACCCTCTAAAATTCCTGAGAAAATGTATGAAATTTTAGGCTCTTAAAGAGAGCCACATACTTTTTCAAGAGCTTTCAACTCTTTCTCATTTAAGTAAATATAGCCAAATGCGTAACTTTGAGTAATATCATTACACTCCAACACATATGTTTCATCATCCAACGTATTGGCTTTAATCATATAAGCTAAACTCTTTTTATAGTCACTCATTCCTAAATAGGCATATGAAATCATTCTTAATAAATAGACATCATACTCTTTTTCATGTTCACCATACAGCATGGTTTTTAACTTTTCGATACCTTCAACAATCTTATCTTTCTCATTACGTTTTTGGTATAATCCATGTAAATTATCAAAATGGTTTTCAAAATTATTAAAATAATCTCCATAGTTATTACTCTGAATTAACAAAGCTTCTATGGTTGAAAATGCCTTCTCTTTATAAATAAGAACCTTTTCATCATCCTCAAATAAATCATAAATTTCAGATAAAGCTTCATAATCTTTTGCCAATTTATCCTTATCATTTGGAAACTCAGCTATTGTAAAATCTATCAACTCTTGTATCGTTGCGATACTTTGCTCTTTTTCTTTATGTTCAGCATAATATTTTGAGAGTCTCATAGAGGATGCTCTTAAATTATAAAAATATTGTGTGCTGTTATTGTCAAGCATGTCTTCTTTAAAAATTTTAATCGATGCTCTATAATTCTTAACTATTTCAATAGATTGGTTATTCTCTTTATTATAAATTTCTGCTAAGGCATCATAACTGCTTGATAACAGTATTTTTCTATCTGCATACTTCTCTTTTTGTATTTCAATTAACTCTTTTGTTAAACGAATTGCTTCTTTATAATCGCTATAGTTCTCACTGTACAGCTCTAAGAGTGCAGTCATACTGTCGCTAACCAACGCTTTGTTCTCGGAACTATCCTCTTTTTTTAATGCTTTTTCTGCAAGTTCAAATGCTTTTTTATAATGTTCCATCGCCAATTTTTCAGCGTTTCTATACTTTAAAAATCTGGCTACATTTTCATGACTTTGAGATAATATAACAAAGTTTTTAGTATAATGTTTCTCTTGAAACTGCATATATTCATCAATAATCCTATGAACCTCTTTTGGAATTTCCGTTACATTATCATCTTCATTAGTATAGGTATCACGTAATAAAACACCATAATAGTTATTTAGAAAATCAGCATAATTCTCTTTAATCGAATCATCCTCTTCATTTTCTATAACTTTTTTCATATGCCATACAGATTTTTTTGCATTTTTATTTGTATTGTTGCAATCATTAACATCAAAATATGTGTCATACATAACACTATAAGTTTTTGCAAGAATCAAATGGTTAACCTTGTCTTGCATAAAAGTATTCTCTTGAAACTCTCTAAATTTTTCCATATATCCAACCATCAATTCATTGGATTTTGTATGGTTATAATCATTACTTCTTAAAACATAAGACTCTAAATTATTATAATACTCAAAAAGCATTCCCACTGCATCTTCTTGTGCTGATGGTTCATATTCACGTTCAACCAGCTCTTCCATATCATGAATTGCCATCAAATGCGTTTTTAGGGCTGCCGTATTGTTACGATCACTTAAATAGACTGCCAAATTATAATGTGCCGTTGCCAAAGGTTTATAATCCCCCTCATAATGCTCTTCAAGAAAGCTTACATACTGCTTACGTATGAACAATGCCATTTTTGTATCTTTCATCTCCAAATAACCATCAGATAAAGCAGCATAATACCACTCTAAAGTATCTAATCCGGTGTTTAAACTATAGAGATCCGAACTTTTCAAATAAGCATGTTGTAACTCTATACTTTTGTTATACCTCTCAAAAGCTTTCTTCGGCTTTTTTAATGCAATGTAAACATCACCTATATCTTTATAGGTCAAAGCCAAAGAGGCATTGTTGTCAGAATCTGATTTCTCTTTGTACGCCAACATTTTATTATAGTAAACCAACGCTTGATCATGTTTTGATATATCGCTATAAAGTCTAGCAATATGCGAAAGCACACTTTTATATTCATACTCTTTCTCATTATCTTTAACATAAATGGCTTCTAGTTTTTTATAATGTTCAATAGCCTTTTCCTCTTGACCATCATCTTTATAAAGGTAGGCTAAGCTCTCTACACGTTCCCAGTATTTAAGAACCTCCTTATCTTTATAATCAAAACTGTATTCTAATGTCTGTTTTAAATATTTAATAGCATCTTTTTGATTGCCCTCTTCTTCTGCCGTTTCATAATTGTTATAGGCTGTTACTATCTTTCCTATGGGTGCATAAACCTCATTCCAAAGGGCCAATCCTTTAGCTAAGTTCTCTTTGTCACCAGCATAAAGGCGAGGTAAAATTTTGTAATCTTCTTGCATAGAATCATCTGATAACTCATAATTTTCCCCCTCATACCAAATGTAATCTTCATAAATTTTTCGTGCTTTGTCAAACTCACCTTTTAAAACATAAGTATGCCCAATGTTCATGTAAAAATCATCATCTATCTTGGCTTCTACTTCATTTAAATTTTTGTCTAAATCTCCTCCAAGTAAATAAAACCAAGCAGCAGAACCATAATATCCCTCTTCCATATAATTATCTGCTGTCTGAATACAACGTTTTTTTATAAGCTCTAAATCCGGTTTCTCTTTACGTACTTCACTACTACAAGCATCTTCTCGCCTTTCATCTAACCAACTTCCCCCAACAAACCAAAATAGAACTCCCCAAATTAAAAATCCTATAATTATTTTAAAGTATGTCATTCCTAATACGCTCCCTTTACATGTGCATAAACCATTTTACCGTTAAATGCATTAATAAGGTATCAAATTATTAAATAGTATTTAAAATAAAAAAACTAAACTCTATAAAGAGGATTATAAGATATTGATTTAACTTTCCACCTCACTCAATGCCCATCCATTCTTTTTCAGTGTAATTGCACTATTGTTCTCATCCCCCTCAAAAATAGTCCGTAGATATTCCCCTTGATAAATTTCTGTCATCGCTATATTATAATGCACCCTATCCCACACAAATACGCTATAATGTATGTGTTTAACTTCTCTATGACAACAACGTTATAGCACCCTATCCCACACAAATACGCTATAATTAATAGTTTAAGGCATAGCAACTTAACTAGGTTATAGCACCCTATCCCACACAAATACGCTATAATTCATCTCTAATAGTTCGACAAGTAGCAAGTGTTATAGCACCCTATCCCACACAAATACGCTATAATCTAAAAGAGGTAACTAGTGATATTACATGTGTTATAGCACCCTATCCCACACAAATACGCTATAATTGCAGGGGCAACCATACTTGCACTACACCAGTTATAGCACCCTATCCCACACAAATACGCTATAATTTGAATGACACGATGTACCCACACTTGGAAGTTATAGCACCCTATCCCACACAAATACGCTATAATTGCGTTGGTGGATACGACAAGAACGTATCAGTTATAGCACCCTATCCCACACAAATACGCTATAATTGGAGAGATATACAAAAACTTGAAAGCCATGTTATAGCACCCTATCCCACACAAATACGCTATAATCTTAATCGCCTAGCTATTCCAATGGTTTCCGTTATAGCACCCTATCCCACACAAATACGCTATAATTGTCTGTCCAAATAAGAAAAGAATATCTTAGTTATAGCACCCTATCCCACACAAATACGCTATAATTAAAGGTATTTGAATTAGTGTAACATGCTTGTTATAGCACCCTATCCCACACAAATACGCTATAATGGTGGGAATTTCAACACATCAAGACACGCAGTTATAGCACCCTATCCCACACAAATACGCTATAATTTGTTTAATATAGACTGTCATCGGTTCAGAGTTATAGCACCCTATCCCACACAAATACGCTATAATTATGGGGCTTTACAGCCCCTATCTTTAGGTTTTTAAAGAGGTTTTTTCAGAAAAAAAATGAAAATTTTTCTAAAAAAATGTCAAAGTTTCCTCATTTTTTACTTCAAAAATACCTTAAAAAAGTAAAAGTTGTTGCATTCCTACATTTTTTTCTTCTATTGTCTCTTCACCTATAAGAATCTGCATTCTTTCATACTGTTTATCTGTAACTTGCATGGCCCTTATATGCCCTTTTGGTGGAAGATGTTTCATGACAATATCTAAATATTTACTGACAATATCTTGACCTTTACATACCCGAATGTAAACAGAAAACTGTAACATTGTAAAACCATTTTTTATAAGCATGTTTCTAAACTTAGCTGCATCTGAACGTTGCTTCTTTGTTCCTGTTGGTAAATCAAAAAATACAAAAAGTCTCATAAATCTGCTCTCATAACTATTCATCCTTATTATCCAAATAGGGTAATTTTAATAACGTAAAATCTTTTTCTATGGTTGCATTCATAAGTGATGTTACACAAACTTCTACACTATTTAAAAGTGTCGTTGATTCATTATTAATCATGGTCTTCATAGTAAATAGTTGATAAAGTTCAATTTTATGTTCAGGTAAAAATCGTGTTTCAGGTAGTTCAATAAACTCTTCAAAATGCTCAGCAACGACTACATCTATAAAAGCTCGGTAGGGTTCTATTAAATCATTAGAAAGATTAAAAGCATTGAGTGTACTATGGTGGAAAAGACCAAATGCTGGTAAAAAGCCGTGACTGGCTAAACTACGAGATATAGCACCTCTTATGAGAGCATAACCATAATTTAAGGCAGAGTTTCTCCAATCATCTTCATTTCGTCTATTAAACTTACCAAATAATGCTGAAAAGTAAATACGAGCAGCTGTACTTTCTATTTTGGTACTGTCTCCAGACTTTACATTTTGAGAATACTTTTTAAGCTGTTTTACCTTCTCTTTCTTCATATAGGCTAATGTTTGCGATTGATTCAGTACTTTTGCTGAAACTATCTGTTGCCATATTCTTTTTTTAAAAGGTTCACTCCAAGCCACTTGTTTGTGTGATACCTGTGCATAACGACTATGCTGATGAAAAGGAATAAAAACACCATTTGGGGCATGTGTCTTGTCACAAGTAAAGAGTACTATGTTCGATTCTGTAATACGAGATAAAAGAGCAGAAGTGATGGTTACTTGATGGATTTCTAAGATAATAACCGATATATCATCTATAGGAACTTTTATAACCTCTCCATCTTTGGGAGCATATTTTAACTGATCGTTCTCTATAGAAATTTTTGATGGCTTGGTTATAACTACAGTTCTCCATCCCATAACTATCCTTTACGTTTTAGTCATTATTCGTTGCTCTTGCTTAACCTCATGTCTATTACCCAATGCATCGACTTGATATTTTTTTACATACTCAACATTTTGAATACCTAAACCAATTTCACAACTGCTACTTGAATTTCGTTTAAAAAAGTTATGCTCAGCATTATCATGACTTTTTAATATTAGCTTAGCAGTACCACTATCTGCTGCTACAAAATATCCAAGAACATTTTTTGCTTCTTTTGTAGCAGTTTTTTTAGTTTTAACTTCAAGAAGTTCATCTTTAAAGAGTGAAAATCTAAACTCATAATCTTCTGTCATTTCCAACCACTCTTTAACTCTTCCATCTTTGTTTTTTCCAGCAACTATTGCTTTATTTGGTAAAACTTTTTTTACAAAATCAGATACATAGAGAGGAACAACATAATACTTTTTATTTTTTTTATGTTGAAAAATGTCTACTCTTGGCATGGATTCATTTTTAGCAAGACTTTTTCCATTGTTAAGTTTAACAGTTTTTAATTTTCCACTGTCTGTTAAGATTGAAGGTTTATCAGATTTTTTATTAGCCATAAATGTTTTAGCACTATATATCGTATCTTCATGAGCAGAACCTGTTATTTTACGCCGTGGAGCATTAGAAACAAAAATCTCATCTATACTCTTTTGCACCTCATCTCTAAAATTCTCTAAAGGAGGAGTGAAACGAAAATTTTTAGCTTTTTTTTCACTTTTTATGTATTTAAACCCATCTATTCTTCCAGAGAGTGTTGACATGCGTTGCACTTCACTATCGGTTGAAAATGCAATTAAAATAGCATCAACAGCATGGTGTAGATGGGTATCTCGACTTTTTGTACCTACACCCCAATTATGTCGTAGCATATTTGTCAATGTACCATTTATGGTCAAAACTCTCTTTTTACTTTTTGAGGTAAGTTCTAAATTTTGTTCTATAAAGTTTTTAATAAACTTTGCCATATATGCTGTATCGTTTATATTTCGCTCTCTAAATTCTTTAGCTGAATTTTCATCAAAATTCTTTTTTAGTAAGCGTGTTCGTTTCGCCTTACTAATGCCTTTTAACATATCTTTAACAAAAACTTCATAACTGTACCAATTACGTTCTAGCGTAGAAAAATACTCATATGGTGTCTGATTTTTCTTATCTTGATTCTCTTTAGCCAAACATAAAACTTTGTTATGTAGCCCATCTTCTAAACTTCGACTATAGGGTAATATATGGTCTACCTCAGCATATTTAACATCTGCTATAAGCTTTTCTGGTTTTATGTACCCCTCATTTCCCTTATATCCACTATAAGCACAATAGCCACCTTGCTCTTTCCATAGTCTAAACTTTAAAAGTTCATTTCCTTTTGGTTCTCTATCAAAGTTCTCTATAAATTCAGCGACTACTTCTTGTTTAAATTTTTGATATTTGTCTTGACCATTTTTAATCTTTTTTCTATCTTGATGACTTCTTTTTATTTCACGTGTTAATTCAACATGAACTTTATCAAACTGCCCATACTCACGAATAAGAGCATTAACAACCTTACGAGCCTGAGCTATGGCACGTTTAACTACTGGATTGGTTAACTCATTTTGTTCCTCTTTATTTAAAGCTCTTAAAAATTTCTCTTGTTTGCCATTTTGTACTTTATATCCTACCAAAGCTACAGCTTCATCATAACGTTTTGACTCTCGCATATGTGGGATAATTTTCTTCAATGATGTTAAACTTAAATAGATAAATTGGTCAAAACTAATATTTGATATCAATGCGTCTTTTAATTTTATAACCTCATCATTGTTCAACATAGAAAAATTTAATTTATTTAATGCATCTTTTATTTTTTCGTCACTTTTATGATGAGTAAAAATAGTTGCAATATCATCAAGCAGTTTTGTATCTTGCGATAAGTTATGCCAATGAGTTTTAGAAAGTGTTTTAGTAACCAACAGTCTTAATTTATGAAAACCTATAAAAGCACTTTTAAATTTTGTAGGTTTATTTTTTAAAACTTCACCAGTCTCTTTATTAATAGCATAATCATCTACATTTTTAAAAAAGCTTGTAGATTCTAAACCTATAGTCTCTTTTATTTTAATATAGGTTGGCTCTAAACTCTGTTTACACAAAAGTATTATCTTTTCAAGTTCATCTTTATTTAAACCTCGCTCACTTCCATCTTCTAAAACTATTTTGGTATTGATGAGTTTTGTAAGGCTTACAAACTCTTCTGCACTATAAGTTCTTTTTGCTGCTCGTAATTCATTTTTTTCAAATGTACATCTTCCTACCATCTGTGTTACAGATGCAAAATCTCTCTGATAAAAAGCAATATCTATAAAAGCATTTTTAAATACATCGTTAATCCATTCATTTTTAAAGTCTCTTTGTTTATCAAATATTATATGAACTTCATCTAAAAGCATCTCTCTTGATACACTATGCAAATAAGCATCTTTTTTATTTCGTCGTATTTCTGTTGATTTTGTAGATTGAAAAATAGCTTGACCGATGGTTTCATAATCTTTTAGCAGTTCTCTATTCTTCTCAATAGCACTTAAAACTTTTTTACCTTCACTGTTTCCTAATTCATCTACTTTACGATTGGATTTATAGCCTCTTCTTTTTGCAATATGGGTTAATACTCTTGCTAATTCAGATGCATTCAACTTTTCTTTAAGAGCTTTATCACGTAGTTCCCATACATCAATCCGTCCTTTTTTACTGTAAATAGTAATATCTTCAATCTCATTTACATACAAATTTTCTTTTGTTAATAAAAGATATTTTGAGAAAAGTCGTTTCACTCCTCTCATTCTTTGTCTTTTTCTTTTATTCATTCTTCGTGCACCTCTAGCTAAACGTCTTGGTTCAGCCAAAGACTTTCCATCTTTAGGATGCTCTGCTTGAGTAAATATTCGTACACCACTTTTTATAATTTTATTATTTTCTATGCCATCTTTATCATAATTTATTACAGCCCAACCAACAGAACTTATTCCTATATCTAATCCCAATATTTTTTCAATCATTTAATTCCCTTTTAAAGATTTTTGTATTATCATCTCCCATAGCTTATTTGTGTGGGATCACGAAAGTGCTATAATAATCGTTTTTGAAGTTTTTCGAGCAAGGTTCTGTCATTCAGTTGTCATCCTCAATAAAACTTCACCTTCTTTAAATCAATCTTCCTAATATTTATTATAGTCAATTCTTAAATAAACCATCTAATGAAAACCCCTAAATCTAACGATTCACAAGAAAAACCCACAAAATATTAAGTAACATAAAAAATTTAAAACACACAAAAATACAAACTGTTCTTTATTTCACTATTCTCTCACAAACCTTCTAAATACCATTTGCAACACGTTCAACAAAAACACGCTACAATACCTCTATGAAAAACTTACACAATGCCTTACGACTAAAACAACTCTATCAGCTTAAAGATCTTGGTTACAAATATACCAATATTAAACCTTTTTCATATGCCGATCAGAACCCGTTAGAGTTACCAAACTCACTGAAAACACTTAAAGAACAGGCAAAAAACTGTCACCTCTGTTCACTGAGTAAAAGTCGGACAAATGTGGTGTTTGGTGAGGGGAATGAAAAAGCTACAGTAATGTTTATAGGCGATGTACCTTTAGCCATGGAAGATAATACCGGTCAACCTTTTTTAGGTCGTGGTGGAGAGATGCTAACTGCAATGATCGAAAAAGTATTGGGTCTCTCTCGTAGCGATGTTTATGTCACCAACCTTTTAAAATGTCACCCATTAAATACCCAAGAGGTACATGAAACACAAGTGCATACCTGCAAAGCATATTTGTTTAAAGAGATGGAATTGATACAAGCAAAAATCGTTGTGACCTTAGGTGAAAAAGCTTACCACTATGTCACCAATGATTTTACAGATTTAAAAGAGGTACGAGGTACCATTATCCAGAATAATAGCTATGTTTTAGTGCCTACCTATCATCCAAATTTTTTATTAAAGAATCCCTCGTTAAAAAAAGAGGTTTTTATGGACTTACAGAAGATTAAAGAATTGTTGTAGGGTCGATTTATCGACCCTACACATTAATTGACCTTTACAGTTATGGCACCATTTTGAACATCAAATGCTACCGATGAACCTTCGACTACTTGATCTTCTAAAATAAGCTCTGCCAATCGATCTTCGACTTCATCATACAAAGCCCTTTTGAGAGGTCGTGCACCATAGACCGGATCAAAACCGACTTCTGCTATGTATGCCTTTGCAGCAGGTGTTAATGAGATTCTTATGTCTCTTGCAGCCAATTTTTTCTCGATACTTGCAAACAAAATATCTACAATACTCGTAATCGCTTCTAAATCTAAAGGATTAAAAATCACAATATCATCTAAACGGTTTAAAAACTCTGGCTTAAAATGTTTTTTTAACTCGGCGTTCACAGCCTCTTCACGTTCATTTCGGTCTGAAAATTGCATGATTTTGTCAGACGCAATGTTAGAAGTCATGATAATAATGGTATTTTTAAAATCAATCGTCACCCCTTTGTTGTCCGTGAGGCGACCGTCATCTAGTACTTGTAACAAGGTATTAAAGACATCAGGATGAGCTTTTTCTATCTCGTCAAACAGTACGACAGAGTATGGTTTACGTCGTACAGCTTCGGTTAACTGTCCACCTTCATCGTAACCCACATACCCAGGAGGTGCCCCTACCAATCTGCTGGCTGCATGTTTTTCCATGTACTCACTCATGTCAATACGTATAAGCGACTTTTCAGAGTCAAACAAGAATTTTGCCAATGTTTTAGCCACTTGTGTTTTCCCCACACCTGTTGGTCCAAGGAACATAAATGAACCAATCGGACGGTTTGTATCACTCAGTCCGGCTTTATTACGTTTTATGGCTCGTGCTACAGCTCTTAAGGCTTCATTTTGTCCAACAACTTCTTGATTTAAAATACTCTCTACGTTTAAAATTTTATCTTTTTCACTCTGTAACATTTTGTTCACGGGAATAGAAGTCCAACGACTTACAATACTTGCGATCATCTCTTCATCAACCGAATTTTTAAGAAGCGTTCCCTCTTCAACCATGGTTTTCCATTTCTCTTCTAAGCCTCTTAGGACAGCTTCTTTTGCCGGAATTTCACCATGTTTAATCTCGGCTACTTTAGAAAAATCACCCTCACGTTCAGCAGCAGATGCTTTAATTTTCAATTCTTCAATTTGCGTTTTAATCTTTGCTTGCTCATTAAATACAGCTTTCTCATTCTCAAATTGACTTTGCAGTGAAATTTTCTCTTCTTCTAAGTCAGCCAACTCTTTCTCAATCTCGTCAAGACGTGAACTGTTTTTCTCATTCTTTTCCATTAAAAGAGCTTCTTTTTCAACCAATAACGTTGATAATGCTCGTTTTGCTTTTGATAAATCAGTCGGTTCACTCTCTATTTGCATCTTTAACTCAGCTGCTGCTTCATCAATCAAGTCAATCGCTTTATCCGGTAAAAATCTGTCTGTAATATAACGGTCACTCAATTTCGCAGCAGCCACCAATGCCGAATCGGTAATGGTCACATTATGGTGTGACTCCAAACGCTCTTTAATTCCCCGTAAAATCTGTAACGCTTCATTAATGGAAGGTTCCTCTACTTTAACAGGTTGAAAACGACGTTGCAGTGCTGTATCTTTTTCGAAATATTTTCGGTATTCTTTGAGGGTAGTTGCCCCGATGGTATGCAACTCACCCCGAGCCAATGCAGGTTTTAGAATGTTCGCAGCATCCATGCTTCCTTCACTGGCTCCTGCTCCAATGATGGTATGAATTTCATCAATAAACAAAATAACATTGGCAGCTTTTTTCACTTCATCTACCACGGCTTTAAGACGATCTTCAAACTCACCACGATACTTGGCTCCGGCAATCAAACGACTCATATCCAAAGAGATTACACGCATGTTTTGTAAACTTAACGGTACCTCTTTATTGACAATACGTTGAGCTAAGCCCTCAACAATCGCCGTTTTACCGGTGCCCGGCTCACCGATTAAAATAGGGTTGTTTTTAGTCTTACGAATCAAAATTTGCATCATACGTTGCACTTCTTCATCCCGTCCAATTACAGGGTCAAGCTCACCATCTAACGCTTTTTTATTAAGGTCAACCCCATACTGTTCCAACGCTTCTAGTGCTTCATCAGCACTTTGAGTGTCAATACTTTTACCACCACGAATGGACTCTAATGTCTTTTTCAACTCATGTAAGTTAACATATTTTCCGATGGTATTTTTAATGAATCCGGCATCAATATTGGCAATAATCCATGCATCAACCGAAAGATATTGATCACCATTGGCTGTCATAACTCCTTCTGCTTGTTGCAGTGTAGAGACCAACTTTTGTGACAAACGAATACTCTCCTTCGTGACACTCGATACCGTTGGTAATTTATTTGCTACACTTTTAACCTCTAACTCAATGGCTGCTTTATCAATGTTCATTTTATTAAATGCTTGATGCAACAGTGAATTGGTGTTGGTCAGAAGAGCCCAGAGAATATGTGTCGGATCTACTTCTTGATTTTTGTTATGTAACGCTAATGAAACACCCGATTCAATCGATGAACTCATTTGATGTGTTAATTTTTCCAATATACTCATTTTTTTATTCCTTAAAATATTTATTTAATATTATTTAGTCTGCATTATTATACAAAGTTTAGTGTACTATTGTCAAGTTTAAATTAAAAAAATGAAATTATTTTACTCAAAAAGAAGTAATGAATATAAAGTTTTAAAGGCTTATATTGTATATTTTAACATAGCCATCATATTATTAGTGAACTTTTAGCAATTTTTGATAAAATATACCTCTTATAAAAACCGACGGGATTAATGATAACTAAATGATAATTAAAAACAAAAAAGCAATATTTTTTGGCTTTCTTTCAACAGTAACTGCCTCAGTAATTTTTGCAACCAACGCACAAGCAGAAAACTTTGATGCACCCAGTGCTCAAACTTCAAAACTAGAGGCTTATCTCAAATTTACAAAAATAGTACAGTTGATAGAGGAACAATACGTAGATGATATTAATGCCAGTGATATCATTGACAATGCCCTAAAAGGGATGTTAAGTAATCTCGATGCCCACTCTTCGTTTATGGATGCCAAAGAGACAAAAGAGCTACAAATCCAAACCAATGGTGAGTTCGGAGGTTTAGGTATTACAGTAGGTATGAAAGATGGTGCTTTAACTGTTATTGCACCACTTGAGGGAACCCCTGCAGATAAAGCCGGTATTAAAGCCGGTGACATTATTTTAAAAATTAATGAAAAAGCCACCATTGGTATGACCATTGATAAAGCTGTATCGTTAATGCGTGGAAAACCAAAAACAGCCATTGAATTGACCATTGTTCGAAAAGGTGTAAACAAACCTTTGACAATTGAAATCGTTAGAGATATTATTGAAATTCAATCGGTTTACAGTAAAACCATTGGTGACGATATTTTATACCTGCGTATTACCTCATTTGATCAAAAAGTGGTAATGGGCATGAAAAAAGCCATTTCAGAACATCCTAAAAACAAAGGAATCATTCTTGACCTTAGAAACAATCCGGGTGGTCTCTTGAACCAAGCCATCGGTGTTGTTGATATGTTTGTTAAAGAGGGAGCCATTGTTAGTCAAAAAGGTAAAATCGCTGAAGAGAACTTGGTTTACAATGCGACCAATGGAAATACAGACAGTAATACACCACTGGTTGTTTTAGTCAACGGTGGTAGTGCCAGTGCCAGTGAAATTGTATCGGGTGCATTGCAAGATCACAAAAGAGCTGTGATTGTTGGAGAAAAAACATTTGGTAAAGGTTCAGTACAAGTGGTTATGCCGATTTCAAATGATGAAGCACTACGTTTAACCATTGCACGTTACTACCTTCCAAGTGGCAGAACCATTCAGGCAGTAGGTGTAACTCCTGATGTTGAGGTCTTGTATGGTGAAATTCAAAAAGCTGAAGAGGGAATTTCAATTAAAGAGAAAGATCTACAGAAGCATCTTGAAAGCGAATTAGAAAAAGTTGACGGAAAAAAAGATGAAGCAGACAAAAATGAAGACAAAACCATCATTACTGACGAGCAAATCTATAAAGATTCTCAACTAAAAAGTGCGATTGATATTCTTAAAGCACTCATGATTACAAACAACAAATAAGGACAAAAACAATGGAAAAAACTGCATTACTCTATGAAGGTAAAGCTAAGAAAATTTGGAATACAGAAGATGAAACACTTTTAATTTCTGAGTTTAAAGATGATTTAACAGCATTTAATGGTGAGAAAAAATCAAGTGAAGAGGGCAAAGGTGCCCTTAACAATAAAATTTCTACGGAACTTTTTAAACTTTTAAACAACAAAGGGATTCCTACCCATTTTGTAAAGATGTTGGACGACAACCATATGTTACATAAAAAAGCAAATGTAATTTTAATAGAAGTGATTGTACGAAATATCGCAACAGGTAGTTTAAGTAGAAATCTTGGTATTGAAAATGGAAAAGTATTGCCATTTACCTTGGTTGAGTTTGATTACAAAAATGATGCACTTGGTGACCCAAAACTCAATGACCAACACTGTCTTATTCTTGAATTGGTAAACAACAGCGATGAGTTGGATTACATTCGTTACATGGCACGAAAAATCAACAACATTCTTCAAAAATTCTATGCCGATAAAGAGTTAACACTGGTTGACTTTAAATTGGAATTTGGTAGAGATTTAGATGGAAACATTATTCTTATTGATGAACTTAGTCCGGACAACTTTAGACTTTGGGATGCAACTACAGGTGAAAGCATGGACAAAGATAGATTTAGACAAGGTCTAGGTGGACTTAAAGTTGCTTATGAAGAAGTTTTAAATCGAATTCTTGGTACAAAATAAACCAAACCATACACACAAAACGTTAACATATCTCAAAACAGGAAATAAAATGACAGCAATAGTAAACATATTTTTAAAAGAAGGCGTACTTGACCCTCAAGGAAAAGCAATTCATCATGCACTTGATGCAATGAACTTTGAAGGGGTAGAAGACGTAAGAATGGGAAAACAAATTGTTCTAAAATTGAGCAGTAATAACAGAGAAGACGCACTCAAAAAAGTAGAACAAATGGCTGAAGAAATTTTAGCAAATACCGTTATTGAAGATTACACTATAGAGTTGGTATAATGAAACATATAGCCATATTACAATTTCCGGGAACCAACTGTGATTTAGATACAAAATATGCTTTTGAAAAACTGGGTTGTAGCACTTCTGTTATTTGGCATAAAGAGACAACCCTTCCGGAAAATACAGATTTGGTTGTTGTTCCCGGTGGGTTCTCTTATGGTGACTATTTACGTTCTGGTGCCATTGCACAATTTTCTCCTGTTATGCAAGCTGTAATTGATTATGCAAACAAAGGTGGGAAGGTTTTAGGTATCTGTAACGGTTTCCAAATTTTAACAGAAGTTGGTCTTTTACCCGGTGCATTAAAAAGAAATATCGGTCTTCACTTTATTTCAAGATTTCAGACACTAAAAGTGGTGAACAACAACAATGACTTTTTAAAAAAATGTCAAAATAATGAAGTTTTAAATATCCCTATTGCCCATGCAGATGGAAACTACTACATTGATGAAGATGGATTTAAAGAGTTAGAAGCCAATGATCAAATTTTAGTACGTTACTCAGATGAGCATGGAGAACCAATTGTTGTTAATGGTTCTGTAACTTCTATTGCCGGTGTTTGTAACAAAAACAAAAATGTATTTGGACTGATGCCTCACCCTGAACGTGCATTAGAAAGCATATTGGGTTCTGAAGATGGTATTAAGATGCTAGAGGGTCCAATCGCTTAATGAAGAACTTAAAATCATACCTTTTTTGGTTCATCTCTTTTTTCTTAACACTCTCTAGCACCCTCGTTGCTAATGATGTAGAGTACAGTTATATTCCTAAAAAAGTCTATGAAAAACAAGTTTTTCCCATCAGTTTTTTAACCACCAACAATCCTGATAACAATCAAATCTCATTTAGTTTTTCAGGAAATAAAAAACCTGTACTCGAAGAGCCCGTTATTATTCGTAATGGAGCAAAAACTTTTTATACCTTCTATTTTAAAACTACGGAAAAACTGTTTCAAATCCCTAAAATTTTAGTCGAAGTTAATGGTCGATATACGACCTTGTCCGGTGTAAAAATTCCGGTAAAAAAACTTCCTCCAAAAGATAATTTTTCAGGAGTTATTGCCTCTGGATTAAAAATAAAAAATCATCAAGTCTCTACTTTTGATGAAAGTAGCAACCTTATAGCCATTGCTCTTGAAGCACACGATGCCAACTTAGAAGACATCTATGTCCCTTCAGCACTAAAAGACGGTATAGAAAATGCAAAACGTGATGGTTCTAGAATGGAAATTCATTATTATATTGTCTTACCTTCAGAACAAACATCACTCATTTTTTCTTATTTTGACACCATTAAAGAAACTTTTGTTGAAAAGTTTATTCCCATACAAGTGCATGATGGATCAGTCGCTGCGCAAACCGATCTTAACCCAAAAGACGACAGCTTTGAAGCATTAAAAAAATACACCCTTATAAGTTTAACCGTTCTATTTTCACTCCTCTTTCTTTGGAAAAAAGATTTCTTCTACCTCATTATGGCTGTGATCGCTTCTGCTGTGCTTTTAACCTTCTATACAGCTCTAGCAAAAGTGTGTATCAAAGAAGGCTCACCTCTTTACATCGTACCCACGTCAAACAGTACAACCAGTATACATATTGATAAACGCCTTACAACCACCAAATTGGCACAACGTAATGAATTTGTAAAAATAGAGTATAAAAATGGTATCATAGGATGGATTAAAAATGAAGATCTTTGCGAAGATTAGGTTCTATTATGGAGCAGCCATCATCACATTGATTGCTGCCGGTATCATGGTTCCTCTTTTGTTTTTTTTTAGAAGTAAACATAACTTTATTTTACACTACTTTAACAAAGTCATTATCTTCCTCATTGGTGGAAAAATTGTAACTCATGGAAGCAGAGACAACAGTACGAATATGTTTGTCATTAACCACCAAGGAATTATTGACATCATTGCCATGGAAGCTGCTGAAAAAACAGACATGCAGTGGGTAGCGAAAAAACAACTTTTTGATACTCCATGGTTTGGATATTTGTTAAAACTCCCTCAAATGATTGAAGTGGATAGAGAAAACAAATCCGGGCTCATTAAACTCTTACGTCATGCTAAGGATACCAAAGAGAATACCAACAGAGTAATAGCCATCTTCCCTGAAGGAACAAGAACCGAAAAACAAAAACTGCTTAAATTTAAAGCCGGTACACGTCTTATTGTTGAAAAACTCAATATGAAGATACAACCCGTGATCATTACCAACAGTAAAAAACTGCTCAATGAGCATAACAAAACAGCCCACTCCTCAACGGTACACATTAGCTATATGGAGACCATTCAAGTAGATGGTAGCGACAAAGAGTGGTACAGCCATCTTCAACACTTGATGCAAGAAAAAATCAATGAAGAACACAATAAATATGAAAGAGAACGATAAATGAATAGAGAAGAAACAGCTTTAAGTGAAACACCTCTAGGCGATGAATTAGAAAAACACATACGTAAGCTGATTAATCCATTAAAAGATGAGGATGAACTAAAAAAAGTTTTAAAAGTAAAGCTCACAAAAAAAGAATTCAAAGTTTTAAATAACTGGGCAAATAATGAACCTATAGAACCCCTACTCGGAAAGCTTGGTTTAGATGAAAAACGCTATGGAGATCTCTCTTTAAAATTGATTAAAAAGCTTAATCAAGAGAAATTAAAACAAGAGATAATGATATAGAAGGGATTTTAACCTTCTATATAGTTTTTAAGTTTACGCCCTACTCTTGGGTGTTTTAATTTTTTAATTGCAGATGACTCAATCTGTCGTACACGCTCACGTGTGACACTCAATTCTTTTCCAATCTCTTCTAACGTTCTGTCACTCTCATCACTAAGCAATCCAAAACGCATACGAATTACAGCTTTTTCACGCTCATTTAACTGATCAAGTACTTCATCTATCTGATTGTTAAGATCATCTTTAAGTACAGCTTCTGAAGGACTAATGGTGGTCTTATCTTCAATAAAGTCACCAAATCGTCCATCATCTTCATCACCGACAGGTGTCTCAAGACTTACAGGCTCTTTTGTAATTTTAATCACGTTTTTCACTTTATCAACCGATAAACCAACCTCTTTAGCAATGGTATCTAAATCCGGCTCTTTACCTGTCTCTTGAAGATTTTTACGAATAATTTTATTAATTCGGTTAATGGTCTCGATCATGTGAATAGGAATTCTAATCGTACGTGCTTGGTCGGCAATGGCTCTTGAAATTGCCTGACGAATCCACCACGTTGCATACGTCGAGAATTTATAACCTTTTTGGTACTCAAACTTATCAACAGCCTTCATAAGACCAATATTACCCTCTTGAATCAAGTCAAGAAATGGCAAACCACGGTTCGTATAACGTTTCGCTATGGAAACAACCAATCGAAGGTTTGACTTTGCCATTCGCGTTTTTGCTACTTCAGACCTGGTTTTACCACGACGAATTTGCCCTAAGATTTCAGATAATTTTTCAGGATCAAGGTCAAAACTGTCTTTACTCGCTTCTCTGGTCTCATAAAGTTTTTTAATCTCAACATAGGTACTCACCATTGTTGTTTCAGGTACAGCATCAGTAATGTCATCTTTATCCATCTCTAAGATATTGCTTAAGATCTCTTCGTGATTGACTTTTAAGGTATCGTTAAAAAGTGGTAATTTATACTCAAGTCTTTTTAATTCTTTATCAAATCCATCATCACTTTTAAGTGCTGTTTCCATTGCTTTTACAAGCTCATTAATCAACTTAGATGTTGGTCCTAAATCTATCAATGCTTTTTTCTGTTGCTGTTTTTTAAAAGCAACTTTCATCTGTTCATGAAGTTTTTTCTCATCACTCTCATCACTCTCAAGAATAACATCCAACTCTTCACGACTCTTTAACCAATCTTTTTTGGCTTTATCAAGAGCTTTAAAACTGTTAACAACTTGTTGTACTCGTTTATCAGCATCGTTGATCTCTGTACCAATCTCATCATCGTCATTATCGTCATTATCATCATCGTCTTTATCGTCACTACTATCTTTTTCATCTTCAAAGCTTTTAAAAAGCTCTTTAACACGACGTTCACGATTCAAAAGAGGCTCTTTATAGTTCAAAATATAGTCAATTAAGTAAGGAACTGAACAGATGGCATCCAAAATAACATCTTCTCCGGATTCTATCTCTCGACTTAAATAGACCTCTTCATCTTTGGTAAGTAAAGGAATTTTTCCCATCTCACGAAGATACATACGAACAGGGCTATCCGAACGACTCCATTCTAAAAGCTCTTTCTCTTTTAAAAAATCAAATCCCTCTTCTTCCCCTTCTTGTATGCTTTTTTCTCTCGCTAATGCTCGTTTTTCCTTCTCTGAAGCAGAAAGGAATTTTGCATATTCAGAAGAGGTCACAAGTTCAACTTTACTCTCTTGAGTAAGTTTTAATATTTTTCTTGATTGTACTAGCGTTGGTAGTTTTTCAAACTCTTTTGCTAAATTTTCATAGGTGAGTAGGTCACCCTTTTTGCAGGTCTTAAATATTTCGTCTAATTTTTTATTGATATCTTTTGTAGCCAAGAGGAAGACTCCTTATTAAATAATGGGGTATTTTGTGGGTCACTAATTTTCGACATTATACCCAAATATTTTTAGTAGTAAATTAAATCCTTTTACAAACAATGATTTTTCGGGATTAAAAGAGGTTTTTAGTTTACTATAGACTCACTTCTATTTTCTAATTTTATAACCAAATCATTCTCTTGACGTAAAGTTAATGTTTTTTCATTGCTATAGTTAGAATAAATACCCCGTAAAGCTCTATTCACCATCTCATGTGCTACCATAATAATCAACTTTTCATCTTTAACACTCTCTAACCAAGAGTAAAGTCGTTTATTTACTCTTTCATAAGACTCTCCACCCTCTATTGTATAAAAAAATTTATCAGCTTCTCGTGCTCTCAATTCATCGGCATAAACTCTAGCACACTCCTCTTTTGTCTTCCCCTCAAAAATACCATAGTTAAACTCTTGTATACGTTCATCAAAAATAATAGTATCTTTCGATAACCCCAATGTTTCACAAATAATAAACGCACTCTCTTTAGCTCGACCTAAAGGTGATGAAAAAAATTTAAATTCCCTCTTCAAACCAAGATGCTTATGAAGTTTCAAAGCATTTACTTTAGCTTGTTCCTTCCCTTTAAGCGTTAATGCTGAATTTAATTGCCCTTGATAACGCCCTTCTACATTCCACTCGGTTTGCCCATGTCGAAGCAATATAATAGTAGGATAATCAAACACTATTTTCTCCGTGTGAAATGTTCCATGGCATACCAAATGGCTCCGACCAATGTAAAGAGGAAAAGAAACGGAACCCAAGGATACTCTTTAAAGGACTCAAATAAAGTTTTAATTGTCTCTCCTGCATAAAATGCACTTAGCATAATAACAGCAACAAAAAAAGGTGATGCTAAAAGATTGTAAAAACCAAACTTCTTAAAGTCATAACGTGACAGTGCCATTGAAATTGGTACTAAAGTTTTAATACCATAAAGGAACTTTTGAATAAAGATTGCCCATACACCGTACTTACGCATAATTAATGTTGAAAGTGCTATTTTTCGTTTATGCTTCTCAAAATAGGGTTTAATATCCTCTTTATGATACTTTCCTAAATAAAACAGAAACATGTCTCCTATATAATTAAAAAATGTCGCTATTATCAATGAAATACCTAGGTTCATCTCTCCCATAAATGAAAGCACTCCTGCAGCAGCCACTACGATGAGTGAGCCACCAAAAGAGAAAAATGCTAAGGCTAAATAACCCCATGTACTGAGATTTGTTAATGTATCTTCCAAAAAAATCCTTTATATTAAAAAGCTTTAAAATTTCAAAAGATTATAGTATGATTTCTTTAAAAAATCAGGTCGCAACTTTATGTTTGAAACATTACTTTCCATTATTTTTGTCTACGTCTTTATCTTTTTAGGTTATCTTGCTAAACGTATTTTTAAAGAAGAGATGAACAGCAAAACTTTAACCCTGTTTTCAGTCTATTTCCTACAAGCTTTTGTGACCGTATGGGGTTTCTCGACAGCAACACTCTCTACTGAGCATCTTTTGGTGCCTCTCTATTACATTGGGATTATTACGCTCATTTTACTTCCCACGCTCTTTATGGCAAAACAACTTTTTCATGATCCAAAAGAGCGTGCCATATTCTCCATAGCCGGATTTGTAGGAAATACAGGCAACATTGGTATTCCTTTAGGGATTGCCCTCTTTGGAATGGAGTCGGTTATCTACACCACTCTAATCAATATTGCCAATGTATTTGTGGTCTATATTTTAGGTGTCTATATCTACTCACGTGGCTCATTCTCTATTAAAAAATCACTTTTTAATGTTATAAAAATTCCTATTATTCCTGCATCTATAATAGCCATATTCATAAATATAAATCATATAGAAATAGCTCCACAAATTCAAGAATTTTTTAAAATGGGTGCCTATGCAGGTATTGTACTCCAACTCTTTTTACTAGGAACATTTCTCTACGGAATTAAAATTAAAACGCTTAAAAAATCTCTACTCATTGGGATACTCTCACAAAAGTTTATCATTATACCTTTTATAACAGCTTTTATATTGAGCTTCACCACACTTCCTCTCTACGTACAAGGTATACTTTTTATGGAAATGATGGTACCTCTAGCTGTTGCCAATATTAACTTAGCTTCACTCTATGACTGTCGACCTAAAGATGTTACAGCTCTTATTCTTTTAAGTACGCTTCTTTTTATACCTATTTTGTTTGTACTAAGTGAGATTATTTCAAGATATTATCTGTAGGTCGGTTTCCCCGATGCCGACACCAATTCGCATACCAAAATGTTTATCCTTCAATGAGTAATAATATACCAATGTGGTTTTGTTTTATTGGATTTTTATTTTATGCCTGTTTTTGTCGGCATCAGGGGAAACCGACCTACTACGCAAAATACCGAATAGAAGCAAATCCAAAAGCCCCACTTGTTTCACATAATGTTATATGCTCCTGCGTTACTATCCCACCCAATGCAATAACAGGTATAGAAAGCATAGAAACAAGCTTTTTAAGCTCTTTTACTCCTTTAGGCTCTCCTTTATTGGGTGATGAAAAAATAGGGCTGTAGGTGACCATATTGGCTCCTAATTCTTCTGCCTTTTGTGCTTCTGCTACCGTATGTGTACTAACAACAACAAACAAACCCAAAATTTTTGCTTTTTGAATCTCATGAAGTTGCGTTGATTTTAAGTGAATACCATCAGCATGTAATTTATATGCCAGTTCGATATCGGAATGAAACAGTATTTTTGAGAAAGGGAGTTTTATTGCCTCTCTTATAAACATCTCTGCATACGAAGCATAAGCATCATTAAATTTGTCACGATAAACAATCATATCGGCTTGTTTAGAAAAACGTGTTAAATCTGAAAAAAGTGTTTGAAAATTAAGGGTCGAAGAATCGGTGATGGCATAAGCTATCATAATAATTTTTGCATATTAGGCTCTAGCTACCAGCTCTTCAAGCAGTTTGGTCTGTTTTTTTAACTCATCCAACTTCTCTTGTCGCATTAAAAAATACTCAATTAAAAGTACCAAAAATAGACCCGGTAACGCTCCTAAAAAAGAACCAAATAACGAATAAAAAATACCAACGTTGAGAAAAAGAAAAAAGAGCGTAGCTGCACCTAAAAGAGCAAATGCCCAAGATGCACCCAATAAAAAGTTAATAAGCAGTGATAAAAGAGGTGAAGGGAGTTTCATTTTAAACTCTTAATATCAATGACACTAAGCTTTTAAAGCTTAGTGGTCTTCATCCATCGCTACGGCACCTGCAAGGTAAACGTAGATAAGAATCATAAATACAAATGTTTGTAACAATGCAGAGAAGGTTAACAACAAGTATGCCGGTAATGGAGCAAAGAAAGGAACCAACATTAAAAGTACCCATAAGAAAAGGTCATCACCCTTAATGTTACCGAAAAGTCTGAATGAAAGTGAAATGATTCTTGAGATATGAGAAACAATTTCAATTGGGAACATTAATGGAGCCAATGCAGGTACAGGACCCATAAAGTGTGCAAAATATTTTTTAGCACCATTGACACGAATACCTTCGTAGTTGTAGTAGATAAATACAACCAAAGCCAATGGTAAAGTAACATTAATATTTGAAGTTGGAGACTCAAAACCCGGAATAATACCAACAAGGTTTGAAATAAGTACAAAAAGACCTACTGTTGCAACCAATGGCAAATATTTTCTTGCCAACGCTTCACCAATGGTATCTTTACCCATTGCAATTGCACCGTCAAGGTAAGCTTCCATAAAGTTTTGTGTACCTGTTGGTACAGCTCTCATTGTTGATGATGCGTATTTAGCCAAAAGTAAAACGAGTCCCATCACTAAAACCAAGTGAGCAATAACCATACCTGTACCGTGTCCTGTAAATACACCTAATAAAGTCCATACACCTTCCATATATCCATCCTATTGTTACAAAATAATTTGGTCGGATTATAGCCTAGAACGCCTTAGCTTTACGTTATAGTAGTTATAAATAGAAATTAATTATAAAAGAGGGAAAATCATAAAATTAATTGTGTATTTTAGTGACAGTTTTAAAAATGAAAATTCTCTCCAAGATAATATTTAATGACATTTTCATCATTTTTAATCTCTTCACTTGTTCCACTTGCTAACATTTCACCACTTCTCATTACATAAGCTCGGTCACAAATGCCCAGTGTTTCACGTACATTATGATCGGTAATCAATACCCCCATATCCAGCTTAATCAACTCTCGAATAATACTTTGAATATCTTCAACAGCTATCGGGTCAACACCGGCAAAAGGTTCATCAAGTAAAAGAAATTTTGGTTCAGCAACCAATGCCCGTGCTATCTCTACACGTCGTCGCTCACCACCACTCAACTGAATTCCCAATCGTTTACGAATCGGTTCAATATTAAAAAGATTCAACAAATTTTCTATCCGTTCATGAGCTACTTTTTCATCGATCTTCATTACTTCTGCTGCCATAAAAAGGTTGTTTTCAACAGAAAGATCTTTAAAAATACTCGACTCCTGTGGCAGATATCCTATTCCCATCTTAGCACGAATACTCAGTGGCATTTTGGTTACATCTTCACTATCAATAAACACCGAGCCACTCGTTGTGTCGGTCAAACCACAAATCATATAAAATGAGGTTGTTTTACCGGCACCGTTTGGTCCTAATAATCCCACTATTTCTCGAGATGAAACCTTAACAGAAACATCATGAACAATCTTCGTTTTTTTAATGGTTTTAGATAAATGTTTCGCTTCTAACGTATGTTGCATACTAACCTTTATTAATTCTTTTCTATACAGTATTTTCGTTGCTCTTCATACGGCGTAATGGTCACCGTAAAAACCTCATATCCGGCAGAGAGCAAAAAATTTTTAAGAGCTTCATCTCCCCACTCTACCATGTGCCAACCTACTTTGTCAAACTCTTCAAAAAGCCCAAGCTCCATAAACTCAGAATTTTCTATACGATACAAATCATAATGGTACAAATTATCCTCATAACACTGTTGCAGTGAAAAAGTCGGAGAGGTCACCTCCCCTTCTATCCCCCTACTTTTTGCAATATTTGCTGTTAAGGTTGTTTTTCCTGCTGCCAAGTTTCCTACTAAAAACACAATGGCATTTGAAGGAATTAAAGCCTCCATATATTCAACAACTCTCTTTAACTCATCTAACGATGCAATTATCTCTTTATTCATTATTCCTCGACCTACATTATAACCCATTCGATACTTTTACTATCAAATCCAAATGCTCTCTAGCTTTACCACTCTCTAAACCACCTCTTGCTATCTCAAATGCCTCTTGAATGTCTCGTGCTTTGCCATCGGTAAAAAGTGCAAATCCGGCATTTAAAATAACAATGTCTCTCATCGCCTCATTGGCTTTCCCTGTAAAGATATTTCGAGTAATCTGTGCATTATCAGAAGCAGATCCTCCCAATATCGCCTCTTTAGGTGCCAACTTAAATCCAAATCCTTCAGGATCTATTACTCCTTGAGAGACAATACCACCCTCAACATAAGCAAATGGTGTTGTTGTTGAAATAGAAATCTCATCCATACCATCATTTGAACTCACTACAAACGCTCTTGATGCGTTTAACTCTATCAAGGCTTTTGCCATACGCTCAATATACGCCGGATCAAAGACACCCAACAGATACTTTTTGGCTCCTGCAGGATTGGTCAAAGGACCCAATATATTAAAAATCGTTCGATGCGCAATTGACTTTCGAATCGGCATAATATGTTTCATCGCAGGGTGATGATTCATCGCAAAGATAAAACAGAACCCTGTCTCTTCCAACATTTTAACCTGTTGTTCCGGAGTTAAATTGAGATTGACACCCAAACTCTCTAACACATCAGCCGAACCTGAGTTTGAGGTAATGCTTCGATTACCATGTTTAGCCACTACACAACCCAATGACGCTAAAAGCAATGAAACTGTCGTTGATACATTAAAGCTTCCACTTTTATCTCCACCTGTTCCCACCACATCAATGGCTTGTTCTTGTAAAGCTTGAGAGATAGGAAGTTTTACAGAATGTTCACGCATCACGGAAGCAGCAGCAGCTATGTCTTCAAAGGTTTCACCTTTTTTATAAAGATCAACCAAAAATGCTCGTGCATCTTCTGTCGAGAGTTCATTGTTAAATAATTTTTCAAATTGTTCTTTAGTGCTGGTCATGATATTCTCCGATAATAAATATTTTGATTATTGATTATAGCAAAATATTATTTGTAATGTGGGCATTCTTTCCCAAAGAAAAGTGTATGAAAAAAGAGTATGAAAAAGTATGTAAAAAACTACAACTCTTTTACAAACTCTTCTTTTTTACTTTTAGGAATGGTTTTCGTTGTGGGTATTTGAAGAACTTCAAACTCTTTGGCACCTTTAAGATATTCTATGGTTATCTTGTCTCCAACCACAACATTTTTACTGGCTTTGGCTTTTAAACCATTAATGTAAACAACCCCACTTTTTACCATATCTGAAGCGATGGTACGACGTTTAATTACGTTTACGGCTGCTAGCCATTTATCTACACGCATTTTTACCTTTCAGGCATGGACAAGCACGGGGCGTTGTCCCTACTGTTTGAATTCTTTTTCTGCTTTATCTGCTTCCATAACCCCTGTCATACTGAGATTGTTGTCGACAATGTATTGGGCATCACGGAGCTCTTTTAGAACCTGTTTCCCCTCTTTCATATCAAACATTCCCGTATTAACAAGCGTCTGTAAGGTCTCATTCATACTTTCACCCTCTTCTCTCTTAGCCACAGCCAAGAGAAAAACACGTTTAATAATGTCCAACTCTTCCATCTCTATCCTTAGTGAAGGTCAGCGTTAAGCGTTACTTCTCGTGTACTTCTACGAACAACAATTTCACCTGTTGTTGAGTTTTGTCTAAAGTGAAGACCGTTCAATCCTTGAAGCTCATCTGCTCTAAATGTTGTCTTCGCCTCAAGATTCGCTTCCGGATTTGCTTCATTAATCAAGGTCAATTGTTCAGGAGCAATTTTTACTTTTGTTCCGGCAAAAATTGCCACACCACCATCAATAATACACGCATCACCTAAAGGAATACCACACGTTGAGTTTGCACCAAGAAGAGTGTTTTCACCAATAGAAATTGGATTACCATCCGTTCCACTTAGTACACCAAGAATACTGGCACCACCACCCACATCTGAACCCGATCCAACGATTGCTGAACTAGAAATACGTCCTTCAACCATAACCGGTCCTAATGTTCCAGCATTAAAGTTAATGTATGACGCACCCGGCATAACGGTTGTTCCGGCTGCTAGTTGAGCACCCATTCTAACTTTAGATGCTTCTAAAATACGTGTGTTATCAGCAGGAATAATGTGTTGTAAATATCTTGGGAATTTATCTACAGAGTCAATCATTGGGAAGGTACCGTTAAGTTTCATTTCAATTTCATGCTCTCTTAAGTACTCTAACTCATATGGTGTATTCCCAACCCATGCCACATTACTTAAAATTCCAAATGCACCATTAAGGTTAATGCCTCTTAAGGCTACTTTTGACTGAGACAATGCATAGAGTTTAAGATAAACAGCTTCAACGCTCTGTGCAGCTGCATCTTCAAATAGGAAAGTAATTCTAAAGTTTTTTGCCAAGTCATTCATTGAAGATAATGCTTTAATGACCTGAACATTCTTATGTGCATCACCAATCGCTTCACCAAGGTATGGAGCAAATGCTGCCATAGCGTTACTTACAAAGTTATCATTGACTGTTGTTACAAACTCAGACTCGGAGAAATCCACAGCACAGTTGGACTCTTGAAGTGCTTTAATAAATACTGCAGCTGAACCAAAGTTTTCATTCCAGTTGATTAATGCATAGTTTGCTTGTAACACTTTATCAGCATTTTTTTGACCTCTGTCAACTCGTGCGATACCAAAGGCGATGGGTGCTCTATACCCCTCTTGTCCTGTTACTTCTGCTACCAATGCCTTAAAATCTTCTGTCGAATTTACTGTTGCTATTGCCATAAATATTACCTTTATTGTCTAAAATTATAATTTTGTGATTATAGCGAACTTGGCTTACATCAGCTTTGAAGTGGCTATTCCACCCTTATGACGAACAGCTCAACTTCTTATTTTTAAACGCATCAGGCGTTGCCAAGGCCCAATGTTCAAATGCTTTATGTTCAGCATAAGGGTCTTGTGCTATTTTAAACAATGCCTCCACCAAAGAAAAATCACCTTGCTCGGCTATGGTAATGGCTTCTTGCAACATATAATTTTTCAACACATATTTTGGATTGGTTTTCAACATCCGTTCTTGACGCTCTTCCAAACTAAACTCATTTGCTTCCAAACGTTTGTCATAATCATCCAACCAATCGTGCATCGGTTTATGGTACAGTCCAAGTTTGAGTAACGCTTTTCGGTCACCATTGTAATGACTTAATGTTCTAAAAAAGAGTGTGTAGTCTACATTTAACCCTTGTAACATTCCAAACATGTGTTTTAGAAGCTCAAAATCTGCATCGGTACTCCTATCAAACCCTACTTTTTTACCCATGAGGTAGAGAAAATGACGACGGTATAAACGCCCATAATGTGCCAAAATCTTCTCTAGTCTCTCTCGATGTACCAAAGGAGAGAGAGCCACCATAAGTGCCTTTAGATTCCACTCACCAATCTGTGGTTGATTTCCAAAACTGTAACGCCCATTTCTATCGGTATGGTTACAGATGTAATTGGTATCGTATTCGTCTAAAAAAGCATAAGGTCCATAGTCAATGGTCACTCCTGCTATGGACATGTTGTCGGTATTCATCACGCCATGGTTAAACCCTACTGCCTGCCACTCTGCCATAAGCCGTGCTGTTTTTCCGACCACTTCGGTAAAGAAGTGCACATACTTATTCTCTTCTTCCATCAAATGAGGGTAACACTCCTCTATGGCGTAGTCTGCCAATGCCTCCAACTCTTTAAAGTTTTTAGAGTGGGTAAAGTACTCAAAGGTTCCAAAACGAATCCACGACGGAGAGACCCGTAAGACTATCGAAGCCTTCTCCCACTGCTCACGTATCACCTCTTGTTGTGAACCGATAATCGCCAATGCCCGAGTGGTCTCGATGCCCAAACCGTGCATCGCTTCACTCATAAGATACTCACGAATACTCGAACGTAACACAGCCCGACCATCACCCGAACGCGAATAGAGCGTCTGCCCTGCCCCTTTGAGTTGCATCTGTAAGCCATTAAGCGTTCCTATATTTATGGCACGTCCATCACCCAGTCTCTCGACAAAAAAGCCAAACTGATGACCAGCATAACACATCGCAAAGGTATCGGTGCCCTCTAAGCTCAAATCGCCATTAACAAACTTGACAAAATCGTCACTCTCTAAGACCGATGCATCCAAACCTAAAGCCTCTGCCATATCCTTGTTGGCATGAATTAAAAATGGCTTCTTCAACGGTGCAGGTCTAACTCGGTCATAACAGAGTACCGGTAGTTTTAAATAGGGGTTGGTTACTTTTATTTCATTTAGTTTCATGTAATCTATATGACATAGGGGAGCTGTTAGGGGACTTAATTTTATATTTATTATTTCATAAAACCTTAGGTAGGTCGGTTTCCCCCGATGCCGACAACAATTCGCATACCAAAATGTTTCATGGTTCAATGGGTAATGATATGCCGATATGATTTTGTTATATTGGGTTTTTGGTTTATGCGTGTTTTTGTCGGCATCAGGGGAAATATAATGTACCCATTCCTCCATCATCTTTAGATACTTGAACTCTTTCACTATCAAATTTATTGAACAACTCATCTAAAATTTTTGGATTATCTGATACTATCTTCATAACTTACTCCCCAATTTTCTAATCTAACTAAAGTATAACAAAATTAAAAAAAGAAAATTAAAAATTATTAAACAAAAGAATCAAAAAATAATAATTCTCAAAAAAATATCCATACCAAAGTAAAATAGAGTTATTTATTGTGATTATTTATGAGTTTTTTAATTGTTCGATAAATTCGAACCTATGGGTTAAAGATCTCTAAATTCATAATATATTTAATGTTAACTCATGATTTAGTTTATGTTAACTCATAATCTAGTACCATTATACACAAGGATTAGTTATGTATATCAGACGAAATATTACACCTATTATTTATGAACTTTTAAAAGACTTTAGGATTGTTGCGATTAATGGACCAAGACAAAGTGGTAAAACCACACTGAGCAGAGAGATAGCCAAAGCGTTAAAGATGGACTATTATACTTTTGATAATGAAGCAACCAAACTAACAGCACAAAATAATCCTATCCCTTTTATTCAACAGCTCTCTAAGAAAGCATCTGTAATAGATGAGATTCAAATGGTTCCAGAGGTGATTAGTGCTTTGAAAATCTCCGTAGATGAGCAGAATCAACCTGGTATGTTTCTGCTTACAGGAAGTGCCGACCTCTTTAAGATGTCAGCCATCAAAGAGTCTTTAGCAGGAAGGATGGTCTCTATCTCACTTTTTCCTCTCTCCTATTTTGAACTGAGTGGCTGTTCCAAAAATATTATTGATATACTTTTTGATGGAAAGATAACATCATTTAACTTTAAAAAAATGAGTTACAAAAAAATGATAGAGCAGATAACAACAGGAGGATTTCCCTCGGTTCAAGGTAAATCTTCTCGTTCACAAGAGGGTTGGTTTGAAAGTTATATCGAAGCACGAATAGAGAAAGATTTATCATTGGTCAAAAAGATAAGTCAAGAGAATAAATCAGAAATCAATAAACTCTTACGAATTTTAGCCTCCATAACCAGCAATCTTTTAAAATATAGCTCTCTTTCCAAACACCTTAATATTAAAGACATGACGGTCAAATCTGATATTGAGATACTCGAAGCCCTCTTTTTGGTCAAAAGAGTCAATCCCTACTTTACCAATAGAGGAAAACGAGAGATAAAAGCCCCTAAAATTCAGTTTATAGATACAGGATTGGTTTCCCATTTACTTGATGTAGATGCCCATACACTTATTGTCAAAGAGCGAGAGGTATTGGGAAACTTAATTGAGAACTTTGTCTATGCAGAGCTTCTAAAACATGGTACTTATGCCAAGAAATCAACTAAGATTTATCATTATAGAGATGGTAACCATGAAGTTGACTTGGTCTTAGAGCAGAAAAATAGCAAAATCATTGCCATAGAGATAAAATCATCAGCAACCATTAAAACAGAATATACAAGAGGACTTATTCAGTTGGCTAAAAATGCAAAAGAGAACTTTTTTCAGGGCTATATTTTTTATGGTGGAGATGAAGTTTTACCAATTTCTAAAGATGGGTATACTTTTTGGTGTATTCCGTTTGGGGTTTTGTTTGGAGAAGCGTAAACCATAAACTCCAAGGCTCTCGTGATAAAAATATGGTAGGTTCGATTTCATCGAACACTAAAAACAGTTAAGCTATAATCCCATCAATACATTTAGAACTAAAAGTAACACAAAAGGAACAGATTATGGGTAGAGCGTTTGAATACCGTAAAGCAGCAAAAATGAAACGATGGGGGGCGATGTCTAAGGTCTTCCCTAAATTAGGAAAAATCATCACCATGGCAGCCAAAGCAGGTAGCCCTGACCCTGATATGAACCCCAGACTTCGTACTGCTATTATCAATGCCAAAGCTCAGAACATGCCTAAACACAATATTGAAGCAGCCATTGCAAGAGCTTCAGGTAAAGATGCAGCCGATATTAAAGAGATGCACTATGAAGCAAAAGGACCTTATGGAACGCAGTTTATTATTGAGTGTGCCACCGACAATGGAACTCGAACGGTTGCGAATGTAAAAGCAGCCCTCGTTAGAAACAAAGCAGAGATGCTGACTTCGGGTTCTCTGAACTTTATGTTTACACAAAAATCGGTATTTACCTTTGATAAAAAAGAAGATATGGATGTAGAAGAACTTGAACTTGAGCTTATTGATGCTGGTCTTGAAGAGATAGAGGAAGATGTTGAACCTCAAGAGCATGGTGATGATAAAGCGATTGTTCGAGTATTTGGTGAGTTTTCAGCTTTTGGTGATTTGTCAAAAGCACTAGAAGAGATGGGCATTGAAATTACCAAAGCAGAGACGCAATACATCGCCAATACACCTATTGACTTAAGCGATGAGCAGATGGAAGAGGTTGATGTTTTAATAGACAGACTTGAAGATGATGAAGATGTTCAAGCTGTCTATACCAATATAAACTAGAACTTTTTAAATGGTGTAGTCAATGACTACACCTTACTTCTTTTTAGCATTCTCTTTTTTTCGTCTCTCTTGTTCACTTTTTGAGGCTTCTCTCTTTTTCTTTTGGGCAGCATAAGTAAATTTACGTTTTTTATCGTAGTCGATAAAACCTTTTTTCTCACGCAGTGTCTTTTTCATTGGTTGTCGTTGTCTTGGTTGTCGGTCTTCAAGTTCAAAACCTTCATAAATTTCTCTCTTGATGTTTAATCGTAAATCTTTTTCTATTTTTGAAAAAGCGTTGTAGTCATGAATGGTTAAGAGTGAAACCACACTCCCTTTATGGTTGGCTCGTCCTGTTCGACCTACTCGGTGGGTAAAGTCATCGGTTCCTTCAGGCAACTCATAATTTATAACCCAAGGTAACTCTTGAATGTCAATACCTCTAGCAGCAATATCGGTTGCCACCAAAACTTGCATCTGTCCCGACTTTAACAGTGCCAATGCTTTGGCTCGAACACTGCGTTTAATATCTCCATGAATAATTGCCACACGAATGTTTTGACTTTTTAAATACTCGTAAATCTTATTGGCAGATACTTTAGAACTGGCAAAAAGAAGTACCTGCTCCATAGTAAGGTCTTCTAGCAGCTTAAGAACCAAAGCATCTTTTTTCTTTACATCAATTTTATAAGCACGATGAGCAATAAAATCAACCACATCACGCCTGTCACTCACTTCAACAATAGCCGGTTCTCGTAAAAACTCTTTTCCCAATCGTTTAATGTTTTGAGAAATGGTCGCAGAGAACATCATGATTTGTCGGGGTTTTCCACACTCTTTTAATATGGCTTTTATTTCATTTAAAAAACCAAGTTCCAACATGGTATCGGCTTCATCAAGAACAATGGTATTGATGTACGATAAATTGATTTTTTTATCACGTATAAAGTCTTGTAGTCGCCCTGGAGTTGCCACCACAATGTCGGCACCATGTGAAAGTTTTTCAAGTTGAATACTCTTTGGTGTTCCTCCTTGAACTTTGACCGTTCTAAGATCCAAATGCTTCCCAAATGAAATAATACTACGTGATACTTGGTCACACAGTTCAATGGTTGGGACAATTACCAAAGCTCTTAGAACTTTATTGTCCTCTTTGGCTATTTTTTGGAGTTTGTTCAAAATAGGGAGAACGTATGCAGCTGTTTTACCTGTACCCGACTTCGATGCCCCGATAATATCTACCCCTTTTAAAGCTAAAGGAATAACTTTTTTCTGTATGGCAGTTATCTGTTCATATTTTGCACTGTCGATGGCTTTTAAAATGTCCGGATGTAAATTAAGTTTTTCAAATGGTTTGATGGTGGTTCCTTTGGAGCATATGAAGTCTACAATGATGAATTCATATCTATATAGTGGGTGACATTATATCAGAAAGGAGATTTATCTAGGGTGGATAAAATCCACCGTTAAATTGTTGCTTATAACGATGGGGTAATTAAAATGAGTTTAGAGTTCTACATACGCTCTGGCATTTCGTCTTTAAATGCCATTTTTTCAGCTTTTGAAAGAATTTTCATGGCACCTTCTTTCATCATCACTTCAGCCAATAAGTTACCAAGTTGAGAACATGAACTTCGTGAAGCACCAATTTTCTTTTCTAAAATTTTCGAACCGTCAGGAAAACCGATCATCGAATTAATATAAACAATATTCTTATCAACGGTTACATTAACAGCCACCGGTGCTGAACAACCTGCTCCAATTTTATCAATAAAATCACGTTCTAATGTTGAACATAAAAAGGTATCTTCATCATTTAAAACTTTGACAATCTCACGCACTTTATCGTTAGAACTAACAATTTGAATTCCCAAAGCAGCTTGTCCCATAGGTGGAATCATAATAGAGAGAGGTAACTTTTCCGTAAAGGGAACATCTTTTAAAAGATCCAAACGATCCAAACCAATATAAGCTAAAATAATCGCATCGTATTGACCTTCAGCCAATTTTCTTAGACGGGTATTAACATTCCCTCTAAGATCTTTAACTTTTAAATCAGGTCGTACCGAAAGCAGTTGCATTCGTCGTCGTAAACTGGTTGTTCCAACCACAGCACCCTTTGGTAAATCATGAAAAGAGTTGTAGGTATGAGAGAGAAAAACATCCGACTGATCTTGACGCTCGGTAATGGCTGCCAACTCTAAACCCTCTGGCATATAGGTCGGTACATCTTTTAATGAATGTACAGCCAAGTCAGCATTGCCTGCCAACATCTCATCTTCTAACTCTTTGGTAAAGTGCCCTTTACCACCGATGAGTGCTAGAGGTTTGTCTAAAACCTTATCACCATTAGAGGTAATTTTATTTAACTCAACTCTGATGTTAGGAAACGCTGCTTCAATTCTATCTTTTACATGATAGGCTTGCCAAAGTGCAAGATCACTTGCTCGGGTTGCTATGATTAATTTATCCAAAAAAACTCTTTATACTATTAATTAAGTCATCAAAAAATTCTATAATAGAATCCATGATGCCTGTCGTTCACTTTTTATCTTCTGCAGTTTTGTTCTCATCGTTCTTGCTCTCTTTGGCAGTAATGAAACTCTTATATTTATCTCTGCTTGGATCCCACTTTCCATCAAGATAAACCGTTGGTGTTCCACTTACCATCGATTGCGTTGCCATTTTTTTGTCAAAAAGCACCTCTTTTTGAATCTCTTCACTGTTAATCTGTTCTTCAGTAACACTCAATTTATACTGCTTATTAAGTTTCTCTAAAACCAATGTCGCATTTACTTCTCTAGGATTGATATTAAAATTGTACATCTCAATCATTTTTGCATTGTTCCCTTTGTTTTGTTCAACCAACATTGCTCTGGCAATAATGTCTGAAACCGGGTGAATTCGTAAAAGAGGTAAATGATAGTAGTATAGTGCGAATGTTTCAGGATTTTCTGTTACAGCTTTGTAAAGCTCTGGAACTTTTGTTTGACAAAATGGACACTGAGGATCTGAGAAAACCACCATTTTATGTTTTGCATCTTTGTTACCGGCAATTAAATGTTTTTCATCATAAATTTCTACTTTAAGTTCAGGCTTTAATGTTTTTTTGTAATCTTCACCTGTCTCTAAATTGATCAATGTTGGAACTGTAATATTGTCTTTAACAAACAGTGTCTCCGGAACCGTTACTTTATCAAAAATGGTTGGACTCTTTTTGACATTGGCATAAATATTGACAAAATATACTTCCCACCCCTTTGGGTCATCTAGCTGTTGCTTATCAATAATATCAACTTTGGTTACTTTAACCTGCTCATTTTGAACCATATAATTTTTTATATAGCTTTTAACATCATCTTCATCCGACGCTGCATTAAGGCTTAATGTTGTTATGACTGCTAGACTCAATAATTTCGACATCAATGACATCTTCATCTCCTTTTTTATTTAAATTATTTATATTCGTTTTATTTTTTGAATTCGGTATTGTACCACCTAATTGTAAATAGAAAGTATACAGCAATGCAATTACACCTAAAAAATCCGATAAAACACCAGGTATAATAAGCAAAATAGCTCCTAAAAAATAAGAAGTACTCGCATCATGAAAACTTTTACCATTCAATTTACCTTCTGATAGTGAATTAAAGCTCTTCATGATGGTCAAGTGTGCATTTTTAAGCAATCCCATACCTATCATAAAAGTTAAGAGTATCCAGATAACTGAACCTAAAAATCCAATCTTTGAGCCCACACCTAAAGAGAAGTAAAGTTCCAAAAACAAATAGGGAATAATAAATAACATTACGCCAACTTTTCCAAAATTTGTTCTACAAGATTCTCCGTAGATAAGGACTCTTTTTGTAATCCATCACGTGTTATAAATTCTACTTTACCCTCAGAAACATCATTACCAATCACCACAGCATAAGGAATTCCAATTAATTCAAAATCTTTAATTTTTACACCAAAACCTGTCTTTTTATCGGCTCGATCATCTAAAAGAACATCGACACCTTTACTTTGAAGTTCAGCATAAAGTTTTTCAGCTGCTGCCATCTGCTCTTCATTTTTAGCCTTAGCTACAATAATATCAACTAAAAATGGTGCTGACTCTTTCGTCCAGACACATCCATTCTCATCATGATTCTGCTCAATAATCCCTGCAAGCAGACGGCTCACACCAATTCCATACGTTCCCATTACAAAAGGTTTTAACTTTTGATCTTCATCTAAAAACTCTGCTTTCATTGGTTCAGAGTAAACGGTTCCAAGTTGAAAAATGTGACCGGCTTCTATCCCTTTGGTTTGGCTAAGCCCTCCACCACACTTTGGACAAACTTTTTCATCTTCTGACAACACTTCAACATTGGCACCAAAATCACAAGCATCACAAACCATAATGGTATCTTCACCCGAATCGGCCAATACCATAAACTCTTTTGAACCGGCTCCACCAATGGCACCCGAATCAGCCTCTACCACTCTAAAGGCTAAGCCCAATCGTGTAAAGATTTTTTTATAGGTCTCTTCCATCAGTGCAAACTCGCGTTCCATATCTTCGGTAGTGGCATGAAAACTGTAAGCATCTTTCATTAAAAACTCACGACCACGCATCAAACCAAATCGAGGACGCACCTCATCACGGAACTTCCAGTTAATCTGATAGACATTTAAAGGTAACTGCTTATAACTCTTAACCGTTTGACGAACCAAGTTAACCATCGCCTCTTCATTGGTTGGGCTTAAAACAAAGTTGTTTTCATGACGATCTTTAAATCGTAACAGCTCTTTACCAAATTTGTCGGCTCGTCCTGTCTCTTCCCAAAGTGTTATAGGGGTTACAATCGGTAGATGCACTTCATTACATCCAGCTTTGTCCAACTCCTCTTTAACTATTTGTCGTACTTTATCTAGTGTAATTTTCCCTAAGGGTAAAAAATTGTAAAGCCCTGAACCAATTGACTGAATAAACCCAGCACGTAACAAAAGAATATGCGATGTCAATACGGCATCATTTGGTGTCTCTTTTGTGGTTGGTATTAGCATTCTAGAAAATCTCATTTATCGTATCCTTTAACATGGTGTTCTTCTTTATATTGTTTGACATTAACATTATCGGTATCAATCTCAAATATCGCTTTAATGGCATCAACTCTATTTGATCCATTCTTATCAGTTGAGCTCTGACGTAAATTTTGTGTGGCGTCGTGTAAAAAACGGTTAAACATCTGCTCTGCCATCTTTTGCATGTTTTCACGATATTCTCTTGGAACAAACTTTTTGTCAATAGCACGCTCAAGTTCTTTACTCACAGCCTCTTTGGCTTGCAGTCGCATATCTTTAATCACAGGCTCAATAGATAGAGCACGCAACCATAGATAAAACTCTTTTTTATAACGTTTAACAATATCCAATGCTTTAACAGCTTGTTCTTGTTTTAAAGCATAATTCTCATTTGAGATGCTCCGTAAATCATCTATTCTAAAGAGTCTTAACTTCTCCAACCCCATATCATCAATATCTCTAGGAATCGCCATATCAAACCAGACTCTATCCAACTCATGGTTCTCTATAACATGAGGTTGAATAATGGTCTCAGTTGCAGCAGTTGCTGAAAATAAAAGTCTATAACGGTTAATATATTTTGGTAATTTCTCTAAAGTGTCAGCCCGTACATTTTCACCCAACTCTTTAGCTATCGCTACGGTCTTCTCTTTATCTCGTCCAAGAAGCAGTACATCACAGCCCAAACGTAACAGATGTTTCGCTGCTATAAGTCCCATCTCACCTGTACCAATAACAATACCTGTCATACCCGATATGTTTGCTCCATAAATCTTATGTGCCTGAGCCACAGCAACCGAAGCAATAGAGATAGGATTTTTAGAGATATGGGTCACATTACGTACTTCGGCAGCACATTTAACAGCATAAGAGACAACACGATTAAGTTTACGAGCTGCAAATCCATTGTCGTAAGAGAACTTATACGCATCTTTAACCTGTCCTGTAATTTGCGACTCCCCAATCACCAAAGAGTCCAAAGAAGCAACCACTGTAAAAATATGCATAATCGCCTCTTCATCATCATAACGTTTTACAGACTCTTTTAGCAGATAAAAATCAACTTTACTTTTTTGACTTAAAAGTCCCAAAATACTGTGATAACTTGCAAAGTTATCCCGTGTTGCTACCACCACTTCAACACGATTACAAGTAGAGACAATGTACGCTTCATGAATAAACTCAAACCCAACCAACTCACTTAAAAAAGCTTTCTTCTCCTCATCACTACTAAATGCCAACTGCTCACGTAAGGCTTGTTCACAGTTGTGATGATTAAAAGCAAGAACTTGATAATACACTAAAACCCTCTTTCTATCATCGCTTTAGCAATATTGGAGAGATCTTTTTCACCTAAAGACTCCATTAATGCTATCGCTTCAGTAATCAAAACTTTGGCTTCTGTATAAGACTTTTCAACAATCTTATGTTCTGCCATTTTCATTTTAATCCACTGTTCATCTTCTTTATTCAAACGTTTTCGATGTAATCCGGCCAACTTCTGTTGTTCACTACTCTCTAATTTTTCATATAAATACATATAAGGTAACGTCACTTTACCTTCAACAAAATCATGAAGTGCCGGTTTTCCCAAGGTTTGGCTATCTACTGTAATGTCCAAAATATCATCGATCATCTGAAAAGCCATCCCTAGATTACGTCCATATTGACGATAAGCAATTCTAGGTTTCCCTACTAAAATCGCAGCAGCTTCAGATGAAGCCTCCATCAATGACGCTGTCTTTTGGTACAACATTTTCAAATAAGCTTCACGATTGGTATGAAACTTACGAGAAAGCTCAACATCAGCCAACTCCCCAAGGCTGAGTTGAACAACGGCATTCGATACCACTTTTGCCACTTCCGGAGAAATACTTGTTAATTCAAAAAAAGCTTTAGAATAGAGTATATCACCCATCATAATGGCTGTTTTGTTACCTTCACTGGCATTAACCGAAACGCTACCTCTTCGGGTATCGGCATCATCTATCACATCATCATGCAACAGACTTGCAGCATGAATCATCTCAACAGTCGCAGCTGTTTTTATTACTTTTAAATCGCTACCGGCAATTTTTAAAATCAACTTCGTACGAAGTCGTTTTCCCTGTGGTAGCTTACGATAGAGTGATGATACATAAGCATCATCAAGCTCAGCAATATACTGCTCTATCTTTCTTTCAACGGCATTTATCACCATTTTTTCCTTATTTTTGGTTTGTACTACTATTCACATTGAGTAACGATATTACCCATTAGTTCTATATACAAACTCCCTGTTCTTTGATCCAACTCTTTATCAATAACCATTGCAGTTAAAAGTTGTTCATGCTCCTCTGTCAAGCCTCTCTCTTCAAGAATTTTTTCTGCAATCGCAAAACGTCTAAGCATATTATCTAACTCTTGCTCTACAATATTTTGATTGGCTGTTTTTGCAATAGCAAAATACTGATCTTTTGGATTTCCACCAAAAGTTCCCCCATTAAATGAACCTTCATCATCATCGAAATCACGATCATCATCCATGGCATCTAATTCATCATTAAAAGACTTCATATATCTATTTTCCTTTATTATTTTAAAATTTAAATTATTATAGCTAATGTATCTAATGAGAAGTTAAAAATAGAAAAAACAGCCTACTCCAACTTAGCTTTTCTGCGAACTCATCTTATGTCTAAATCTCTCAATTCGCTTACTCCACAATGCAACTTGCCAATCAATCAAAGAAAATGCACCTCTTTTTTCATGCTCGTCCACTCGATAAATTACCGTATACATTAGAGGCACAAAGTAAAGGTTCAATACCGTTGCCCATGCGATTCCGAAACCTAAACTAATCGCCATTGGTTGTAAAATAAGTGCTTGACCTGAGGCGAAGAACATTAGGGTTGAAAGACCCAAAACTGTGGTAACTGAGGTTAAAACAATCGGACGTAAGCGTTGTCCTGCTAACTCCAGTACCTCTTCAAAATTCTTTCCTTTCCTAATAAATGAAAGCATAATTAACCCATCATTTACCACCACTCCTGCTAAACCAACGATTCCCATGGCTCCCGGCATGGTGAGATTTAAACCCATTATTTTTGTACCTATCAATACCCCCAGAATAGAGAGAGGAATAATCGCAACAATGATCAACGGTTGCAAGAATGAGTTAAACATCCAAACCAAGGTAAGAAAAATTAAAAAAATAGCAATTAACCCTGCTTGCATCATCTCTCTTTGTATTTTACTGTTCTCTTTCTCTTCACCTTTTATAATAACTTTTACACCACGCTCTTCTATCTTTTGGAGTAAAGGCTTTAGACCTTTCATTACCTCAGAAGGTATCAAAATATCTTTGTCTACACTGGCATAGAGTGAACGTACCTTTTCACCATCTTCTTTAAAGACCCGTACTAAAGTCTTTTGATAATAAAAATCACATACTTCATTCAAGACCACCACTTGACCATCAGGGGTGGTCAGTCTAAAGTTGTCAATGCTTCCTTTTTGGTCTTTGTATTGATCTTCTATCTTTATCCGTACCAAGCCCTCGTCATTAAACATCTTTCCGTATTCAGCCTTGAAAAAAGAACCCCGTAATTCTTGGGTAATGTAGCCTTCACTTAAACCCAAAGATTGCCCATACTCGTTGACACGCAATTTTAATTCACGCTCTCCCTCAGTGGCATTGTTACCGATGTCATGTACCCCTTTAACTTTTGAGAGCTTGGCTTCGACTTCTGCCATGGCTTCCATGACTGCGTCTGCTGATGGGTGTGTAAAACCTATTTCAACATCATTGCCTACCATTCCTGTCTGTTGGGCATAAACATTAAACTCTTCAAAAACCTTTTCACCATTAACTTCAAGGTTTCTCATCTCATCTAATATACCTACTTGAATCTCTTTAACAATCTCTTGAGCCCGTTTTTCGCGTATCATATTGCTTTCATCATACTCTAAAGAGAATAGTGGATTAAGGTATTTGTCAAAAAAGTTTTCAGGTGCTTTTTCATAGAGGTTAATAAAAATTTGAAAGAGGTTCTCACCACTATTAAAAGTCTGATCAGGATTCATCTTAAATCCAATGACTGAGGTAACAGAGTCGACGGATTTTTTATCTAAATGTTTTAAAAGTGCTTCCTCTATTTTAGTAACATAACCCTCAGTCTCTACTAATTCATGGTTAATATTGACTTTACCATTCAGATAAACCTGCTGAACATCAAACTCAGGAAAGAGCTGAAACTTGGTAATTTTTGCCATACCTACGGTTCCTATAAGAATGAGTGCCACCAAAATAAAGAGTGCTTTTCCTTTCATCTTAAACAAATAGCCCAATATCGATCTGTACGAACGGCTCAATGCATTCCAAAAAGAGCTCTCATTCTCATCAATATTCTCTACTTTTCCTATTGAAAAAAACTCTTTGGCATGTAGAGGTAAAAAATAAAACGCTTCAAAAAGGGAACTTAAAAGTAAAATAGAGATCATAATCGGTAAAACCTGCATAAACATTCCCATTTTACCACTCATAATCAGCAACGGTAAAAATGCAAATACCGTGGTTAACGTTGCTGTTAAAATCGCAGGAAACATCTCTACTGAGCCATCTATGGCAGCCTCTCGTGGGCTTTTCCCCATCTCGATGTGTCGGTAGATATTTTCTGCCACAACAATCGCTTCATCAACCAGCATTCCTAAGGCAATTAAGGCTCCCATTAAGGTTAGCATGTTTAAACTGTATCCAATACCATCAGCAAAAATAAGCGTTATCATAAACGAAGCAGGAATCCCCACACCCACCACTAACGCAATACGTAAATTAAGACTTAAAAAGAGTGCCATCATTACCAAGATTAGACCAAACAAAATGTTCGATGAAACCAAATTCAGACGGTTTTTAATCCAAATTGAGGTATCGGTATAAGCTTCAAAGGTCAATTTACCTTTGTATGTTTCGTTATACTCAGCCAGTACTTTTCGTATCTCCTTAGTTAAGGCAATGGCATTTCCCTCTTTGGTCTTTTGAATGTCTAACGATACATTTTGTTTACTATTAAAATGTGAAAGCTGATCCGGGTCTGCTAATCCTAATTTAACATCAGCAATATCTCCTAAGTAGAAACGTTTTCCATTCACAGAAAGCATACTCTGCTCTAAACGCTCTTTACTTTTTTCACCATTAATGGTTGAAATATAGAGGTGATTTCCCTGCTCTTTAATGGTTCCTACAGGAAAAATAGAAGAGAGTGAAGAGATGGCTGAATAGACAGCAGATTTAGAAAGTCCATAAGCATCTATTTTTTTCTGGTCAAGGGTAATGAGTATCTCTTCATCCGACTCTCCACGAATGGCAATGTCGCTCAAATCTGCAATGAGTGTTAATCGTGTCTTTAACTCATCAGCTGCATCTACCAATTCACTAATGGGTGCATCACCGGCAATGGCAACCAAAATAAGGGGGAAATTATGCACCACCACTTTAGCAATGGGCTCATCCATATCCGAAGGTAAATCACGTCTGATATTTGATATAATGTCCTTTACCTCGCCTAACACCATCTGATTGTCATTCCCCGGCATAATGTCAGCCACAATAGAAAATAAACCATTTTGAATGGTGGTATAAATGGTATCAATTTCCGAGATAGCTTTTAATTCATCTTCAATATTTTTGACAGCCATCTTATCCAGTACATCAGCACTGGCTCCTGCATAAAAACCCGTAACCGAAACTTGATCGAGTTGAGAGGGAGGAAAAATCTCTTTAGGAATACTCTTATAGGCAAAAATAGACATAACAATCATAAAGACCATAAAAATATGGTTCAACACAGGACGATCTATGGCAAACTCGAGAAATTTTCTAATCATCTCGGCTACTTTATACTTTGACTTTGTAAATTCTCTTGGTAATTGATCTCTTCGAGTTTACTTTTTATAATATTCTGCTCTTCTTCAAGTGTTAACTTAACACTGTGTAAATGAGCAAGGTGCCGACTCTCATAATAGATTTGATTGTCCAAATAGATGTTGGGTAAGGTTAAAAGCAACACCAAAGCAACAGAAAAAACCGTTATAAGTACCATACTACCTGTTACACCATTCTCTTCTTTCATTGTTGTCATCGTTTAACCTTTAAAAATAAATGTTCGCAATTTTGCAGAGCGTGAACGTGCATTGATTTTCAGTTCACCCTTGGTTGCCGTAATGGGCTTGCGTACCAACATTTTACCCAATTCATGATTTTTACCACAGGTACAACGTATCGCTTCTGCATCACATATGCAGGCTGTAGCCCATTTTTTATATCGGTTTTTAACCAATCGGTCTTCTAAAGAGTGAAAGGTAATCAACGAGACGATTGCTCCATTTAACTCACCTGCTTTAAACTTCTCTTCCAAGACATCTAAAAGCCCTTCGATTTCTCCGAGTTCATTGTTCACCTCAATCCGAATACCTTGAAAAGACAAGGTCGCCGGATGGATCTTTCCTCCTCTAGGAATAACCGTAGAAATAATATCTGCAAGTTCTTTCCCACTCGTAATCTCTGCATAACGACGTGCCTCGATAATCGCTGCAGCTACTTTTCGGTAAGAACGCACTTCACCATAATGATTTAAAATGTACTCCAACTGTGCTTGATTATAGTGGTTAACAACGTCGTAAGCACTTAGAGCTGCTGTTGCATCCATACGCATGTCTAAGGTTTCACTCTCAAAAGAAAAACCACGATCCATTTTGTCAAGCTGAAGTGATGAGACCCCAAAGTCGGCTAACAGCCCTGTTATCGGTCTCTCTTTTAGCGTAGGAAGTGTGGTCGCAAAGGTTCCTTTGTAAAGTGTACTTCTATCGTCAAAAGGTGCTAACCTCTTTTTTGAAAAATCCAACGCTTCATCATCTCGGTCAATACCGATATGCTTAATCTGTGGGTAAGTTTTTAACATCGCTTCAGAATGACCTGCATATCCCAAAGTACAATCAACAAAATACCCCTCTTTTATGCTTGAGAATCCATCTAATACTTCTTCTAAGAGTACAGGTATATGAGGTATATTCATTTGAGACCTTTATAGTTATTCATTTTTCACTTTTCATTATTAATTAAAACGATATAATACCAAAAATATATAATAACAGTATAAGGCTATTTTTTTATGAATACGTATCTTCTTAATGAACTCAAACTTATTTCTCACTCTATGTTTAATAAAAACTATTTTGGTGTTTTTCATGGTTCTATCTCAGCAAAAGTAGACATAAGTTCCTTTGTTATTAACAAAAAAGAGGCAATTTTAGGAGAAATAAATGAAGATGGCTTCATTCGACTAACCTGCAATATCAGAAAAGATTACCGATGGAAAGATGCTTCCGGTCATTCCAATATTCATGAACAAATTTACAATGCTTTACCCAATGCCAAATACATCGCCTACACCATGCCCCCCTATGCTACAGCCTACTCTTTTGAGCATGATGTACTTATACCTAAAGATTTCTACGGCTACAAACTCTTAGGTGAAATGGAAATATACGACCCAAAAAGTTTCAATGACTGGGAAGAACGTGCCTCACATGAAATTAGCAACTACTTCCAAAACAACAACAATCATCTTCTTCTCATTAAAGGTTTCGGACTCATCTCTTATGACAGAGACTTAACAGAAATGGTAAAAAAAGTGGCCATTTTAGAAAACAGTTGTCGCTTATTGACGCTTAATTCGGTAAAGTAAAAAGTTCAAATCAAACCACCCTGAAATACTCTGCCAATTTGAATAGCGTTTCAAATCCCATAGGGATAAAGTTCAAATTCTACACAATAGTGTATCGCACCATCGTCGCTAGTTTCAAATCCCATAGGGATAAAGTTCAAATTTTACCCCTTACTTACATAGTTACGTGCTGTTTCGTTTCAAATCCCATAGGGATAAAGTTCAAATAAACAAACATATCGTTAATGCTTAGTAGAGCTTGTAGTTTCAAATCCCATAGGGATAAAGTTCAAATAAATAAGAATATGATAAATGAGATCTTGGAGAGTGAGTTTCAAATCCCATAGGGATAAAGTTCAAATGTCGGGAGTTCGAATCTCCCCGGACCCACCACTTAAGTTTCAAATCCCATAGGGATAAAGTTCAAATCAATGTCATTGGAATATATGTTACACTTTTAAAAAGTTTCAAATCCCATAGGGATAAAGTTCAAATCTGTCCCTTTGGCTTAAACTGTGGAGTTGCTGTATGTTTCAAATCCCATAGGGATAAAGTTCAAATTGGCAGGACAACACTTCGTGTTAGAAGAGTGGCAGGGTTTCAAATCCCATAGGGATAAAGTTCAAATCATGTCAAACCTAACAATTTTAACTGATGCAGCCGAGTTTCAAATCCCATAGGGATAAAGTTCAAATCACGGACAAACCTTGACGTGGACAGCAAAACAGAGGGTTTCAAATCCCATAGGGATAAAGTTCAAATTTGACCAAGATGGGTTAAACTTAATAGAGCTTAAGTTTCAAATCCCATAGGGATAAAGTTCAAATTCAAAGAAATCACGTACAGCTACAACATTAAAAGTTTCAAATCCCATAGGGATAAAGTTCAAATCTCTTATTTGTATTTGCGGCTTAGTTACATTATGTTTCAAATCCCATAGGGATAAAGTTCAAATATTGGTTAGGATAATACTGAACAACTCATCAGCAAGTTTCAAATCCCATAGGGATAAAGTTCAAATAAGACTAATCAAAGAGGAATATAAGGACTACGCATGTTTCAAATCCCATAGGGATAAAGTTCAAATCTTTGCCTATGTTGTCTTTATGCTCATTTGCTTTTTGTTTCAAATCCCATAGGGATAAAGTTCAAATGGACCTATAGATTACTCTATGAAGTCTTTACTAGTTTCAAATCCCATAGGGATAAAGTTCAAATGCAAAATTTGCCTTTAAATGATAATAGTTATTATTATGTTTCAAATCCCATAGGGATAAAGTTCAAATTATTATATCAGGATAACATAGAGCTGGACGTACCGTTTCAAATCCCATAGGGATAAAGTTCAAATTATGGCTCGTGACCTAGGAATTAAGTTGGATGTTGTGTTTCAAATCCCATAGGGATAAAGTTCAAATCCCTGCGATACAAAATCGCATAGTAAAGTGTTAGCCAGTTTCAAATCCCATAGGGATAAAGTTCAAATCGTATGGTAACAATGTGGATAAAATAGTAGATGAGTTTCAAATCCCATAGGGATAAAGTTCAAATTAAGCCACGATGAATTGAGCTACCTGATGGACGTGTTTCAAATCCCATAGGGATAAAGTTCAAATGAACATGAAACGGGTAACCGTCCATAAAGTTCTTGTTTCAAATCCCATAGGGATAAAGTTCAAATCTGATAAAAGTGAAAACAAACTAAGAAGCCCATTGATGTTTCAAATCCCATAGGGATAAAGTTCAAATCTACAGCAGAGCGTGAACGTATTGAGGGTATTTAGTTTCAAATCCCATAGGGATAAAGTTCAAATAGAGCAGAGCTTAAGCAAGTAGCCGACGGTTTACGTTTCAAATCCCATAGGGATAAAGTTCAAATGAAGCAGAATACTCTACACCAACAGAAGTACCCAGTTAGTTTCAAATCCCATAGGGATAAAGTTCAAATGAGGAACAGGTTACTACTGGTGTACAGAGTGTAGGTTTCAAATCCCATAGGGATAAAGTTCAAATTTCACCGATTGGTACTACGATGAAGAAACGAAGTCGTTTCAAATCCCATAGGGATAAAGTTCAAATATACTTGTTTCAAACTAGGCATAATGATTACAGACGTTTCAAATCCCATAGGGATAAAGTTCAAATCTTCACTTATTTTTAGTCCACCGCTAATATTTCGTTTCAAATCCCATAGGGATAAAGTTCAAATGGTCGTATCCATCTCGCCAGTTCAAACCTGAACTGGTTTCAAATCCCATAGGGATAAAGTTCAAATCGATGCCAACTATTTTGAGTACTTTTTAGAGAGAGTTTCAAATCCCATAGGGATAAAGTTCAAATGAAAAAAATGATGGTCGTGGAACAAGCCCACAATAGTTTCAAATCCCATAGGGATAAAGTTCAAATGCAAGTGGTTCAGCTCCTGTTACAGCTTCTTATTGTTTCAAATCCCATAGGGATAAAGTTCAAATAATTCTATAGATAATGCTTTTGCATCTTCTGCACGTTTCAAATCCCATAGGGATAAAGTTCAAATTTTCTACTTGCATTTTTAACTCCTTGAATTTTTTAGTTTCAAATCCCATAGGGATAAAGTTCAAATTTGGCATAGTGTAGCCATCTTCTCGGATGGATTTGTTTCAAATCCCATAGGGATAAAGTTCAAATACTATCGGTGATGGTGCCGGACAAGTTGCAGCTGAGTTTCAAATCCCATAGGGATAAAGTTCAAATAAGCCAAAGAAGCTCTAGCACTTGCCCCCTCTACAGGTTTCAAATCCCATAGGGATAAAGTTCAAATGCTACAGGGCTATGGGGTGTCTATGTGCTAGAGAGTTTCAAATCCCATAGGGATAAAGTTCAAATGCAGAACATTTACCCTACAATTTGCACCAAGAATGTTTCAAATCCCATAGGGATAAAGTTCAAATAAAAATACAAAAAACACCCATTCGATGACCGTGGATGTTTCAAATCCCATAGGGATAAAGTTCAAATGTGAAACAGCATGAGGCACGGTTAGAAAAATCCGAGTTTCAAATCCCATAGGGATAAAGTTCAAATGTAGCCAAGATCATACTTGGATTTACACCGGTTATGTTTCAAATCCCATAGGGATAAAGTTCAAATCCTTATCTTTGAACTCTTGCATAGAGATACGATCTAGTTTCAAATCCCATAGGGATAAAGTTCAAATCATTCTGCCCCAGCTGTACTGCTTTGCTGCAAACGTTTCAAATCCCATAGGGATAAAGTTCAAATACGTACATAGAAGTCACTATCTTTCCATACACGAGTTTCAAATCCCATAGGGATAAAGTTCAAATCTATGCGAAGTGGTGGCTACTGTATTACTTTTCCTGGTTTCAAATCCCATAGGGATAAAGTTCAAATAAGAAAGAAAGTTGCTCCTTACCATGGTGGAACAGGTTTCAAATCCCATAGGGATAAAGTTCAAATTGAAGAATTTTGAAGGCAACCATATTGCCATAGTGTTTCAAATCCCATAGGGATAAAGTTCAAATCTAATGCAGGTGACACAGTTCAGATTGACATGAATTGTTTCAAATCCCATAGGGATAAAGTTCAAATGGTGCAATAGATGAGATAAAAGAGGTCAAAGCAGCGTTTCAAATCCCATAGGGATAAAGTTCAAATCTTTTATTAAAAATAAAGCTGTACAGACTTATTTGTTTCAAATCCCATAGGGATAAAGTTCAAATACTGCTTTGCTGCAAACTAAAGAGTGAACGCTCGTTTCAAATCCCATAGGGATAAAGTTCAAATTATAGCCACCATATTTGTGTATAATCCTAAGCATGTTTCAAATCCCATAGGGATAAAGTTCAAATTTGTTTTAAAATGTCAAGGGGGGGTGGTGATATATTTGTTTCAAATCCCATAGGGATAAAGTTCAAATCTGTCATAAATGTCTTTATTTTGCATAAGTGTTGTGGTTTCAAATCCCATAGGGATAAAGTTCAAATGAGCAAGATTAGAACTAGAAGAGCAAAAGGGGATGAGTTTCAAATCCCATAGGGATAAAGTTCAAATTCAGACCAAATTACAATGAATACTCAAAAAAGGAAGTTTCAAATCCCATAGGGATAAAGTTCAAATCAAACTTATCTGAACCATACAATGCATATCTAGAAGAGTTTCAAATCCCATAGGGATAAAGTTCAAATTAATACTGGTACGGGAATATGCAGATTAAAATAGTTTCAAATCCCATAGGGATAAAGTTCAAATCAATGGAATTCTTGGTGCAACTGTTGTTGTATTCTGTTTCAAATCCCATAGGGATAAAGTTCAAATGAGACCGTACAGGATGAGAAGCCAGTGACTGAGAGTTTCAAATCCCATAGGGATAAAGTTCAAATCTCTCATGACTCTTGTTATTGGTGTTATTCCTGTGTTTCAAATCCCATAGGGATAAAGTTCAAATAATCTTCCTGCCCTCTACTCTACATCTATACTCAGTTTCAAATCCCATAGGGATAAAGTTCAAATAAATTCACGTAATTTAGCCATAGATACGATGCCGTTTCAAATCCCATAGGGATAAAGTTCAAATATTCTAGGAATTGGGATTCATTGTTGGCAATGGTGTTTCAAATCCCATAGGGATAAAGTTCAAATCTAACATGGGCAACCTCCTACGAGAGCTTTATAGTTTCAAATCCCATAGGGATAAAGTTCAAATCAAACCGTGCGATTCCTATGGACAGCATTAAAAAGTTTCAAATCCCATAGGGATAAAGTTCAAATTTTTTGAAACGGTAAAGTACCAGGACCTATTATGTTTCAAATCCCATAGGGATAAAGTTCAAATTAGGGTCATCAGGAGAAGTACAAGCAGTACAGGTAGTTTCAAATCCCATAGGGATAAAGTTCAAATCATCTAAAGTCTTTTGTGCATACTTCAAAAGGTATGGTTTCAAATCCCATAGGGATAAAGTTCAAATGAATCGAAGCCGTACTACAAGATATTGTACCACTAGTTTCAAATCCCATAGGGATAAAGTTCAAATATCTGCAGGAACAATTCCAGCAGTAGCAACAGCACGTTTCAAATCCCATAGGGATAAAGTTCAAATACTGCAACGATAAGAGCCACATAAGAGACGGTTTCGTTTCAAATCCCATAGGGATAAAGTTCAAATTTTTGTTGAAAAGTTCTCAGATTTAGTTTGGGATATGTTTCAAATCCCATAGGGATAAAGTTCAAATCTACAAGAGTCTTCACTAATATTACAAATAGACTGTTTCAAATCCCATAGGGATAAAGTTCAAATCAGTTACATTACTTTAGTACCTGTACTGCTTTATAGGTTTCAAATCCCATAGGGATAAAGTTCAAATGTATGTAACAGCGTATTTCTCATCGTCAAGCACTTGTTTCAAATCCCATAGGGATAAAGTTCAAATGGTGGAGCCGTGTCGTTAGTGTCAGGCATATTTCGGTTTCAAATCCCATAGGGATAAAGTTCAAATGAAATGCATCTAAACGTTTAGAATCAAAAGAGATGTTTCAAATCCCATAGGGATAAAGTTCAAATGAGTTCTTTAGACATCTTCAGGATAATTTTAGAGTGTTTCAAATCCCATAGGGATAAAGTTCAAATGTGAAGTAAAAGCGAGATGATTTTTTTATGGATGTTTCAAATCCCATAGGGATAAAGTTCAAATAGGTGAGCCCTGAAGTTAGTACAATATGAATCCAGTTTCAAATCCCATAGGGATAAAGTTCAAATTACTACTATGGTAAGAGAGCTTTTTATTTTTGAGTTTCAAATCCCATAGGGATAAAGTTCAAATCGTCTCGTAATAGGCTCTGGTGATTCCGAGCTTTTGTTTCAAATCCCATAGGGATAAAGTTCAAATCTCTTTCCTGACCTGCTCCCCATCCACCTATTCGTAGTTTCAAATCCCATAGGGATAAAGTTCAAATTAAAAAAACCTACCTAGAGGCGTTGAACTATGTGTTTCAAATCCCATAGGGATAAAGTTCAAATTTAAGAGCGTCTGCAACCTTTTTGCAATACATGTGGTTTCAAATCCCATAGGGATAAAGTTCAAATAGTTCTTGCCTTGCTACCTCTGCCTTCCGAATACATGTTTCAAATCCCATAGGGATAAAGTTCAAATTGTTTTTCATATCATGGACGATTGCACCAAACCACTGTTTCAAATCCCATAGGGATAAAGTTCAAATAAAAGAAAGTTAGCAAAACCACTAATTGACTTTATGCGTTTCAAATCCCATAGGGATAAAGTTCAAATCCTATATGGGGGATGATGAAAAAAACGATGCGTGGAGTTTCAAATCCCATAGGGATAAAGTTCAAATAAAATTTGTTAAACATATTTTATCTAAACTTATAGTTTCAAATCCCATAGGGATAAAGTTCAAATTTATATTTCCTGCGTTTCCATATGTCATCATTCCTTGTTTCAAATCCCATAGGGATAAAGTTCAAATATATCCTTCGCTTGTTACTCCCGTCGGATTTATTTGTTTCAAATCCCATAGGGATAAAGTTCAAATATTTAACGTTGTATCCCAATAAGACGCACCCACTTGGTTTCAAATCCCATAGGGATAAAGTTCAAATTGGGCGTTTTTTCTTTTAGGATTCTTTCTGCTTCACGTTTCAAATCCCATAGGGATAAAGTTCAAATAAATATTCATTAACAGACTTAGGTAACATTCTAGGAAGGTTTCAAATCCCATAGGGATAAAGTTCAAATGCTCTTTATTATTCTCTTTATAGGAAGAGGAAACCTGTTTCAAATCCCATAGGGATAAAGTTCAAATATAGAAGATGAACATTGAAGAGATTAGAAGCAAGGTTTCAAATCCCATAGGGATAAAGTTCAAATGGCACTATCAACTTCTTGCTCTATACCATCATCAAAGTTTCAAATCCCATAGGGATAAAGTTCAAATTAGCAGGGACGTTTGAGCTAATTGACAAATTAGAGTGTTTCAAATCCCATAGGGATAAAGTTCAAATAAAGTGGGGCTTTGCTCAAAATTTCTAAATGCTTGATGTTTCAAATCCCATAGGGATAAAGTTCAAATTGCAACAAATGCTGCACTGACAGCTACAACGAAAGCGTTTCAAATCCCATAGGGATAAAGTTCAAATCATAAGCTTTACAAGCGTCAATGATGGCACGAGAGAGTTTCAAATCCCATAGGGATAAAGTTCAAATGTCACATCATCTGTCTCTATTTGTACTGTATAGAGTTTCAAATCCCATAGGGATAAAGTTCAAATCAACTACACAAAACTAGGTTCAGATGCTCCAGCAATGTTTCAAATCCCATAGGGATAAAGTTCAAATCTTAACTCGTTTATCTGTCGATTGAGTTTGATTGTTTCAAATCCCATAGGGATAAAGTTCAAATAAAACAAAAAAAAGCAAACTGAATAAGTCGGTTGACTGTTTCAAATCCCATAGGGATAAAGTTCAAATACATGTCCTACAAAGAAAAAAAGCAAGGAAACAAAGGTTTCAAATCCCATAGGGATAAAGTTCAAATTAATGTTCACAAATCCGAAGTAGTCAATATTGAAAGTTTCAAATCCCATAGGGATAAAGTTCAAATCAGTGCAAGTGCAAATCTTGCTGTGTTCGACCATGTTTCAAATCCCATAGGGATAAAGTTCAAATGGTGATCCACTTCCAGATGGTGCGATTAAAAAAAAGTTTCAAATCCCATAGGGATAAAGTTCAAATCAACACCTAATCGCCTCTCTCTTGGAAAACCCAAGTTTCAAATCCCATAGGGATAAAGTTCAAATTAGAAAAATGAGTACTAAAATCATGGTAATCAACTGTTTCAAATCCCATAGGGATAAAGTTCAAATGGATGCCAATACCAAAGAGAACCATTACTTTTTTGTTTCAAATCCCATAGGGATAAAGTTCAAATCTCGTGCTTCTGAATTTTTGAAAAAGATTGAGGGTTGTTTCAAATCCCATAGGGATAAAGTTCAAATATGTGCTTGACATAGAAGTGGTTCGAGGAGATTGTTTCAAATCCCATAGGGATAAAGTTCAAATAAAATATCGTAATCTTCCATTACATACCTCCACGTTTCAAATCCCATAGGGATAAAGTTCAAATTTTGGAGATGAGACTTTTGTGAAACGTGCAAACTCGTTTCAAATCCCATAGGGATAAAGTTCAAATTTACCTCCAATGGTATAATCCGAACCATTAAACTGTTTCAAATCCCATAGGGATAAAGTTCAAATCCTCTAATTGCAGAGGTTAAAGGTATGACAGTAGCGTTTCAAATCCCATAGGGATAAAGTTCAAATTCATCTCATCATTACCTCTCTAGTCGAATACGACGTTTCAAATCCCATAGGGATAAAGTTCAAATCATTTACTGAAATTATTCCAGTATCTGAAACTGTCACGTTTCAAATCCCATAGGGATAAAGTTCAAATAAAACTCCATACGAAACTGCAACCGTTCCAACAAGTTTCAAATCCCATAGGGATAAAGTTCAAATAAAGGGGTAGGTTTAAAAAAGCCTTTCTTTACCCCGTTTCAAATCCCATAGGGATAAAGTTCAAATAGAGATATACTCCTCTTTGTAAGCATTTCTATTGTCGTTTCAAATCCCATAGGGATAAAGTTCAAATGGCTACCTTTCTCAGATTGCCCAAAGAGACAAACGTTTCAAATCCCATAGGGATAAAGTTCAAATTATCAATAGCATCTTGCAATGTAGCATTTTCATGTTTCAAATCCCATAGGGATAAAGTTCAAATGATTCAAGTAGCATTGAAGAGTCGAAAGCAATTTGTTTCAAATCCCATAGGGATAAAGTTCAAATTAGAAATAGGCGTACCAATAAGAAGATTTAAAAAAGTTTCAAATCCCATAGGGATAAAGTTCAAATAATACCTGCTCACGTTGCTCTTTATCTTCATCATGAGTTTCAAATCCCATAGGGATAAAGTTCAAATAAAAGAAGCCAAAACAACATCAATACCCAAACCCGAGTTTCAAATCCCATAGGGATAAAGTTCAAATTTTTTCTTTTGCTTTATCTTCTCAACAGCGTAAGTTTCAAATCCCATAGGGATAAAGTTCAAATACACTTCTTTTAAGAGATGGTAAAAAGACTCAATTGTTTCAAATCCCATAGGGATAAAGTTCAAATAATCGAACATTACCGAAGAAGAAGAAAAAGAAAGTTTCAAATCCCATAGGGATAAAGTTCAAATCAATTCTGCTCGGTTCTATGCTGAAACGTGGGGTGTGTTTCAAATCCCATAGGGATAAAGTTCAAATTTCTCCACATTTTGGACAACTTTTTGCTTTTTTGCGTTTCAAATCCCATAGGGATAAAGTTCAAATGACACCATTTATGAGCTTGTTTTATAATTGATGGGTGTTTCAAATCCCATAGGGATAAAGTTCAAATTAGCTCAACAAGCTATTAAAGACAATCCAAAGTTGTTTCAAATCCCATAGGGATAAAGTTCAAATCATTGGCAAGGTACAGAGCAATGTAACTGTAGTTTCGTTTCAAATCCCATAGGGATAAAGTTCAAATTTAAGCAGACTTTGGAGGGTTTGAACCCTGTTTTGTTTCAAATCCCATAGGGATAAAGTTCAAATAAAGTGCTTTACAGTCTAATACAACTGGTGCTAGGTTTCAAATCCCATAGGGATAAAGTTCAAATTGTTCTTTTTCTAGTTTGTAGAGTTCTTTCATTGTGTTCCAAATCCCATAGGGATAAAGTTCAAATAAAAGAAAAGTATGAAACCATCATAGCAGAGTTGTTTCAAATCCCATAGGGATTAAGTTCAAATGCATGATGCTAAAAAGATGGATGAAGATACTTAGTTTCAAATCCCATAGGGATAAAGTTCAAATATTTGTAGGGTTGTATGAGAAGGCATAGGCTTTTCTGTTTCAAATCCCATAGGGATAAAGTTCAAATTGGTGTTTTCGCTATGAATTTGAACAATAATCGCACGTTTCAAATCCCATAGGGATAAAGTTCAAATACTTAATGTGTGAGTTTATAGAGATGAATACTGAGTTTCAAATCCCATAGGGATAAAGTTCAAATGGGCTGAATTATCATGACCAGTCGTATTAGACTGGTTTCAAATCCCATAGGGATAAAGTTCAAATCAGTTTATTTCTTATTGCTTTCATCTCTTTTATCCTTGTTTCAAATCCCATAGGGATAAAGTTCAAATAAGTAATGGAAACCATACAAATTACAGCTGGAGTATGTTTCAAATCCCATAGGGATAAAGTTCAAATTTATCTCTTTGAAGAACTTCTACTATTTTTTCAAAGTTTCAAATCCCATAGGGATAAAGTTCAAATAATACTCTCTAACTGGTGCAGATGTTGACAATTGTTTCAAATCCCATAGGGATAAAGTTCAAATCTCATCAAAAAAACTATTATGATTTTTTACAGTGTTTCAAATCCCATAGGGATAAAGTTCAAATTGCGTCTAACTTGTCTTTGCATATCTCATATAGTCGTTTCAAATCCCATAGGGATAAAGTTCAAATGTCAGCATGGGCAATACATGACCCCCGATATTCGTTTCAAATCCCATAGGGATAAAGTTCAAATGTTGATACTTGCCCTTAAAAAGAATCTCAAATTTGTTTCAAATCCCATAGGGATAAAGTTCAAATTTGCTTGTTGGTTATTTTTGAGCCACAACAAGGACAGTTTCAAATCCCATAGGGATAAAGTTCAAATCTTCTGTTTTCATATTTAACCTTATTTTAAAGTACCGTTTCAAATCCCATAGGGATAAAGTTCAAATCTGTAACCATTCTTTCAAACATTTCAGCATAATTATGTTTCAAATCCCATAGGGATAAAGTTCAAATCAACACCGTTCAGCATGGATTCAGCAGATTGTTCAGCGTTTCAAATCCCATAGGGATAAAGTTCAAATCACACCTATATCTAAGTAAGCTCCCATAATCCACTTGTTTCAAATCCCATAGGGATAAAGTTCAAATTTACACACTACTTCGCAAAAACAAGAGAATCCCAGTTTCAAATCCCATAGGGATAAAGTTCAAATGTGCAACACCTTCTACCACTGCTGTATCGAATTGTTTCAAATCCCATAGGGATAAAGTTCAAATTTATGCACCTGTTTCATTTGTAGCCGAAGAGTTCTTGTTTCAAATCCCATAGGGATAAAGTTCAAATATTTCTAGGGGCAGAAACAAAAGCACTTGCTAAGTTTCAAATCCCATAGGGATAAAGTTCAAATATAGCCATTGTTAATTTGAAATACCAATGACTCAGTTTCAAATCCCATAGGGATAAAGTTCAAATTCCAGAAAAATTTCCAATCCTTACCAAAATATTTTTGTTTCAAATCCCATAGGGATAAAGTTCAAATCTAACAAAAAGACTCGAAGAGCAGGGGCATATCATGTTTCAAATCCCATAGGGATAAAGTTCAAATCTTTCTGCTCGTAGTGTGCAACAGCATGTTTTTGTTTCAAATCCCATAGGGATAAAGTTCAAATAATTAGAGTTTTACCTTGAAGGCGTCAAGGCACAGTTTCAAATCCCATAGGGATAAAGTTCAAATAAAAACCAAGATGGTAGCGGTGACTTTGTTGAGAGTTTCAAATCCCATAGGGATAAAGTTCAAATACATTTGAGTGGAACATGACTCTTGATAGCCCCAGTTTCAAATCCCATAGGGATAAAGTTCAAATAAACGAAGAGTTTGTTTTTGGGTGGATAAAAAGAGCCGTTTCAAATCCCATAGGGATAAAGTTCAAATTAAACACTTTATGAAGCACATTGAAAAATGTGCTTGTTTCAAATCCCATAGGGATAAAGTTCAAATGTTTGGGGAGGGTTCTATCAACAATGACAAAGTTGTTTCAAATCCCATAGGGATAAAGTTCAAATAATGGCAGAAAAATATGCTATTGGCGTAGAAGAATGTTTCAAATCCCATAGGGATAAAGTTCAAATGCGGACTATCCGATGGAATGTGGAGCAATTCTACGTTTCAAATCCCATAGGGATAAAGTTCAAATACACCTAAAGCTCCCATAACGAACTTTGCAGGGTCGTTTCAAATCCCATAGGGATAAAGTTCAAATTTTGAAGTGCCATCTCAAGAGATCTTTGTAATGAGTTTCAAATCCCATAGGGATAAAGTTCAAATCGTGCTTTCACGGTTGTATCTCCTTTACTGAGTTGTTTCAAATCCCATAGGGATAAAGTTCAAATGATAGGAGATGAGTGCCAAAACTCTATGCTGTTTGTTTCAAATCCCATAGGGATAAAGTTCAAATAGTTGTCACAGACAATGAAGATGAAGCTATTGAGTTTCAAATCCCATAGGGATAAAGTTCAAATCTTGCTTCGTGATAGATTGAATCATTCTACTAGGTTTCAAATCCCATAGGGATAAAGTTCAAATAATTCAGGAGAGAGTTCATTGACCCCTTTCAGCTTGTTTCAAATCCCATATGGATAAAGTTCAAATGATCAAAGAGCGAATCACTCTACGGTGACAATATCGTTTCAAATCCCATAGGGATAAAGTTCAAATAAACAACGAGAAACTCACAAGCTGGGTCACCATGTTTCAAATCCCATAGGGATAAAGTTCAAATAAAGATAGATATTTAGAGAAAGCAGTTATCCAATTGTTTCAAATCCCATAGGGATAAAGTTCAAATCTACAGATTGAATTAGACATCACAAAGGGGATATTGTTTCAAATCCCATAGGGATAAAGTTCAAATGATACCACTGCGCTGCTAATGGTTAGATGTGCTTTGTTTCAAATCCCATAGGGATAAAGTTCAAATCACCCTCATTTGTGTAGGTTTTAATGAGATATTCCATGTTTCAAATCCCATAGGGATAAAGTTCAAATAAAGGCTCAAGAAAAAAAGAATAATCCATTTTTCGTTTCAAATCCCATAGGGATAAAGTTCAAATGAAAATGGAAGCATCCGTGAGGGTGTTCCCTACAAATGTTTCAAATCCCATAGGGATAAAGTTCAAATTAGGTGCTTTACAATCCAACACAACTGGTGCTTAGTTTCAAATCCCATAGGGATAAAGTTCAAATATGACTGTGCTTGCTGGGTCTCCTGCCAATTCATGTTTCAAATCCCATAGGGATAAAGTTCAAATGGAGAAAAACTATGCTATTCATCATAATTTTATCTCCGTTTCAAATCCCATAGGGATAAAGTTCAAATCTCACTTTTTTTCAACGATATGGAGGTGATGAGCTTGTTTCAAATCCCATAGGGATAAAGTTCAAATTCTTTTAGTTGTGGTTTTATTTCCAAAGTCATCGTTTCAAATCCCATAGGGATAAAGTTCAAATATTCATTTTAAAACTAAGTAAATTTAATATTCATTGTTTCAAATCCCATAGGGATAAAGTTCAAATCAGATGCTAGATAAGACGCACATTAATATCGTTGGTTTCAAATCCCATAGGGATAAAGTTCAAATGACTATCATGACATGTTTATTATGCTCCCTAGGGCGTTTCAAATCCCATAGGGATAAAGTTCAAATAAGAGAACAAAATGAACCGTGCAGATAGATACGTGTGTTTCAAATCCCATAGGGATAAAGTTCAAATTACTACAAAGAAGTAGAGATAGCAATATTTAAAGAGTTTCAAATCCCATAGGGATAAAGTTCAAATTTGAGTTGCTTTAGGGCTTACATATTTTGAAAGGATGTTTCAAATCCCATAGGGATAAAGTTCAAATAGCAATGAATAAGCTATTTTTCGGTGTTTTCTCAATATTTGAACGTTTGAATTTTACCTAAAATAAGCTTAAAGTTGATGTTCTAAATTTATAAAAGCCCATAAAACAATGCTTCTTTAAAACTTAAATATAGCTTCAACGAGTTATAACTTACTTTTTACAAAATCTAAAATCTCTTTAGCCATCTCAATGGCTTCATAAACCTCATCAAAATCAGGTTCTAAATATTAAATCACTCTCAGCTTTATAAATCCAAGCTTCATAACTTCTCATAAAAGTTTAATACCCTCATGTTTTACCTTGTACAACAAAGAGGAGACATCTTCTGAAATATTTTTAAATTCATCTTTTGTATAAACTAAAATATCTTTAGCAATTCCCAAACCTCGTAATGCCCTAATTCCTTCAATGGCTCTTTTGTATGGTTTCTTCTCACTGCTATCAACAATTACAACCAAATCAATATCACTATTTGCTGTAGGAGTTCCCCAAGCATAAGAGCCAAAAATATAAATAGACAGAGGGTTATAGGCAACATTTAGTCGTGTTTTTATTGTTTCAAATAGATTATCGTGCATTTTACCCTCTTCTCTAAAATTTATTTTTTTAATTATAGCACACTTTAAACCAAAACAAACGGCTCATATTCGCTCGTCTCGACCACATTTCGTTTTATCTGATTGACCTCTCGGCGTATCACTTGTCGCCATGTGAGCTTCTGTTTTCCGATGATGGTCTGCTCGGTCATTTTACTGATTATTTTCATTTCTATTTTTTTAATCGCCTCATTGGTAAAGCGAATCCGTCGACTGTCGGTTTTAAAATCTTTGGTGGTTATCTCGTTTTTGTTTAGCAACGTAAAGATGATATTGTCTCCAATGATAGGTTTAAAAATCTCAGCAATATCCAAATGTAAACTGACAGCTCTGTAGTTTGGCTCGTGTAAAAAACCAATACGTGGGTCAAGTTCGGTCTTGTAAATCTCACTGAGTACAATGTTATACATCCGTGTGTTTACATAAGAGATAAGGCAGTTAATCTTGTCGGTTGGGGGCTGTTTGCTCCGTGTGGTAAACTTAAAAGAGCGTTGATTGTTAATAATACTGTTCCATGCCTGATAGTAGTTCTTTTTAAACGCTCCCTCACTTGCCATGATTTCATTGATGGTGGTGGCTTTGTCTAAGTTTTCAAGGTACTTCTCTATCTCAAAATCGACCTTGTACTTTTTACAATTGTTTGCCCCATTAACAAAATGCCCTTTGGTCACCTGCTTAGCAAGATAAAGCCGATGCACTTCATCGTCAAATGCCCGTAACTGTTGTAAGAGTACAAACCCACTCTTATTGACCGAGTTTGAACTGTTGGGAAAAAAGTTCCCTCTAAAACTCTGAAAATGGCTAAAGAAATGCAGTAAAATATTATTTTGTGCCATAAATGCCATGCTGTAACTGTCAAGGTCAATCTTACCCAAAAGATAAATCTCATCTATCGCATTAATGGGTAATGGTTTTGTACCTGTGACATTATTCTCTTCATCATAACGGTCAAAATACAAATTGTTGTCTTGCCGTCTCAATCGTCCGTTGTTCACTAAAAAATGAGTTCTGTCTGTTTTGGTCATTGCCCTCTCCTACGAAAAAATACCATCATTTTTATCCACCCCTATCACAATACGTTCAGTATAATTCAGCCGTGTCGATTCATAAATAACAATTGAATCCAGTGCCTTATCGGCTACTTTGGTTAAATGAGCTTTAAGCTTTTTAAGGTCACTCTCACGTATTTCACCCTCAAAAACCGAAAACTGCACCCGTGTTAAATACTTCTCTACTGCCTTACGTATTTTACGGCTGTTGTCTTTGGCTTTTTGGCTTGGGTCGGCTATGTCGTAAAATAGAATGATGTACATGGTTACAACGCTTTCTCTATGGTCTGAATCACCATAAACATAGGTATAGGTTTAGGGTCTTTTTTAGGTATTCCTCTCTTGGCTTCAAGTTTCACAAATCCAAGTCGTTCATAAAATGGTATAGCCTCCACTTTGGCATCAACCAGCACCCCAATACATCCAACCATCTTCATCTTTTTCTGTTCGACTGCCAATCTAAATGCTGTCGCTATAAGCTCTCTGCCAACACCTCGGTTTTGATAGTTGACATCGACACCCATACGCGTGATGTGCAGTACAGGTAGAGGATAGAGAGGGAACTTTTTACGCACGGTTTGGGGCAACTCATCACACATCAGACTTCCAGCACTTACAGTGATAAATCCAAAGATTGTTTTATCATCGGTTGAGATATAGGTCGTCCCTACAAAGTGTTTAAATTGGTTCTGCCCTGCAAACTTCTGAAAATAGTAGTCAAGCTCTATCTTTCCACACGAGAAGTTCTTTCGGTTATCCTCTTTTTTGAGAGGTCGGATATTAATCATCTTTACGGTTCATCAAATCAATCAGTGCTTGGGTTGGCTCTGGTGGGTTCTCCATCATATCCACCACTCTATCAAACGACTCTTGACTCAACACCAGTTGACTAGGGATAATAAACTCTTCAGGTATCTCATAGAGTGCCTGTAGATAGTGGTTGAGAGCATTCTCTATTAAATACCCCTTTTTTACCCCATAAGTTGCACTGTAATGTTCCATATTGGCTTTGGTCTCACTTGATATATAGGCTGAAACTTGCGTTGTCATGGTTGCTCCTTGTTGGTTTTCTATATTTTTGTAGAAAAAACTACTTTATTCATTATAGCACTTTTTATTTAATAACAGTAATCCCGATACCCACACCCCTTGCAAAATTTTATCTCTACAAATGGTGGTGGGGTAGGAGTCGATAGAAACTCACTCACCTCATTGATTAGACGCTTCATCTTTTCCATATTCTCATCACTCCCCTCTATCACAAAGTGTGTTTTTCGTCCACTCATCACTTTACCATTAATCTCTTTGAGTTTTAAAGAGGTTTTTAACTGCCACATATAAAACAGCAACTGCATCTTCGCCCCTTCAGGGTTGCTCATGCTTTTTTTATACTCGGTCACCAAATAATGCCCACGCTCTTTGCCTATTTTGTCAAATTTCAGATGAGAAAACGGAAAATTATGCAACTGCTCCTCTTTAATATCAGCCAAGGCCTTACCCATCAAAATATTTTCATCATACTGGTCAGCATAAATCCGTCGGCTATAAAGCCATGCTTCTCTTTTGCAGGTGGCGTAGTAGTGGATTAAGGTTCCTGAAATTAGGTCTTTGTTGAAATTCATCACTTTATCCCAAGATTGCACACAGTGCATTTTGAATGGTCGCTAACTCACTACTGCTAAGTGTCGTTAACTTCTCTTTGACACGTACTTTTGACAAAGCTCGTATCTCATAGATACATGCATCGCTATTTTGATTCAACTTCCCTCTTTTCTCTATAAGATAACGATAAGGAAGAGCATCTGGTTCAATATACGTAGAGAGTGGTATTACAATAATGGTATCTAGCATAGAATTCTCTTCAAGACTACTCATCACAATAGCAGGTCGTAGCTTTCCTATCTCTCCACCTTTGGCAGGGTTAAAATTCACCAAACAGATATCACCTCTATTTAATTCCATCACTGCTACTCCCCTCTTCTATGGGGTCTTTTTTTTGGGCATTTGAAACCCTATTCAAAAGTGCTAACTTCCTCTTTTTTTCAACGGTCTCTATAAACTTCTGAAACTCCTCTTTAAAAATCTGAGGTACAAAAAAACCAATCTCCTCTTTTTTTCTTCCATCTAATATTTTAATAATATTGTTGGTTTTAAAAAAATCACTGGAGTTTCTCATGTTTGCTAATGTCGCTTCTATCATGTTAATCCTTTTGTTGTTTTAGTTTTACATATTATAATAGCATCTTTAAATATATCTGTCAATTATTATTTTATTTAGTCAAATCCATAATCCCAATATTCACCATTCCAACCAATTTTATAACTATATCTTTTTCCATAATCATCAAATGGACAAATATGAATATTAGTAAAATCTTGAAACTCTTTAGTGTTAAACATTGGTTCAAGTTGTGTTGTCTCTTCTTGTTTGACATCAATAATATATTTTGACATTTTTTTCTCTAGCTTTTTTAGTTTGGATTTGATCTCCATTTTTTCTGAAAGCTTTATAGTTGTTCTTGCTTCTCTAAGTAGAGTAAGTTTTTTTTCTTTAAAACACTGTGCTAAATTTGGTTTAATCTCTACAAATACTGGTACAAGGTTAGGAATTTTTTGCATAAAGTTATCTTCAAATAGTTCAAAAACTGATTGAAACTCTAACATTTTCATCTTTTCATTTAAATTTAATGAAAATGTTCTATCCATCACTTCTTGAAAGTAACTATTGACTTTTTCTAAAATATCACTCTCTTTAATTGGACTGCCTAAAAGTTCATCTTGTTTGTCCAGTAACATATCTTTATCGTGATATGGGTGTGATTTTTTCTTTTCATATATTGGATGAGGAGTAATCATAAACACTACCAATTCAAAATCTTGATAAATTTTTTGGCGATTATTTCGATTAATTCGTCCTGCTGTTTGGATGATACTACCATAAGGAGCCAATTCTCTAAATCCTGTATCAAAATCCAAATCTACCCCAGCTTCTACCATTTGTGTAGAAATCAACACTACTTTGATATTATTGTTGAGCATCTTTTTAATCTCATCGATTTTTTGTTTTCGATGTTTTGGAATAAGATGAGTACTCAATAGATAAAGACTCTCAACCCCTTTTCCTTTTAACTCATCATATATTGCTTTAGCAAATTTTTTTGTATTGACGACGCATAAAACGGATTGGATTTTTGATTTTGTTTTAATTTGTTCCAATAGCGATTCATACTCCATATCCAATTTAGGTACAATCGTATATCGATTATTACTTGCATAATACTTTGTACATAAGAGTTCAGCAAAACTCTCTTTATCAAAGAACTGTTTAATTGCAGGAATGGTCGCAGACATTAAAATAAAATGGATATTGTAATGTTCAGACAAAAATATTAAAGTAATTGCGACATCCTTTAACAATACTCTTGGGATTGATTGAATCTCATCCAAAATAATTACACTGTTTTGTAGTTTCCAAAATTTGAGTAAATCTCTATTTTTATTGGAAAATATCGTGTATAAAAATTGATTAAATGTCGTCACGATGACATTATCAAATGCCCAAGTAGATGTGATATAGTCGTTTTTTTGAAGTACTTGCATATTTTCGGTATCAGGTTCTATTCTATTTTTGGAATCAGTTAAATGATGATGTTTTAAAAGTATGTTATCTTGGTCAAATTCAAAAATATTAAAATATTCATTATAGGTTTGATCAATGATACTCGTAAAAGGCAACGCTGTAATAATAGTCTGTTTATTAAAATCATTGGAAATTTGTAGAGCTAAGTGTAGTGCCGTAAAAGTTTTACCAATTCCTGTGGGGGCTTCAATAATGAAGATTTTTTTATCTTTATTAGCTTTATAGTTTTCTAAAATCTCTAATCTTACTTCATTTCGTTTATCATTTAAATTATTGTGACTTTTGCTTTTTTCTTGGATAATGCTTTCTAATCTTTCAATGTATTTCTGGGATTGAAAACGTTTTTCTTGCTTATAGGCTTGATTGAAAATTGCTTCATATTTGTCAGAAAAAATGAGTTTTGAAAATCGGATTTTGAAGAGAAAATATTCTTCTACTGTATTAAATTTGTATTTTTCCTTCTCTAAGACATCTTTATAAAAATAGAGAAACTTTATAAGTTCTTTATTTATTTTCTCTTGTGTTACATTTGATAAAATTGGTTGAGACATAGTAAAAAGTTTTTCGCCAATATTTTTAACATTTCTTTGACTAAAATTCATAAAATAGTGCTTTTTAAATCCATCTAAAGTAAAATTAAAATTATTACTTATATCGTGTTCAATATCTGGTAAGTTTCCATGGTGCTTATATATAGCATATAAATTTGCTAAAAAATTCTCAAAACTATCTTTTTCATATCTCAAGAGAAAATAAAAAAATGATGATTCAAAAGCATGTGTTGTTTTTTTATTGCTCTTTTTATTTATATAATCTTGAAACTCTTGGGACATTTTCCCAATATCATGAAAAAAAGAAACTGTTCTATGATTCAAGTCATTGGGAAATGACTGATAAATATGATAAACATGACTACTTAAATTAACATTTGGATGAGATTTATACTTCATTACACTAACACTACATTCATATACTCTTTTGAAATAAAAGTCTCTTTCAAACGTATTGAATAGTATTGACACTTTTTGAGTGTGGTTGTGCCAGTTGAAAAAACAACGGTTTGATAATTAGAATATTTTCTATTATTATCAAAACTTCCTTTTTCTACTTTGGTTGCCATCCGAACGGTTGTATAGATACTGTTCAAATCAAAACTTTCTATTTCATACTCTTGAGGAAAAATTGAGTTTACTTGAATATGATCTCCCTCTAAAGATTTAATAGTCTCAATTTCAAGATATTCAAACGTTCCTGCAAATTCACTATTTCCAAGATAGATAGGATATTTAGGCGTTCTATTTTTTAGGTTCTGCTCCAACTTCTGATAATAGTGTGAATGCTCTACGATAACGATATATTTTGGATTGATTAAAAGCTCTCGATTGGTTGGTTTTGGTTTGACAAAACTAGGAGACTCTATTACTTTTTCACCCTTTTTTATTTTGTCAAATTTAGATTTTACACTTGATGTATAGTCAGCAATGAAGTTTTGTGAAAATGTTTGTTTGACTAAAGGGTTCAGTGACACAATTGAATATTTGAAATCATATAAGTCTTCATCACTTTTGACATCATCTATCCCAATCATTGCCCCAATAATCCCTGCTATTGCAGTCTTAGTAGGCATAGGCAAAGAAAATGTATTACTAATGCCTAAAGGATCGGCAAATGAAGCAAAATTTCCTCTTAGTTCAAAAGCAACAATATTATTCATTGCTCTCTTGCTCTTTGTTTAATAATTGAATATCAAAAGGATTAATTACTTTTATTGGTAAATCTTTAAAAATCATTTCAAGTTTTTCTCTTTCTCCCTCATCATTCATAGATAACATATCTTCATCAAGTCTATAACCCTTATGATATGAAGCTCCTCCCCCCTCATCATTCATAGATAACATATCTTCATCCATAATGATTTGTATCTCTTGAATATGCTTTTTAATAGTTTCTAATTTTGTTACCAATTTTGACAAATCAATACCATTATATGAGTTAACATCACTAATATCTATCAAATCAATATCCTCTTTTGGTTGGATACTGACAAGCTCATCTAGCAACCCGATATAATAATTGCTATCCTCTTTGTAAACTATACGAATAAAAGCTCTTGATTTTTGATTTTTACTAGTAGTTTTTAAAAAGTTGGTTCCATGCCAAAGGGCATCTATCATCTCAACAATATCCTCTTCGGTTGTATCCAACTTGTGTGCATTGGCTCTATTGACTGTACCATATACAGCAAACAGACCATATTTTATTGCAGGTTTCATACCTAATGTTTTAGACTCATTTCCCTCACTACCAAAACCACCAGTAATTGGGTTTGGCATAATTATAGTAGGATTTAATGATTTTGACCAACTAAACTGAACACTTCCAATAATTTCCATTTTAGGCTTTGGTACAACAGCACCAAAAAGTCGAATATCGATGCATTTTTTTACGGCATCCCAGTTAGAAAGTTGTTTCTTCTTATTTTCTTCTTTTATCTTCTCTTTCTCGTCTTTATTTCCATCTACTCTATCAGCTTCTTGAACCCCTAACTCTTTTGCTCTATCACTTGCCAATTGTATGGTCTCATTAGATACAAAGATATATTTATTATAACTCTCTTTCTCAGCATCTTTTGGTCTATTAAACCCTTTTTGATTAAGCATGTAATCTCGTATTGTTCGCTTGACTCTTACATCACTGACAATCGCTTTATTGTCTGATTCATCAAACCTTGGTTGATTTTCAGCCATTCTATCACCGTTTTGATTGGCTCGTACTACATCATACAAAAATAGTATCTCACTCTGTTTCGCTTTAGTCATTTTTTTTCTCCTTTTTAATTTCTTTTACATACTCTTGATAAGCTTCACTCTCTTCTAACATGGTTAGAAAATTTTCATAGGCATCCATTCCCCAATAGATACAAAACTCTACTTTTGCATTGGAAGTTGATGGAAATTTTTTCAACTTTAAAGCTTCTATTTCATTTCTTAACTGGGCTGCAATGGGGTGTTCTAAATCCAATCGTCTCATCTCACTAATTGTTCGAGTGAAAATTTTTAAGAGATTGACTTTATTGAAAGGCTGCCAACTTAGCCATTTTTTTAGCGTTACACTCTCGTATTTACCATAAGCTGTTTTGAGAGTCACTTGAATAAATGCTCCTATAAAAAAAGCTATTTGAAGTTGTGCATTGTCTTTAATAAACCCAACTTCATCTTGATTAAAAATATTTTTTTGTACGTAGTCTACAAAACTTTGCTTCGTCTCCCGTATGTATCGTTTTAAGTATATTCTTTTATACTCTTCATGTTTATTTTCTTCCACCATAACTATCCTTTCAGTGCATTTATTTTGTTCAAAAATGCTATTAGCACTCGATGTTTACATGTAATGTTTTTTGGGAATTTTAGATAGGTTTTAATACCTTCATCCATTCTCAGATACTCACCGACACTATGAGAACTTCCTTTAGTTGTAAATTCATAATTGACATTTTTATTAATCAACTTAAGCAACTCATCTATATTGATTTTTTGTCTTCCCAATAGAAGCGAAGCTAAAAAAATGCGTTCATTGGCTAAAAATCGTTTGTATTTATATGATGTTCCAACTTTATCCATCTCTTTTCCATTAAATCTAGCCCATAACGCGTTTCTACAAAAATACTCCATAAGATAAATACTTTCATCATTTTTTTGACGCAGTTTATAAAAACCATCACTAATACTAAAACCTTTAAAATCATACATCAATTCATAAATCTGATTAATCTGACTTGGCATTACATCTTGAATTGTTCCAAAAATTTCTCTTTGATTATTATTATCTTCGTAACCATTCAGCACCCTACCAGCCCAAAAGCCCTTATAGGCTGATAAGCATAAGCACTTTTTAACCCATTTAAAACAGAAAGAGCGTTCTTTTTAAGTGTAGCAATAAAACTCTTAATGCGACAAAAGAACTCAGCA
>JAHJJU010000015.1 GCA_018822805.1 bacterium
GGTAAGATTTTCAAAATTAAATTCGTAGGACTAGCCGTAGCTAATTCAAGAATTTTATTTAGGAAAGATTGCCTATTTTTAGGCTTCCCTTTGGGTTTTACGAGGTTTCCCATAGGCTTAGACACATTTTTTTGAATTAACTGGTTAGTCCTGCAAAAATGTGCCGTTGCCTATAAAAAACCTCGTAAAATTGTGGCTATGGTATTCCGTCGAACTCAGGTTACTAGATTTTAGGAGAAAAAATGCTTCGATTTGCTCCATCGCCTACTGGTGATATGCACATAGGTAACCTGCGGGTTGCCATTTTAAATTATATTGTTGCACAACAGAGAAACGATCGATTTCAAATTCGTATGAATGATACCGACAGCCAACGAAATATAGAAGGGAAAGATACAGAGATTATGATGGTATTAGAGAAATTTGCTCTCAAACATGACTCTGTATTTCATCAAAGCGAACACCTTAATATTCATCAAACTTTAGCAATTCGTCTTTTAGATGAAGACAAAGCCTTTGTCTGTAGCTGTAGCGATGCACAGCTTGAAGCTGATCGTGACTCTGCAAAAGCCAATGACGTAGCCTACCGTTACGCTGAACGTTGTCAAGAGTTAAGCAAAGAAGCGTATACGGAACTCAAAGAGAGTGGACGCCCCTTTGTTATTCGTATTAAGAAACCTGATGAAGTGATTATTGGTCATGATATCGATTCATTTGTTATTTTAAGAAGCGATAGCACACCAACACACAATTTTGCTGCTGCTTGCGATGATATGTTGAGTGATATTGATTACATTATTTGTGGAGAAGACCACATCAGTGATACACCAAAACAGATACACATTAAAAATCTTTTAGGCTATGAGAACGATACACAGTATGCACACCTACCTGTTATTCTCAATGAAGAGGGTAAAAAAATGTCTAAAGAAGATGAAGCTTCTTCGGTGAAATGGTTGTTTGAACAAGGTTTTGTACCCGATGCCATTTTAAACTACCTCGTACTTTTGGGAAATTCAAAAGCACCTAAAGAGATTTTTACTTTACCTGAAGCGATTGAGTGGTTTGATATAACCCATATCTCTAAATCGGCTACTAAATTTGACATGAGAAAACTACGGTTTATTAACCGTGAACACCTTAAGCTGATGGACGATAAACAGCTTTCGACACTTTTTGGTTTTGCAGATACCGACATAGGTAAACTGGCAAAAGTTTATTTAGAAGAGTGCAGTACCATTAATGAATTAAAAGAAAAAATAGGTTCAATTTTTACCCCTAAAGATTTTACAGGTGAATGGGGTGAGCAGATGAGCATTATGGCTAAAATTATTTTTAATGCTCCTGCATTTGAAACCTTTGATGCGTTAACAAAACACATTACGGATGAGAGTGGATTAAAAGGAGAAAACCTCTTTAAACCACTACGGTACCTCTTAACCGGAGCAGGAAATGGGCCTGAGTTAAGTGAAGTTTACCCATATATTAAATCTTATATTTTGGAGGTCGCGTCATGAGCGCATTAATTTTTGCTATTGTTCAACTTTTACACTCGGTTATTAACCTATATATTTGGGTGGTTATTATTGCTGCTGTACTCTCTTTTGTACAGCTGGATCCTCGTAATCCTATTGTTGAAATACTCAACCGTCTAACACAACCGGCATTTAACTTTGTACGTCAAAAAATACCATTTGTGGTTGTTTCCGGAATTGACTTATCTCCGATTGTTATTATTTTTGGATTACAATTTCTTGATACTTTAATGATGCATGCTGTAATGGGAATGTAATGAAAAATAGCAAGAAGATTGTTTTTTTAACCCTCTTCTGCTGTTTTATACCCTATCTTTATGGACAAAACCTCTCTTTCCAAGAGATAGAGGCAATGCCCAACTCCTATGCTAAAGATTACTACACTTGGCGTTTTTTACAAGAAGAAAGTACCTCTAAAGAAGAAGCGCTCACTGCCTATGAATGGACAAAACGTAAAAGTTATAAACTGCGTAAAGCCATTCAAACTAAAATAGGATACACACCTCAAGAAAACACGGCTGAGACTAAAAAAGATCCAAATAATTATATTATTTACCCTTCAGTTGCAGCAAATAAGCGTAAAAAAGAATTAAAAAAGCTCTATGAAAAAATTCAAGCTCAAGGAAAATACTCAGATGTTTTAAAAGTTATGAGCAGTAACAAACCTTTTAAAATGCTCGCTACCATGACCCCAAAAACCCAATGTTACATTTTTAATGGTGTGGGTTCAAAATATAGAAAAGCCTACTTTAATAAACCCTTTTCAAAAGAGCAACTGCAAAAGCTCATTCAAGAGGAGCAGTTTAACAGCTCTGTCCATAAAATAGTCACCACACATGCCCTACAACAAAGTAAAAAATCTTTGCTTTTAATCGAGGAAAACAACTTAAGTTTTGAATCAAACTTTTTACTTGCCATGAATGCTGTAGAGTACAATGAAAACACGATTGCCATTAACTTTTTAAATTATGCAAAAAGTAAAACAAACTCTCAAGGTCACTATGACCAAATAGATTTTTGGTTCTATATGCTTACTAAAGATGAAAGCTATCTTCAAAACCTCATAAAAAGTCATCAAGTAAATCTCTATACCTTACGGGCTAGAGATATTTTGAAAGAGCCCTACCCTAAAGTAGAAACTCCTGATTTAGGTTTTAATACAGTAAATAATTTTGATATTAATAACCCAATAGATTGGGAACATATAAAAATTAAAATGCTAGAGAATCCTGAACAACTTGATGCATTGGCTGAAAAATATAACGCTTATGAAACCGTAGGTATTTATGCCTACATCAAGGAAAAAGCATCAAAATATACCATTGCTTATTACCCTATGCCTTATCGTGAAGCAATGTGGGGCTACAGTAGAGAACGTATGGCCATTCTTTATGCCATAGGTCGACAAGAGAGCCGTTTTATTCCTGCTTCGGTTTCGCCCTCTTATGCATTGGGAATGATGCAAATCATGCCTTTTCTTATTAAACATTTGGCAAAAGAGCGAAAAGAAAAACTGGATTTAAATGAGATGTTTAACCCCTATGTTGCTGTATCTTATGCCAATCAACACATGAATTATTTGAACAAATGGCTCTACCATCCACTCTTTGTTGCCTATGCTTATAATGGAGGTATTGGATTTACAAAACGTACCATTCAAAGTGAGCACATGTTTAAAGAGGGGCAGTATGAACCCTACCTCAGCATGGAGCTTGTAGATTATTTAGAGTCCAGAGAGTATGCTAAAAAAGTCCTAACAAACTACGTTATCTACCTAAATCTCTTAGGGTCTCAAACAAAGGTTTCTGACCTTTTGAATACTCTAAAATATCCTTCCCAAACCGATCGTTTTCGAAAATAAGTTGCATATCATTTCCCTTTACGATGGGAAACTTTACTTTATAATAGGTACTCCAGTTGTTCATCATCGGCATCTGATACCGTAGAGGGTCATCTTTTTCCAACTTCTTAATCTCTATAGGTTCGGCACCGTTGAGGGTTAAGAGATATCCTTTATTATTAAACTCACTTTTTTCACTGTCGGTAATGTATACTCCCACAAAAAAATACTCTGCATCGCTAACCGACATACATAAATTTTTACAATTATCATGGGTATAAACCGGGTTCAAATAGGTTGCTGTTAGCAATGCTTTTGTCTCCAATGAAGCAATGAGTTGTGCTTTTTTTGTGTTTTGTAACGAGATGTGATAAATATCATCTTTTTTAAAAAGCTGCGAGATGTTTGAATTCTCTTTAAGTGTACATCCACCTAAAATAAATGCTGTGCTAAGTGCTGATGAAAGTAGTAATATTTTTTTATACATTAAGAACCTTTTAATTTGATCCATTTTAACACATTTCCTATAAAATTTTCTGTATAATTTGCACTTAAAGGAGAGATATGAAACGCATTGCTGTTGCATTTACCGGTCCATCAGGGAGTGGAAAGACCACACTTGTTGAAAAAATTTCAAAAATTTTGATTAAAGAGAGAGAAGTCGCGATTATCAAACATGACCCCAAAGATAAAGCTGTGTTTGACAAAGAGGGGAAAGACAGTCACAAGTTCTCACAAACAGGTGCAGAAGTTGTGGTTGCTTCACCTACTCGTACCACATACTTCTCTAAACGTAACAAAACATTAGATGAAATCATTAAAATGTTTGATAATTTTGATATATTATTGGTTGAAGGTTTAAAGACTTTGGATCTTCCACGAATTGCAATTTTTAGAAACTCCATTGAAGAGAGTTATTTAACTTGCAGTGAAGCCATTGCCATTGATGAGACCATCAATGTAAGTGATTACAATATTCCTAATAATATTGATATTTTAAATTTAAACCATCCCCATGAGATTATTGAGTGGATAGACAAAAATGCTAAACGCGTATAAAGGATAACAATGAACGATATATTTGAGACCATTAAAACAATTGCTTTTGAGATTGACCATGTCATTAAAGCTGAAGACGTGGGTTACAGTGATTCAGAAAACTCTTCAGGTGAAGATCAACTAAAACTTGATGTTCAATCAGACCTTATTATAGAAAAAGCATTTGCCGATGTGGCTTCGGTTAAAGCACTCGTTAGTGAAGAGAAAGAAGGTGTTTTAGAATTGAGTCCTACAGGAAAATATACCGTATGTTATGACCCTCTCGATGGTTCAAGTCTCGTCGATGTTAATCTCTCTGTAGGTTCAATTTTTGGAATTTATGAAGGCGAATTAGAAGGTAAAAATCTTGTTGCCTCTGCTTATACGGTTTATGGTCCAAGGGTTGAGCTGATTATTGCTACCCGAAAGGGTAAACCGAAGGTTTCTCGTGTTATTGATGGTAAATTTCAAGAGGTTTTTGAGCTAACTATGAATGAAAAAGGAATATTTAACGCCAGTGGAGGAACCCAACAAAACTGGTGTGATTACCATAAAACGTTTATTGATGATCTCTTTGAAGAGGGTTATCATTTACGTTATTCCGGTGGAATGGTACCGGACCTTCATCAGATTATGGTCAAAGGTGGGGGAATTTTCTCTTACCCGGGCACCTCGGATAAACCAAATGGAAAACTACGACAACTTTTTGAAGTCATTCCTTTTGCACTGATGTATGAACAAGCAGGTGGACAAGCCATCAATAATAAAGGGATGAGACTGCTTGAACTTGTTCCTTCACACCCACACGATACCAGTCCGTGTTTCTTTGGTTCAAACTATGAAATAACTGCTCTACGTGAAGCTTATGGGATCAAAGTGTAATAGATGAGTGAAATTTCACTTGACGAATGGGAACTGACACTTCAAGTTAAAAAAAAAGAGCTTGAAGCGTGTCAAGTAACTCAAGGAGTAAAATCCTGTCTCTCCTGTCCTAAATTAAACCATTGTGAAATTCGTGATGCCTATGTTCATGCTGTGTACAATAGCATGAGTAAAGGTGCCGGAGGGGGATTTGAATTTTGATATTTAAAAGTTTTTGGTTCTGGACACTCATTACTCTTGTCGCCATACAATTTATTCCAATGGATGTTCCTGAACAATTAGAAGGTAAAGCAGAAAATGAGATTAAAGCTCCTGAAGAGATAATGAACATTCTCAAACGTTCTTGTTATGTCTGCCACTCTAACAGTCTGGTTTATCCTTGGTATGATAAAATCGCTCCTGCTTCATGGTATGCCAAGAATCATGTTAAAAATGGTCGTAAAACACTCAATTTCTCACTATGGAGCGAATACACTAAAGAGGAACAACTCAAGTTGCTTGATAACATTCCTAAATCAATAGCTATTCGTATGCCTCTTCCTTCTTATTTATGGCTTCATGAAGAAGCTACATTAACCAAAGAAGAGAAACAAAAATTCTCAAAATGGGTAAAAAAATTAAAAGAAGAAGTTAAATAGGATAAATATTGTCCTATTTAAAAAAAGTTTTGCTATAATACAAAATATAAAATTAATTACAAGGAAACAAAATGCCAAAAATCAACAAATACCAAGACATCTCTGAAATCGATAGAGAAGCAAAAAAAGACCTTATTGACAGACATTCACCATTCATTCACTGTGCTGATACAGCAACAGCCGGAGAGCCGTTTGAAGTAACTGTAAAAATGGGTAACGAGTACACTCATCCGGATGATTTTGATCACTTTATTGAGTCTGTAACACTTTTCAATGGTGACACACAATTGGCAAAAGCTTCATATGTTCCGGGAACTCTTGGTAATACAAAAGCACATAACACAACTACCTTTACAATTATTCCAACAGGAAAAAAACTTAAATTGGTAGCACATGGTTACTGTACTAAACACGGTATCTGGGAAGGTACTGAAGTAGAAGTTCCTGTTAACTAAGCTTAATTTTCAATTTTTAAAAGTCCCATCATCTTTGATGGGAACAGTTACTGTATATATTTTTACTGCAACTTGATACAAAAATAATCTCTTTAAGCTATAATACTTTTTTGAATTTAAGAACCTGAGTTCTATGGAGAAAGCAATGAACAAAAGCTATGGTATTAATATTTGGGGAGACAACAATTTTGTCATAAAAAACAGTACAGTAAACATCAATTACAAAAGTCAACCCTCCTTACTTGAAATAACCAATCAAATACGTAACAAAGGCTATAAAGGCCCCCTACTTTTACGTTTTCCACATCTTATAAAAAAACAGATTTCTACCTTATATAATGAATTTAATCGAGCAAGAGAAGAGTTCAATTATCAAGGAAAATTTCAAGCTGTTTTTCCTTTAAAAGTAAACCAATTTCCTAATTTTATAAACACACTTATAGATGTTTCTAAAGCGTACAATTATGGATTAGAAGCAGGAAGTAAAGCTGAATTGGTCATTGCTATTACCCATACGCCTATGGGTGCTCCTATAACCGTTAACGGCTTTAAAGACAAAGAGATGATCTCTTTATGTTTTATTGCAGCCAATATGGGACACAACATTACCATTACTATCGAAGGTCTTGGTGAACTTGAAACCATTATTGAAGTAAACCAAGAGTTTAATAAAAAAAGAAAAACACCTGTTATACCTAAAATTGGTGTGCGTATACGACTTCATAGTTCAGGCATTGGTATCTGGGCAAAAAGTGGTGGATACAGTTCTAAGTTTGGGCTCACCTCTACCGAACTCTTAGAAGCCTATGAGCTTATAAAAAAACATGCTCTATTAGAACAACTTTGGATGGTTCACTTTCATATTGGTTCACAAATGAGCGATATTGCACCCCTAAAAAAAGCACTAAGAGAAGCCGGAAACATCTATGCCGATTTAAAAAATCGAGGAGCTACAGCACTTAATGCCATTAACATTGGAGGGGGATTGGCTGTAGAGTACAGTCAACATGCCCATTCTAAAGAGATTAACTATGCTCTATCTGAATTTGCTAATGATGTGGTTTACTTAATTAAAGAGATTGCCAAAAATAAAGGCATAGATGAGCCTGATATTTTTACGGAATCAGGAAGATACATTGCTGCAAGTCACTCAGTGCTTATTGCTCCTGTATTAGAGCTTTTTTCTCAAGATTACCATGAAAAATCTTTACGATTAAAAGAGACCAATCCACCTCTTATTTCTGAACTTTATGATTTATGGACATCCCTGAACCGTTCTAATGCGAGAGAGTATCTGCATGATGGACTAGACCATATGGAGAGTTTGTTAACCCTCTTTGATTTAGGATACATTGATTTAGAAGATCGCTCTAATGCTGAACTTTTGGTCAATATGATTATTAAAAAATCGATACTTTTACTCAACAATGATGATACTGAAGAGCTTAAAAAGCTACAGAATAAGATTCAAGAACGCTATTTGGTTAACTTTTCAGCATTCCAATCACTACCGGACTTTTGGGGTTTACAGCAACATTTCCCAATGATGCCTATTGATAAACTGGATATAAAACCATCCAATCCGGCTACCATTTGGGATATTACCTGTGACAGTGACGGTGAAATCGCATTTAATGGAAATGCCCCTTTATATCTTCATGATGTTGATGTTGATACCGATGAATATTTTCTTGCCTTCTTTCTAACAGGAGCCTATCAAGAAGTTTTAGGAATGAATCATAATCTCTTTACGCATCCAACTGAAGTGGTTGTAGATTTTGATAAAGAAGGGAATTATCTGCTTAACAAGCTTATTGAATCCCAAAATATCATGGATGTTTTAGAAGACATGGATTATGATAAAAATCACTTAGATAAAAAGTTAAAGTACCAAATTGAGGAATCTACCTTGATTAATAAAACTCAAAAACGAGAATTGTTGGGCAAACTCTATCTCTATTTAAGCGAAAATAGTTATCTTAAAACCATACAAGCCAATAATGAGGATCCATCTTGAATATTTTTAGTACCATCAAAGAAGATTTTTTAAATGTCAAACGTAATGACCCTGCTCTACACTCTACCTTTGAACTTTTTTTTAACTACCCAGGTCTCTGGGCTCTTTTTTTTTACCGTATTGCCAATGCATTGTATAAAAAAGGCTTACGCTTTATTCCACGATTTATCTCTGCTATTGGTCAATTTTTAACAACGGTTGACATTCACCCTGCTGCCACCATTGGTTGCCGTGTCTTTATTGACCATGCAGTCGGTGTGGTTATCGGTGAGACTGCCATCATTGGTGATGATGTGGTTATCTATCAACAGGTTACTTTAGGAGGGGTAAGTACTTCTCATGGAAAAAGACATCCAACCGTGGAAAATAATGTGGTCATAGGTGCCGGTGCTAAGGTCTTAGGAAATATTTCTATTGGTCAAGGAGCAAAAATTGGTGCCAACTCGGTTGTGGTTAAAGATGTACCTGCCTATGCAACAGCTGTCGGTATTCCTGCACGAATCATTAATTGTGATACAAAAAGCACAGACCTTCGACATGACATGTTACCCGATGTCAACAAAGAAATTTTTCACTATCTTATTAAAAGAATTGCTGTTCTTGAAGAAACCTTAAAAACAGGAAATGTAGAGCTTATGGAAAAAGAAGATCATGAGTTGACCGAAATTTACTCAACCTTTATTAAATCAATGTAGCAATAAAAAATCTACCATCTTCTTAATTTATTTTTTAGTATAATTTCAAAATTTCGATTATAATCAAAAATTAAAGGTGCTTTCATGCTTTCCAAACGTATTCAAACACTCTCTTCTTCTTTAACCATTGCCATTACAACTTTGGCTCAAGAGCTTAAAGCAGAAGGTAAAGACATTCTTTCGTTCTCAGCCGGAGAACCGGATTTTGACACGCCTGAGGTCATTAAAAATGCTGCAAAAGATGCGTTAGATGCCGGTAAAACCAAATATACTGCTGTACCTGGAGTGCCTGAACTCCTTTCTGCTGTTGCAGGAAAACTAAAAAGAGACAACAACCTTGATTATGAACCAAAAATGATTCAAACCAACAACGGTGCAAAACACTCTCTTTTTAACCTTATTCAAGCACTTGTTGATGAGGGTGATGAAGTAATTATTCCTGCTCCATACTGGGTAACTTACCCTGAGCAAGTTGAATATTCCGGTGGAGTTTCTGTTATTATTGAAACGGATGATAAAGCTGGGTTTAAAATTACTCCTGAACAACTTAAAGCTGCCATTACGCCTAAAACAAAAATCTTGATGCTTAACACGCCATCTAATCCAACCGGTGCTATCTACTCAAGAAAAGAGTTAGAAGAACTGGCAGAAGTTCTTAAAGGAACAAATATCATTGTTATTTCAGACGAGATGTATGAGAAGTTGGTTTATGGTGGTGAAGAATTTACGGCAACAGCTTCTATTTCTGAAGACATGTTCCAAAGAACCATTACTGTAAATGGTTTAAGTAAAGCTGCTGCCATGACGGGTTGGAGATTTGGTTACTTAGCAACACCAAATATGGAGCTTATCTCTGTACTCAACAAACTTCAGTCACAAAGTACTTCCAACATCAACTCTATTACTCAAGCAGCTGCCATTCCCGGTCTTGATGGGACAATCGATACCGTTGTAGAAGAGATGAGAGAGGCTTTTGAAGCTCGATGTAATGAAGCAACTGAACTCTTTAACAAAATTGATGGACTAAGCGTTGTCAAACCAAACGGTGCATTCTATCTTTTCGTGAACATCAAAGAGATTAGCACTGACTCTATGCAGTTCTGTAAAGATTTACTTTCAGAGCAAGGTGTGGCTGTTGTTCCGGGTATTGGTTTTGGAGCAGAAGGTTACTTTAGATTCTCATTTGCCACTGACATCGAAACCATCCGTGAGGGTATTCGACGTATTGAAGCTTTTGTTAAGAGACAAAAGTAAAAAATAAGGTGTTGTCTTTGACAACACCCTACACATACTCTATAGGATCAACCATTCCTGCTTTTTCAAATCCATTCAACCGTAACCTGCAACTGTCACATACTCCACAAGCTTTATCTTCATTTTTATAACATGACCATGTATCTTCTAAGGGTACGCCCAACTCTATAGATTTTTGAACAATTTCTGATTTTTTCATATGTACCAATGGCATTTTAATGCTTAATTGTGTTTCATCTTTGGTTCCCAAATTAATAGACTTTTCCATCGACCTGATATACGTATCACGACAATCAGGATAACCTGAACTGTCCTCTTCCACTACACCTATAAAAAGAGCCTCTGCAGCATGCTTTTCAGCAAGAGCTGTAGCAATAGAGATAAATATACCATTCCGAAAAGGTACATAAGTAATAGGTACACCAGATTCGATTCCTCCAATTGGAACGTCTAAAGTTTTATCAGTTAAAGCCGAAGCTCCTATCTGTTTAAAAAAATCTAAATCGATCTCATAATGCTCAATGGCTTCTAGTTTTTTAGCTATTTTTCGAAAAGATTCCAACTCTTTTTTTTCAGTTCTTTGTCCATAATTAAAATGTAATGCTATAAGTTCATAACCCTTATTTTTAGCTATTTTAGCACTCAATGCACTGTCCATTCCACCCGATATTACACATACTGCTTTCTTCATAGAATATAACCCTTTTTAAATAAAATTATTCGCTTTACTTCCTTGTTATTTTACCTCTTTTTGGGTAAACTTTGCCCTATGTTAAACATTGAAAATCTCACCAACCTAACTGTCAATGCAGTACCATTAGAAGATATTGCCAAAGAACTCACATCAAGAGAGATCGACTTAACCATATGCAACAATGAGACCATTCAAGAATACAATAAGGAGTATCGAGGGAAAGATACACCTACAGATGTATTGAGTTTTCCAATTGAGAGTGATATGGAAATAATGCCTTTAGGTTCTATTGTCATCTCTGCTGATTATGTTCTTCAAAAAGCCACTGAGCTTGGTCATAGGCAAGAGGATGAACTGATGCTTCTTTTTATACATGGATTACTGCACCTTTTGGGGTACGATCATGAAGTAGATAATGGAGAAATGAGAAAAAAAGAAGAGTCAATAATTCATACATTGAATCTTCCAAAAAGTTTAATTGTAAGAACTGAGGAGTCTTAATGGATTTTGTTATATTTATTTTAGCCATGGGTGGATTAATTTTTGGAGCCGACTTTATTGTCAATCAAAGTGAACGTATCGCCCTACGTTTTAATATTTCTGAATTTGTAATTGGTTCAACCCTTATTGCATTTGGAACAAGTTTACCTGAAATGGCTGCAAGTGTAGCTGCAAGTTTCAATGGTAAATCAGAAATTGCTATTGCCAATGCTGTGGGAAGTAACATTATAAATATAACCCTTGTTTTAGCACTTATTTTCATTATTGCTAAATCTTTTCGCTCAGATAGAGACTTTTTTGCAAAAGACAGTATTTGGGCACTAATGCCAATTTTGGTCTTTTTATTAATGAGCATAGATGGGAAAATAGGAACCTTTGATGCTGTGTTACTTTTAGTACTCATGCTGGCTTACTTAATGTTTTTACTTGAAGATTCTAAAGGTTTAGCACTTGAAGAGATTGATGATAAACTCAAAGAGAACTTTTCATGGATTAGTAGTATTGGGTTCCTTATATTGGGGTTCCTCATGGTTGTTGTTGGAGCACATTTTGCTGTGGACAGTGCTTCAAGTATTGCAAAAGATTTTGGTGTCAGTGAATGGGTTATAGGTGTTATTTTGATCAGTTTTGGTACCTCTTTACCTGAACTTGTTATCTCTGTTTCTGCTGCGTTAAAAGGTAAGGTTGAAATGGCCATCGGTAACATTATTGGTTCAAACTTAGCCAATACTACCATGGTTATTGGAACTGCTGCCTTAGTCAAAAATTTAGATATCTCTTTGGGAACCTATTACTTCGATTTATCATTAATGACAGCTGCAACAATTATGCTTATTTACATTACAGCAAACAAACTCTACAGTAGACCGGCCGGAATTAGTTTGTTAATTCTATTGGCACTCTTTTTACAAAACACGCTATCTACTATGCAAACTTCTGCATAGTAGAACCCTTCTAAAAGAGTAAAGGTTTAAGATTAAAGCTGTGGTCCGGCTTTAGAATAATCGAACTCTGAACCGTTATCGTTATAACGATTAAAGTTTGCTATAAACATACCAGCAAGTTTTGCCAATGATCGGTCATACTCTTCTCTATTCTTCCAAGTATTTCTAGGATTCAATACAGCATTGTCCTTTACACCTTCAAGTGTTTTAGGAATTTGAAGATCAAACATTGGTAGTACTTCAAACTCTGCATTATTAATAGAACCATTTAGAATACCATTAATACATGCTCTTGTATCTTTAATGCTCATACGTGTACCAACACCATAAGCACCACCACTCCAACCGGTGTTCACTAAATAAACATTTACACCATGCTCATCAATCTTGTCTCCAAGAAGTTTTGCATACTCTGTTGGATGTAGTGGTAAAAATGCTTCACCAAAACACGCTGAGAATGTTGCAACCGGTTCAGTAATACCACGCTCCGTACCGGCCACTTTTGCCGTATAACCACTTAAGAAGTAGTACATCGCTTGTTCTTTTGTTAACTTAGATACCGGAGGCAAAACACCAAATGCATCTGCTGTCAAGAAAATAATATTACTTGGATGTCCAGCTTGCATATCTTCTTTATGATTTTCTATATGCTCTATTGGATAAGAGACCCTAGTATTCTCTGTTTTTGATTTATCATCATAATCTACATTACCGACTTCATCACTAACAACATTTTCTAAAAGAGCACCTTTTCTAATTGCTGCAAAAATTTCAGGCTCTGATTTTTCATCAAGATTAATTACTTTTGCATAACATCCCCCCTCAAAGTTAAAGACACCGTTATCATCCCAACCATGTTCATCATCACCAATTAATGCTCTATCCGGATCAGTTGAGAGTGTTGTTTTTCCTGTTCCTGAAAGACCAAAGAAAAGACAGACATCATCATCTTTACCAACATTCGCTGAACAGTGCATTGCAAGTTTACCTTCCAATGGTAACCAGTAGTTCATCATAGAGAAGATACCTTTTTTCATCTCTCCACCATACCATGTACCACCAATAATAGAGACATTATCTTCTATATTAAAACAAACATAAACATCAGAATTTAGCCCTTGCTCTTTGTAATCTTGGTTTGATATTTTACAAGCATTGTAAACCACAAAGTCCGGTTCGAACGTCTCTAACTCTTCTTCAGTTGGACGAATAAACATATTTTTTACAAAGTGAGCTTGCCATGCTACTTCTGAAATAAAACGAATCGATCTTCTACTTGCAGCACTGGCTCCTGCGTAAACATCCATAATATAAATACTCTTACCGGAAAGTTGTTCTTTGGTTAAATCAAAAAGTTTATCAAACGTCTCTTTATCAATTTTTTTATTAATGTCACCCCATGAAATATGTTCATTTGACGGTGCTTGATCTACAAAATATTTATCTTTTGGACTTCGTCCCGTAAAGATACCTGTATCACACATTGCTGTACCTGTTGATGAAATTTTACATTCATTCCTATTGACTTCGTGTGCTTGAAGTTCATCGTAACTTAAATTGTAGTAAACATTAGCAATGTTTTCAAGTCCTAATTTATCAAGACCGTTTGGTGTACGGGTGCTCATTTTATGTACCTTTAGTTTTTATAATGTAATATTTTGCTAATTTTAAGAGATTAAAACAACATAACCAATATAGCAAATAAAAAGAGAAGACCTTCGTCTCATTTAATTTACCATATGTAGTAATAATCTATTTTACTATCCAATAAGTATAATTTATTAAAATTATACTATTGAATAGATATTAAGAAACTTACTTAATAATACACTTATTTAAATATTGAGAGTAAGACACCTGCTGCAACAGCTGAACCTATAACACCTGCCACATTTGGGCCCATGGCATGCATCAGTAAAACGTTACCCGGTTTCTCTTCTGAACCAACTTTAGAGACAACCCTTGCTGACATTGGTACGGCAGAAACTCCTGCTGCACCAATCAATGGATTAATCGGTTCTTTTGAAAACCTATTCATAATTTTAGCCATAATAACACCGGCTGCTGTACCAGCAGAGAATGCAATAAGACCAATAATCATAATTCCCATGGTTTCAAGAACCAAGAACTTATCAGCTGCCAGTTTAGAACCGACACCAAGTCCTAAGAAAATGGTTACAATATTAATCAATGCATTCTGCATGGTATCGCTTAATCTGTCAACCACACCTGACTCTTTTGCAAAGTTACCAAATGCAAAGGCACCAATTAACGGTGTAGATTCTGGTAAAACTAAAATAGAAAGTACCAAAACAACAATAGGGAAAATCAGCTTCTCTAATCGGTGTACTTGACGTGTTGTTTTCATTACAATTACACGTTCAGCTTTACTTGTTAACGCTCTCATTATCGGAGGTTGAATAACAGGTACCAACGCCATATATGAGTAAGCAGCAACAGCAATGGCACCCAACATATCGGGAGCCAATCTATTCGCAATAAAAATTGATGTTGGACCATCGGCACCACCAATAATAGAAATTGCAGAAGCAGACTGAAGATCAAATCCGATCATTACAGCCCCAACCAATGAACCAAAGATACCAAACTGAGCAGCTCCACCAAGCAATGCTGTTTTAGGGTTAGCCAAAAGTGGACCAAAGTCCGTCATGGCACCAACACCCATAAAGATGAGTAGTGGGAAGAACTCATTGGCAATACCCATGTTATAGATAATACCCAACATTCCATGTTCTCCACCCATACCTGCAAGAGGAATATTGGCAAGAAGACCACCAAAAGCAATCGGAATCAAAAGTAATGGTTCAAAGTTCTTAGCAATCGCTAAATAAAAAAGCAAAAAGACAATCAAAATCATCATAATACGACCTAAAGATGACTCAAACCACGTCATCTCTCTCTCATATGCATGACCTTTTGGTTCAGACGTGGTTTCACCGTCATTTACATCAAAAATGGCATTAATACCTGTCGTTTGCCAAAAACTTGTTGCCAATTCGGCAATTGTTTTAGGCTCATATGCTTTTTTTTCTGTACTCACTTCTGCCACAACAGGTGCTGTAGCATCTTGTCCCGTTGCTTGTGACATTGAAGTCAAAGCAATCATGGCAAAGAGCAATGAAATAAAAATCTGTTTTAATTTCATGGATTACTCCATTGTAGCAAGAAGCTGACCATCAATAACAGCATCATTGACTTTAACATCAATGGATTTAATCACACCTGTTTTATCGGCTACAATATCGATTTCCATTTTCATTGCTTCAAGAATCATAATTTGCTCACCTTCATTGACACTGTCACCCGGAGCTTTTAAAATTTTCCACACGTTACCCGGTGTTTGAGAGTGAATCTCAACAGAACCTTTTCCTCCTGCTGTTACCGGTGCTGCTGCAGGCGTTGCTGCAGGCGTTGCAGCAGGTGCTGCTGTAGGTGTTACTTGAATCTCGGCATCACCTTCTGCTACTTGTACACTGTATTGTTTACCGTCTACTACTACTGTATAATTTCCACTCATTTCTTCTCCTCCACTTTGTTGATTGTTTTTACCTTTTCTGATCATTAAAGGACCTTCACCCTTTAAGAACGCAATACCTTTTTGATCACATGATGCTGCAATAAAGATATTCTCTTCTGTTGTTGGCAACTTTTCATCTTCTAGTACTTTTTTCCAATACGCCATTGATTTAGTTACTTCTCTGTCTGCATAATCTAAAGGATTTTCAGTTGTTGGTTCTAAATTTAACTTTTCTGCTGCCAATTTAATGATTTCAGGATCAGCTTCAACCGGTGTTTTACCGAAATAACCCAATACCATACGTCCATAACCGGGAGCAATCTGCTTCCATGGACCAAACATCACGTTTGCATACGCTTGTTGCCAGTAGAATTGACTCACTGGTGTTACAGATGTTCCGTAACCACCACGTTCAACCACCTCTTTCATCGCTGCAATAACTTCATCAAACTTATCTAAGTTTCCTGAATCTCTCATCATCTGTGTGTTTGCTGTTAACGCACCACCAGGCATTGGTGAAAATGGAATCAAAGGTGATACTTGAGTTGCTTCTGGTGGAATCATATACTCAGTCAAACACTCATGTAAACGCTCTTCATATTTAAGTACTTTATTTAACTGTAAATCACCAAGATTATAGTCCATACCTTTTGTAGCATGTAACATGGTTAAAATATCCGGCTGTGATGTACCACCACTTACCGGAGATGCTGCCATGTCAATACCATTGGCACCGGCTTCAAGTGCTGCTAAATATGAAGCAACCGAAACACCTGCTGTCTCATGAGTATGTAACCTTAAGTGAACCTCTTCACCAAGCAATTTTCTAGCCATTGCAATGGTCTCATAAACTTTACGTGGGTTCGCTGTACCTGATGCATCTTTAAAACATACACTGTCAAAAGTGATTCCGGAATCAAGAATATTTCTTAATGTTTTCTCATAAAAAGGTACATCATGTGCCCCTTTACATCCCGGTGGTAAATCCATCATGGTGACAACCACTTCATGGTTCAATCCATGACGCTTAATACACTCGGCAGAGTATGCCAAGTTGTTAACATCATTCAGTGCATCAAAGTTTCTAATGGTTGTTGTACCATGCTTTTTGAATAATTTAGCATGTAAATCAATCAATTCTCTACTACCTGTGTCAAGCATTACCGTGTTAATACCACGAGAAAGCGTTTGTAAATTTGCCTCTGGTCCAACAATCTCTCTAAATTTATCCATCATATCAAATGCATTTTCCTGCAGGTAGAAAAACAGACTTTGAAATCTAGCCCCTCCACCAAATTCAAAGTGATTAATACCTGCTTGTTTGGCAGCTTCCACTGCCGGGAAAAAGTCATCCATGAGAACACGACCACCAAAGACAGATTGGAATCCATCTCTAAAGGTCGTGTCCATCACATCAATATATTTTTTTGCCATTTTATACCTTCATTGTTATGATTTGTTTTTACGAAATTCTGATACGGCAGCGATAATCGCAGCCACTCTACGATTTTCATCTTCTACTGTATTACCTACCGGAGTAGTAGGTATTTTTGGAGTATTTTCTGGAAAATATTTTGCAATTAGAGCAGCTTGAACTTTAACCAATACCACCAAGATATAGAGAAAAAGAAAAACAACTCCCATTCCAAGTGCCATAAATTTCAATGCTTCGACTACATTATTCACTTCAGCCATAAAAAAACCTTCTGTACATAAATTTTGATAGCAATATTCTAAGCTATTTTTACTTGAAAATGCATAATTTATCTTCTCTTTCGTTTACGATTATTTTGCCGTGCTACTTTTTGTTCACCTTCAAACTCATCTAGCATACCAATAACCGTATTTTCGTCAAATCCGATCTGCCCGGAAGCTGATGTTTTTTGTTGTAAGAGGATCGAAACAACCCGTTCTACAAACTCATGATAATCCATATCTTCCATACTGTCAATAAAATCAATTGCTTTATCATTTACCTCAACTTCTCGAACCATTGTCTCTAAAGAATCAAAATTCATTACTTCTTCCAGATCCATCTCATCTTCAATGTGAATCGTTGCCAATTTCATCTCGGCACCCACTTCTTTTTGAATACGTTGAAGTTCTCTAAACTCTTCAGTGGAAACTAAAGTAATTGCTTTACCACTTTTTCCTGCACGCCCTGTTCGTCCTATTCTGTGTACATACGATTGAGGATCAAAAGGGATATGATAATTAAATACATGGGATACATCTTTAACATCTAAGCCTCTTGCAGCCACATCTGTAGCAACCATAATCTGAGTCTCACCACGGCGATACGCTTTAACAATGGTCTCTCTTTCTAGTTGTTCTAAGTCACCATGCAAACCTGATGCATTAAATCCCATGGCTTGTAGATGCTCTGTTAATCGATCGACTTCACGTTTCATTCGACAAAAGACAATACATTTTTTGATCTTTTCAGTCTCCAATAACGTTACTATGGCTTTATCACGTTGTGCTTCATTAATCACATAATAGTATTGTTCTATCACATTATTCGTTGTACTCTCATCTTGACCTACAACCGAGATAAATTGAGGCTGAGTCAAAATGTTGTTTGCCAACTCTTTAATAGGATCAGGCATGGTTGCTGAAAAAAGCAACGTTTGTCTATTTTGAGGAATGTACTCAAATATCTCTTTTATCTCTTCTAAAAATCCCATATCAAGCATCTCATCTGCTTCATCAAGAACCACGATTTCAGGATTAAAAGCGTCTATTTTCCCTTTTTTATAAAGGTCTTTCAGTCGTCCGGGCGTTGCAACCACGACCTGTACGCCTTTATTAATTAATGCAATTTGTCGTCCATAACCCACACCACCATAAACGGTAATGGTTCGTATGCCACAAAAACGTCCCAAGTGATAAAGCTCATCACTTACTTGCGTTGCCAACTCTCGTGTTGGTGTAATTACTAATGCACGTTCAATCTCTTTATTAGCAATTTTATTTATCAAAGGCAAACCAAACGCTGCTGTTTTACCTGTTCCTGTATGGGCTTGCCCCACCAAATCTTCACCCTTTGCTATAATAGGGATTGCCATCTCTTGAATGGGACTGGCTTCTCTAAAACCGGCTATTTTAATACCCTTCAAAAGCTCCTTATGAAAACTAAATTCATTAAATGTCAAATCATTACCTTATCTCTCAGTAAAATGCTCTTTGAATCAAATTCAAAAAACTACGCCAACGATAAGTTTTACTTCAAAAATTGCTTTTTTGTCGACTCACACAAGCAATTGTTTGTTACATAAATCTTAGCGTCTACTACATAATCATCAACAGAAGAACACCAAATGCTATTCTGTAAATACCAAATGCAACAAAAGTAAATCGTTGCAAAAAAACAATAAAAAGTTTTATGGTTAAATATGCTACCACAAAAGCCACCACAAAACCGACCACAAATGCAGTCAAATTAGCACCATCAAACTCATGGTAGTGCTTTAACAAATCATATCCACTTACAGCCATCATTACAGGAATTGCCAATAAAAATGAAAACTCTGTTGAAGCTTTACGGTTCACACCGGAAAGCATCCCTGCGATAATGGTAGAACCTGCTCTACTCGTTCCGGGTACCAACGAAAAAACTTGTCCAAAACCTATTGCTATGGCTTGAGTCCAAGTAACCTCTTCTATATCTTTTGATGCAGAGGCTTCATCTTTATGAAAATACTCAACAATAATAAAAATAATTCCACCAACGATAAACATCCATGCAACAGTTGAGGTTACAAAATGCTCTTTTACCCAATCTTTTAATAAAAAACCTATAACAGCCAACGGTAAAAATGCCACCATGATTTTCTGCCAAAGCACAATCTCTTTAAGATTGATTTTCTCTCGATAAAGCAACATTACAGCCAGTATCGCTGCAAACTGTATAATCACCATGTATGCTTTACTGACTGCATTCTCTTCAATGCCTAAAAACTCTCCTGCAACAATCATATGACCTGTTGAAGAGATAGGTAAAAACTCGGTAAACCCTTCTATAATTCCTATTATAATGGCTTGTAAAATGTCCATGTATCTATAATCCTATATTAATATATTTAAAACCAGTTGTTATTTTTCAAAATTTTATTCAAATATTTGAAGTTTTCACAATTAAGTGTCATATCTTTACGACTTCAGTTCATCTTCTAATCAATTATTTTTAAAATCTCTTGTAAATCTTTGGTATCAACACAATGTGTTGCTGCTTCACGTAAAATAGGCTTCGCACAAAATGCTACTTTTGTTTTAGCATGTGCAAACATACTCAAATCATTTGCTCCATCACCTACAACCAAGGTCTCTTCTTCCGTAATGCCCAATAGATTTTGTAATCGAACAATCATGTCGCCTTTTGAAGAAGAGAACATCATATCACCCCCCACTCTACCGGTTAAAATACCATTTTCATCATGTAAAATATTTGAAAAATCAGCATCAATTCCTAGTGCTTTACAAACAGGAGTTGTGGCAGATCTAAATCCTCCGGAGAAACAAACAACCGTATAACCACGCTCTTTTAATCCATGAACTACCTCTTTGGCTCCAGGCATCATCGGTAATGTCTGACAAATTTCATCTACTTTGGATTTTTCTAATCCTTTTAATAAGGCAACACGGGTAGTTAATGATTCAAAAAAATCCAATTCTCCTGCCATGGCTCTTTCTGTAATGGCAGCAACCTTTTCTTCTAATCCCAAAGGAGCTGCAAAAAAATCGATGGTCTCCCCATCCATCAATGTTGAATCAAAATCAAATACGGCCAATTTCATTACTATCCTTATATTTTGTAAATTTTTGATAGAATTATAACCAATTAAGATAATTAGGACTTAAATTAAAATATGTTTGATAAATTTTGCAAAAAACTTCATAGCAACGAGCCATTTATTACGGTTGAAATAACTCCTCCTCATGGTGCCTCTATAGAACCTATCTTAGAAAGAATAGAAGCACTAAAACTACATGAGCAAGTGGCAGGTTTTTCAGTGACGGACAATCCCTTAGCTAAACTCAAAATGTCTGCCGTACTCTCTGCCATTAAAACGCAACAACGTTTTGGAAAACCGGTTATTGCTACCATGAGCATGAGGGATAAAAATAAACTTTCACTGCAATCAACCCTTTTAGGTGCCAACGATTTTGACTTAAGATGTATTTTGGCACTTACCGGTGACCCTGCAAAATTTTCTGATCAACCGGAAGTTAAAGGTGTTCTAGAGCGTGACTCTACCCTTCTTTTAAGTATTATTTATCGTTTAAACAATGGCATAGACTACTCAAATAAAGAGTTAAATCCTAAGCCAAAACCCATCTATCCTTTTGCTGTCACCAATGCCTATGCAAAAGATATAAGACACATACAAAAAAAGATGATTAAAAAATTGAATTATGGTGCACGAGCCATTATTACCCAACCTGTTTATGATGTTGATAATGCTAAAGAACTTATAGAGATGTTTGAAGAAGCAAAATCGATAAGTGTACGCGACACAGCCAAAGAAGCAGAATTGATACTGGGTCAATTCCCTGTGGTACGTGCAAGAACAGCCAATTTTATATCTGACAAAGTTCCAGGTATTACCGTTCCTAAACAGATTATAGATGAAATGAATTTAGCAGCAATGGACAGTGAAGAAAAAGAACAAGAAGTTGGATTCAATATCTCAAAAAAACTCTTTGATGATATTTTAAAAATTCACCCTAAAATGCACCTAATGACACACAATCGTTTTGACTTATGTTCTGAGCTAATTGGAAACAATAAGTCAACAAAATTAAATTATAATACAGACTAAAATTAAAAAAAAGGTTTACTAAAATGAATGAAAATCAACCTTATGGCAACCCTTATGGGCAAGAACAATTTGGACGAGAGATCTACAGTCCGGACACTACAGTAGATCCATCTGGTTCCGGATTCCCTTTTTTAGAGATGGGAACCAGTTTTATTATCGGTTTGGCTATAGGCTATTTTTTAAAGAAAAGTTTTAAAATTCTTCTTTTACTTTTAGGTGTTGGACTGGTTGTCCTTTTTGTGATGGAATCAAAAGGTATGTATACGGTAGATGATGCAGCCATTCAAAACGGTGTCTCTTCCGGCGTAAACTCTTTTCAATCACTCGTAGAGATGTTAAAAACCAGACTCAGTAATATGGAAGTCACAACAGGAGCCGGTGCGATTGCCGGTTTTTTTGCCGGTTTAAAATTCGGTTAACACATGAAACTTCTTGTCTCTGCTCTTGAACCCTCTTCCAATCTTCATTTGAAAGAGGTTCTTAAACACAGTAATAATATAGAACTTTTAGGTATTTTTGACAAATCTCTAGGTGACCCTCTCTATGACATCAGTGACATGGCGATCATGGGTGTGGTTGATGCCATTAAAAAATTACGATGGTTTTTTAAAGTTGCTGACGAGATGGTGACACTGGCAAAAAATGCCGATAAAATTTTACTTATGGATTCATCAGGATTTAACCTTCCTCTTGCAAAAAAGCTAAAAACCACTTACCCAAAAAAAGAGATCATCTACTATATTCTTCCACAAATTTGGGCAAGCCGTCCCAAAAGAGCTAAAAAGTTGGAACGCTACTGTGATAAACTTTTAGGCATTTTACCGTTTGAAGTCAACTATTATCAGAGTAAAGCTCAATATGTCGGTCACCCTTTACTTGATGAAATAAAGGTTAACGGAAGTGGCGACTTCAGTCCCACAAAAAACCAAAATACCATCGCTTTTATGCCGGGAAGTAGAAAAAGTGAAATATCTAAACTGCTCCCCATTTTTAAAGAAGTACGTCAAAAACTCTCTGACAAACGGGCTATTTTAATCATTCCTAAAACCTTTTCTGATGAAAAAATCAAAATACTTTACGGCGATGTATCCGAATTTGAAATAGAAAAAGAGACCCATACAGCTTTAGCTAAGTCCGAGTTTGCTTTTATCTGTTCAGGTACGGCCACTTTAGAAGCAGCCCTTATCGGAACTCCGTTTACGTTAAGTTATATTGCTAAAAAAATAGACTTTTTCATTGGTACCAAGATTTTAGGCATTACTCAAGTAGGACTTGCCAACATCATTCTAACCCACCACAACCATACAACTTTACATAACGAACTGTTGCAAAAAGCAGTAAATGTTGAAAACTTGTTAAAAGAATATTATGAAACAGACCGAACCATTTTTTCTCAGAAAGCTCAAGAATTAAGAGCGTATCTTGGTCATGGCAGTTCTGAGAATGTTGCACGGATTATTCAATCTTAAATTAAAGGAAGCACCATTTTAGTTCATATCTGCTGTGCTGTAGACAGCCACTATTTTTTACAAAAGCTTCAAAATGAGTATCCAAATGAAAAACTTATAGGGTTTTTTTATGATCCGAATATTCATCCTTATAGTGAATATAAACTACGTCTACTTGATGTTCAACGCTCCTGCAAAATGCTTGGAATCGAACTTATCGAAGGTGAATACGATACTCATAATTGGTTAGAGGCTGTACGTGGTTTTGAAAGAGAACCTGAAAAAGGTGCCAGATGTGCCATCTGTTTTGACAGACGTTTTGAAATCACAGCCCAAAAAGCAGATGAGTTGGGCGAAAAGATCTTTACCTCTACACTCTTAACCAGTCCTAAAAAATCTTTAAGACAGCTCAAACATGCCGGTGAGGCACTGGGTGAAAAATTTGGAATTAGCTTTGTTGCTCCAGATTATCGAAAAGCTTCGGGAACACAAGAACAAAATATCTTAGCGAAACAAGATGCCCTCTATCGTCAAGACTATTGTGGTTGTCTTTTTGGACTCACCATGCAACGTGAACAGCAACAAAAGCTGGCTGATGAACTTTTTTCACCTCTCTCCAAACAGATACAACCTGAGTCCATTGAAGCACGCATTGAGCTCTATGAACAACGATGGAGTTATGAAGAGAATAACATGGCGTACAAAATAGTCAAAGAGCGTTTTTTAAATTGGCGTCAACTGCATGGTCTATTAAAAGTGAAAAAAGAAACCGTTCCGGCTCATTTTCTACCCTACTCTACGCTAAAAAGTCACTATACACGAGGAAAGATAGATGTTCAAATTGGCAACTTACACTACATGAACCGAGATGAAGTCAAGTTTATAACATTAAGCTGCTATAATGAACTAGGAGAAACAAATTTTGCAACGGTAAATGAATTAATCTTCAATACTCCATCATTTGAAAAAGAGCTTAAAATTAGAAATCAGTTAATTAATAATGCTTATGATTTATCCTCAATATTGGTCGTTGACTCAATTCCAACACAAAAAGTTGAAATTGGTTATAAAAGCCACATTTATGAAGATGTAAAAGAGGTTCTTATAAAGATTTCATAATATTTTAGTTATTTTTAGATAAAATTATTAAAATTTTTCTCTAAAGGCTTAATGTATGCTATTTGATGTAGTTCAAATTCAAAAAATCTTACCTCATAGATACCCTTTTTTATTACTTGACCGTGTTAGTAAACTTGAAAAAGGTGTTAGTATTGAAGGGTATAAAAATGTCTCTATCTCTGAACCTATTTTTCAAGGTCATTTCCCTGATCATCCTATTTACCCCGGTGTAATGATTATAGAAGGTATGGCTCAAGCAGGTGGCGTACTTGCATTTAAAAGCTCTAGTGAAGCTGATCAAGAAGCAGCAGCCAATAAAGTTGTTTATTTTATGAGTATTGATAAAGCAAAATTTCGTTCACCTGTTACACCGGGAGATCAATTGGTTTATAAATTAACGGTTCTAAAACAAAGAGGAACTATTTGGCAACTCGATGCAAAAGCATACGTGGATGATAAACTGGTTGCTGAAGCTGAATTAAAAGCCATGATTGTAGATAAATAAAAGGAGCACTGTGTCAAATATACATTCAACAGCTGTTATTGAAGATGGAGCCATCATTGGAGACAATGTTACCATTGGACCATTTGTAACCATTTCTTCAACAACAACCATAGGCGATGACACGATTATTGATGCTCATGCCATCATTGCAGGTCGTACGACTATAGGAAAAGGTAACCATATCTTTTCTCATGCTGTTGTAGGTTCTATTCCTCAAGATTTAAAATTTTCCGGTGAAGATGTTGAACTCATTATTGGTGACAACAATAAAATTCGAGAATTTACGCTCTTAAATCCAGGTACCCAAGGTGGTGGAAGCATCACTAAAATTGGAAATAACAATTTACTTATGGGTTATGTTCACTTGGGACATGATGTCATCATGGGAGACAACTGTATTTTAGCCAATGGAGCAACGTTGGCCGGTCATGTTGTATTGGGGAACCATGTGGTCATTGGAGGATTAACTCCAGTCCACCAGTTTGTTCATATCGGTGACTATGCTATGATTGCAGGAGCTTCTGCTTTAAGCCAAGATGTTCCTCCATTCTGTATGGCTGAAGGAAACAGAGCAACCTTAAGAGGTCTCAACTTAACCGGTCTAAGACGTCATTTAGAAAGAGATGAAGTGAATGCTTTAAAAACAGCCTATAGAGAACTTTTTGAAAGTGGAAAAGCACTTCAAGAGACAGCAGAAGCACTACTTAAGAACAGTGAATCTGAAAATGTAAAAAAATTAGTAACGTTTATCACAGAATCAAAGCGTGGTATTCCGTTTGTAAGGAAAAATAATAATGGCTAAAAAAGTATGTAGTTTTTGTAGTACTACGGAGAAAGAAGATAACCCATTTATAGCTGGTAATAATGTATATATCTGTTCAAACTGTGTTACTTCTGCTTATAAAATCCTTTTTGGTGAAGAAGAAGATATAAGACATGTACATCATGAACCTCAAACCCTTCTTATTCCAAAAGAGATTCATAAAATATTAAATGACTATGTTATTGGTCAAGATCAAGCAAAAAAAACCCTTTCGGTTGCTGTCTACAATCATTATAAAAGAATTTTTAAACATCTTCACGACAACGATACCAGCATTGATAAATCAAATATTTTACTTATTGGTCCAACAGGATCAGGTAAAACCCTGTTGGCACAAACCATTGCACGATTTTTAGATGTACCAATTGCCATCTCAGATGCAACCAACCTCACAGAAGCCGGTTACGTTGGGGAAGATGTAGAAAATATTTTAACAAAACTCCTTCAAGCTGCCGATGGTGACATTGAAAAAGCAGAACGAGGCATTATTTTTATTGATGAGATGGACAAAATTGCACGTATGGGTGAGAATCGCTCTATTACCAGAGATGTATCAGGAGAAGGGGTACAACAAGCCCTTCTTAAAATCATTGAAGGTTCGGTTGTAAACATTCCACCAAAAGGTGGAAGAAAGCATCCAAATCAAGATTTTCTTCAAATTGACACCTCCAACATACTCTTTATTTGTGGTGGTGCTTTTGATGGTGTTGAGGAGATTATACGAAGACGACTGGGTGCCAATCAGTTAGGATTTGGTCAGAATAAACGTAGTAATAAAGAGAATGATAATGTCATGCATCTGATTGAGTCTGATGATCTTGTTCACTTTGGAATTATTCCGGAACTCATAGGACGTTTGCATGTTACGGCAACTTTAGAACAGATCACACTAGAAGATATGGTACGTATTTTAATTGAACCCAAAAATTCAATCATTAAACAGTATCAGAAACTCTTTGAAATTGATAATGCTCTTTTAACATTTGAAGATAATGCTTTAAAAGCCATCGCTAAAAAAGCAATTAATAGAAAAACCGGAGCAAGAGGATTACGTTCAATTATGGAAGAAGGTTTATTAGAAGTGATGTATGAGCTTCCTGAACTTGATGGTTATGAGGTGATTATTACAGAAGATGTAATCAACAATGGTATCAAACCAATTTATATAAAAAATTCAAAAACAGCATAGGAAAAAAAATGTTTAAAAAACTTTTAGGAATGTTTTCAAACGATTTAGCAATAGATTTAGGAACTGCTAATACATTGGTATTGGTTAAAGGAAAAGGAATCAGTATTAATGAACCTTCGGTTGTTGCGATTCAATATGATAAGCATGGTAGAGAACACATTCTAGCTGTAGGACAAGAAGCCAAAGATATGGTTGGAAAGACACCGGGGAATATTAAAGCCATTCGTCCAATGAGAGATGGAGTTATTGCAGACTTTAACATTACAGAGATGATGATTCGATACTTTATTGAAAAAGTTCATAACCGTAAAGGTCTCTTCTCTCCACGAATTATTATTTGTGTTCCATTCGGATTAACTCAGGTTGAACGTAAGGCTGTTAAAGAGTCTGCAATGTCTGCCGGAGCTAGAGAAGTTTACCTTATTGAAGAGCCTATGGCAGCTGCAATTGGTGCAGGTATTCCGGTAAAAGAGCCTAATGGAAACTTGGTGGTAGACATTGGTGGTGGAACCACCGAGATCGGTGTTATCTCACTAGGTGGATTGGTACTTTCAAAATCAATTAGAACAGCCGGTGACAAACTTGACAAATCCATTATTGACTACATGAGAAAAAACTTTAACCTTCTTATTGGAGATAGAGTTGCAGAAGAGATGAAAATCAATATTGGTACAGCTATTCAACTTGATGAAGAGTTAACCATGCAAGTTAAAGGTCGTGATCAAGTTGCCGGTCTTTTAAGTTCGATTGAAATTACATCAGAGCACATGAGAGAAGCAATGAAAGAACCAATCAAAGAGATTGGTGAAGCACTTAAATTGGTACTTGAGCAAACACCTCCTGATTTGGCCGGTGATATTGTAGAAAACGGTGTTGTTTTAACCGGTGGTGGTGCGTTAATTCGAGGACTCGATAAATACCTATCTAACATTATTAAACTACCTGTATATGTTGCTGAAGATCCACTACTTGCTGTTGCAAAAGGGACAGGAAAAGCTCTTGAAGAGATAGATTTATTACAACAAACTGTTTATGAAGAATAGTAAGTTTATTTTTTTTTCCATTCTTATTTTAGCTACGCTACTCCTCTTAAAACAAGAGGAATCCTTTCAAAATAAGTTTGCCCAACTTACCTTACCCATCAAAGAGAGTTATTTAAATATGAGTAACTCTATTCAAGGGTCTATTGATAAATATCTCTACCAAGCTGACTCAATAGAGCAATTACAAAAAGAAAATATTGTTCTACGTAAGTACCTCTATCAACAAAAAATCAATATTAATCGACTCGAACAACTGAGTCTCTATAGTGAACAAAAATTTGATTTACATAAAAGTATATTGCGTGTTCAAACCATCTCATATAAAAAACTTAATGATTTCTCTCAAATTTATCTTACTCAAAATGAAGAACTAGAACAAGATAAAATTTATGGACTTATTCAAAAAAATGTTGCAGCAGGTATTGCCATAAAGGAAGATGGACCTCTAAAAGGTATTTTAATTTCAAATCCGGAATGCCAATTCTCAACCTTTATAGGAGATAAAAAAACACCTGGAATTGCTAAAGGAATTGATGCCCAAAGCATGGAAGTCAATTTCATACCAAAATGGTCTAAAGTCAATATAGGTGATAAAGTCATAACTTCAGGTTTGGACAATATCTTTTTACCCGATATTCCTGTAGGCGTTGTCACAAAAATTATTACTAAAAGTACCTACAAAACAGCCATTATCAAAACTTATGCTGATGTACTGCACCCTAACTTTTTTTACTTGGTTAAAGAAGTTTTACATAAAGCAGAAGATATTAATATATCAAAAATAAAACTCGAAAATAATGCCACACATTAATGGTGTATTAATGAAGTTGTGATATTGTTTTATAAATTGAAATAGAGGAATCTACATGTCAAATACCAACAGTTCGAATGCACCTTGTTTTATAAATTATCTTGTTCTTGCCTTACTTCCAACACTGTTTTTCGTGGGTATTCTTTTAGGCTATTTAGGAATTATTCCATTAAAAGTTAATCTACACTCTTTGGCTATTATTGGTATAATCTACTTTATTTATCTACTTTTTATCCAACATAATGCCAACTACGTTGTTTGTAAAATGCGTAAAGAGTACATTAACTTACAAAAAGATTTACAAAAAGATATTAAAAACAATTCATTGACCATTTTTAATGAAACAAAATCAACCATCAACATTAATGATTTTATCTCTGAGTACTATAAAACATTTCGAAATGACAACTTTGCATCGGTTGCTCCTTCTTTTTTTCCTATGTTGGGTATTTTAGGAACTTTTACGGCCATTGCTATCTCCATGCCTAATTTTTCTATTAGTGATACAGCAGCACTTGATCATGAAATTTCATTACTTTTAAGTGGTATCGGTACAGCATTTTATGCCTCTATTTATGGTATTTTTCTCTCCATTATATGGAACTTTTTTGAAAAAAGAGGACTCTCAAAAGTTGACAAAGACAGTCATCAACTTCATGAGGTTTATCATGACTATATTTGGAATGACAGTGAACTCAAACGTCATGAGCACATGCAACATGAGATGCGTGATCAAAAGATGATTCAAGCACTTAAAGAGACTTTTAACTTAGAATTTATACAAACGCTCAATGAAAAACATTTAGAGAACTTTCAAACCATTATTGCTGAGACCAATAAAAATTTTACAACCATTACCAATCATATGCAGATGGTATCTACCGATTTAAAAGAAACCATAGCAAAAATTCACCACTCACAAACAGCACTGACGGCTAGTGACAGAATTGAGCAAAATATCAGAGAGTTTAATAAAACAACTCAAGAACTTAACAACAGCATTACAAAGTTTGATGCATCATTAGAAAATGCACTGACACTAACTTTCCATAAAATTGATGATGAGTTAAGCGATATTATTGTTAAACTTGCGAACTTTGCCAATAGCACCAGTCAACAAAACTCTATACTTCAAGAGACCATTACTAAGTATCATAATCAGATATCAAGTCAGATAGTGAACCGATAAAATGTTTAAAAAAAATTCTAACAACAACGAAGCCACCAATTTCTGGATCTCTTATGCCGATTTGATGGCCGGTTTACTGTTTGTTTTTATCCTATTAATTGGTGCGATTATTGTTAAATCTACCATTCTAAAAAGTGCTTTAGATGAAAAAGAGTCTACACTCAATGAACAAAGCGAGACATTAGTGGAGCAATCAGACCACTTAATTACCATGTCCCAAACGCTACTTATGAAAGATGATGAGATTACAAAACTACAAAATCTATTGGCAAAACGTGAAGTTGATTTAAATGAACGTCATAAGGAGTTAATCATCTCTAATAATGCATTAAAATTAAAAAGTGATGAGCTAGAGAAACTGAACCAACTTCTTTTAGCACAAAACTCTAAAATAGATGATTACTCTGAGCATATTGTTCTTCTTCAGAACCTTAGCGATGAACAAAATAGAACCATTAGTGAACATAAAATGGATTTAGAAGAACATAAAAATCGTGTTATACTGCTCTCCAATAATCTAACTAAAAAAGATGAAAATCTAAAATTAAACGAGCAAAAACTGCTTGAACTGCTTAAAGCACTCGATAACAAACAGACCAAGTATGACGAACTTTTAACCAAACTTCAAGCTCAAAAAGCAAAAATAAAATCGCTTACCGGTATTAAACTTAAAGTCATTACAGAGCTAAAATCATCCTTAGGAAATAAAATCAATATTGATAAAGAGAACGGTTCCTTACGTTTGGCATCGAACATTCTTTTTGACAAAGGCTCATCAAACTTAAAAGAGAGTGCAAAAAGTGAACTAAAAGCCAATTTTATAGAATATGTAAACACGCTTATTACCAATAAAAACATTGCAGAACATTTAGATAAAATTATCATTGAAGGACATACAGACAGTGATGGTTCATACCTTTACAACCTCAATCTTTCGCAACAACGAGCCTTTGCCGTAATGAACTATCTGCTTACCTTAGACTATATTAGAGAGCATAATATTAAAGACAAATTGGTTGCTAGTGGACGATCTTATCAAGATACTATAAAAATAGATGGTATAGAAGACAAAGATGCATCAAGAAGAATAGAAGTTAAATTTAGACTCAAAAATGAAGATGCCATGTATGAAATAGAGAGAATTTTAGATGCAAATTAATTTTACACCGAAAAAAATAAAAGCTGCAAAAGCCTATGTCGATAGATTAACACCTGTTGATGTAGTAAAAATAGAAAAAAAAACAAAAGAGCCTAAAGGCTCTTTTCTCAAAAGTATTCTAAAGTTTCTGTTTAAGTAAGTCTAAAAATAATTCAAAGTTTTCAAGCTTATAGCTACCCTCTCGCTGTTTTGACCCCCACATTGGTTCAGGAAAAAAGCTGTCCTCCTCAAAACGTGCCATAATATGCCAATGCACATGAGGCATATAGTTCCCAAAACTGGCAATGTTTATTTTACAAGGTTTAAAAAAATTCAACATCTCTTTTTCTATACTATCCAAAAGCCTAAATATCTCTAACTTCTCTTTGGCACTGCACTCTGAGAACTCTTTATGTGCCTTTTGTGAAAATATCTTCAACCATGGTATTTCACTCTCTTCAACCTCTACTTTTACCAATTCATTTTCATAAACCAACAAAAAAGACTCCTTTATATGACAATTTGACATTTTTTTAGCTCTTATTTTACTTCTATGTTATAATCAAACAACTTAAACTCAAAGGTGAATCCAAAATGCAAGGAAAAATAAAAGTGACCTACCATCTTATTTGCGATAATGATACATATGAAGAGATATCTCTACAACAAATTTTAGAGAATGAAAAAATTGTTAAATTACTTAAAAGTGAATTTGCAAAAGGAGTTCGAAACCTAGCACTCTCAACCAATGCAAGTGATGCACAAGTTATATTAAGTACCCAAAAAGAGCTTTATACCTTTGAAGCACAAAAGAAAGACTTTGCCGATCTAATCGAACTCGCCGAAGAAGATGCCAAAGCACGTAAACTCTTTAAAAAAGGGTGTGAAGCTGTGGCTATTGTTGATTTTATCACCTTATGATAAGGTACTTAAGGCTACGTTATCTTCCCATGCTTGAAACTCGGGAGTAAAATATCGGATACGAACTTTTTTAAACTCACGTGTAGAGTAAAGAGGTCGTCGTGCAAAATGTTCTATCTCATTTGCCATCTCTTTAATGATGCCATTGGTCTCTTCTGTTGTTTTTCCATGTACCATGGTAAAAAGATTATAAGGCCAATTATCGTATTTTGGACGTAGATAACAGTGACTAACGGCTGAAAACTGTGCTGCAATCTCTCCCATTGCTTCACCTTTGCTCTCATCTATATCCCACACTACCATGGCATTGGCATTAAAACCTGCTTTTCTATGGTTCAGTATGGCTGCAAAACGACGCATCACTCCTGCTTCTTTTAACTCATTTAAAATAGCAAAAAATTCCTCATAACTCAACCCCAACTGATCTACAACCTCTTTAAAGGGTTCAGCCACAAGAGGAATATCATTTTGTACCAAAGCAATAACTCTATAATATAAAGGTGTTAATACTATCAATTTTCGATTGGGTTTTATTACCACTTCTTTTTTAGCATCTTCTCCTGTCGTATTGAGTTTAACGGCAATTTTAAAAAGTTTTAATGTAGGCAACATAATATAATCAATCGCCTGTGCTTCATTTGCCAATATTTCCACTGTTTGTCTTAAGCCCAGTTTTGAGTCCGGTGCCACAGCCAATGTGAACCAAATATTAAAGGGATGCTCTCGTTCATAGTTATGCGACACCCCCGGATGTGCATTAATCACTTCTACAGCTCGATCAATATTTTCACGCCTTACTTTAAATGAAATCAATGAAGAGCTATACCCTAAACGTTTGGTATCAAAAATTGGAGAGATTTGTCTAATAATTTTATTGGATTTCTCTTCAGATAACAGTTTAATAATTGTCTCTTCATCACTGCCTAACTCTTGAGCAATGACAGCAAAAGGTCTGGGAGTTAAAGGGAATCGTTTTTGGATGATGGATAATAGTTCAGATTTCATAAATACACCCCTGAATATAATATTTTAATGTATAAATATTATTATAGTTATTTTAAATGCAGATATGTTTGATATGTATCAACGTTCTTTTTTATTTAAACTCTTTCTCCATGAATTTATCGGTTTTTTCTTCAAAAAATCGCATTCGCTCTTTACCTTTTGGCATTGTTACACGTAAAACTCTCATCTCTTGCAAAAAAGTCTCTATTCTCTGAGGAATAAGTTTTTCAATATAGGTACGAAGTCGTTTTGCCAAAGCAGGTGAAGCCCCACTTGTAGAGATAGCGATGGTTAAATCTCCTCGTTTAATATAAGAAGGAAAGATAAAATCACAATAAGCCGTGTCATCGACAGAGTTCACTAAAATTCTAGAACTTCTACTCTCTTCATAAATCTCTTTATGCAGTGTTACGGTATCCGTCGCTACAATGACAATGTCAAATCCATTAATATCTCCTATTTCATAAGCTCGTTGCTCTATAATGATGTTATGCTCTGTCGCAAAAGCTAAAAACTCATCAGAGACCTCTTTGCTAATCACTGTAATCTCTTTCGTAAAGTTAACCAGCTTTTCCAGTTTTTCTAAAGCAATGTACCCTCCACCGACAAGCAGTATTTTTCGATTATCAAGACTAAAATATGCAGGAAAAAATGACACTATTTTTTCCCTTCTAAAAGTGCTAGTTTTGCTTTAAATGTACTAATACAATCCGTACACTCTTTAACAGTATTGGTCTCAATAATCATATGTAGAGCTTCAATATTTAGTATTTTAAACTTAGAATTCTCTATTGTAATAATGCTCTCTTTTTTAAATTTTGTAAGAATACGGGAAAAAGTCTCAGGCGTTAAATTTAAAATCGCTGCAATTTCATTGTTTTTTAAACGGTTAAAAATCGACAGTTTTTCAAGCATTAAATCAGCAACTTTTGCTTCAGAAGATAAAATTGTCTCTTTATGTACCAATGCAGAGAGCAACATGACTTTACCTGTAAGTGAACGAATCAATCCTAATGCAAACTCTTTATTTTCAAGATACTGGTAGACCTTATCAAAATGCAACAGTCCCATCACCCCATCGCTAATAAACTCACACGTTGCAGGAAACGGCTCTTTTTCAAAACAAGCATACTCCCCAATGGTATCAGGAGCATTCATTCGTTTTATCTGAACTTGTGTTCCTTTAGGTGAGGTCTTAAAAAGTCTCACACTCCCCTCAAGTAAAATATAGAGATAGTCACTTTCATCACCCTCATAAAAGACAATACTATTTTTAGTAAATTTCTTTATATGAATACTGCTTTGAAGCTCTTTGTGAAACTTTGTATCTAAATCAGCAAACATGGAAATTTTTTCTAAATCAATCATTAACTTACCTCACTATTTAATATTCATTCTTATTATACAATATATTCATCAAAATAATCTATAAGCTAATCTTTTTATTCATTACTACTCTCAAACCAATTTAACTGCTCTCGTAATTTCACCACTTCCCCCACCACAATTAATGCCGGTGTCGGTAAATCTTTTGCCAATGTCCAAATGCTTTCTAGTGTTCCGACCACTGTTTTTTCATATTTTGTGGTTCCACGACTAATGACTGCTACGGGATAATCCTTAGGTTTTCCAATTTCAATGAGCTTTTTACTAATGGTCTTAAGACGATGTAAGCCCATTAAAAAAACGATGGTATCATCACTTTTGTAGTTTTCCCAAGGAATTTGTGAATGATCTTTATTCTTGCTCTCATGCCCTGTTACTACCCTAAAAGAGACAGTTACACCCCGATGCGTTACGGGAATTCCGGCATATTCGGGCACAGCAATCGCCGAGGTAATACCCGGAATAAACTCAAACTTAATGTTTCGTTCACGTAGATAAATCCCCTCTTCTCCTCCTCGTCCAAAAACCAAAGGGTCTCCCCCTTTTAAACGAACCACTGTCTTATGTTTCAAAGCACTCCGGTAAATTACTTCATTGATCTCTTCTTGTGGAAGACTGTGGTGTTTGTCCTCTTTGCCTACATAGATAAATTCACACCCATCTTTTGCCTCTTTAAGTATGTCTGGATTTGCCAAACGATCATAGATAATCACATCAGCCTCTTTGACCACACGTAATGCTTTAATCGTCAAGAGCTCAATATCTCCTGGACCTGCACCTGTTAAATATACCTTTCCCATTACCTTATCTCCCTTATTTATATTTTAGAAGTGGACACTTTAGTTCCACCAATACTCACTTTATGCCAATTTTTTGTGCAACTAGTACCACTCAAAACTTTACACATCTTCTAAATAACATGAGGGATCTTCAGCCCACATATCCCCATAAATCGCATAAGCTCTACTTCGTGACCCTCCATTACAAATTTCCAAGTATTGACACTTTTCACATTTACCGAATAACTCTCTAGGATGAACCCTTAATTGCTCTAGTAAAGCTGTAGGTTCCTTTGTCCAAATATCTGAAAAATCTTGCATAAAAATGTTACCAATGATACTCGGAAAAAATGGATCAGGTTTAACATTACCCTCACTGTCAATATTGAGCAGTTTTCGTCCTGCAGCGTTACCACCCCAAGCAATCAATCGCTCTTTCATTTCATCGGCATGTTCAGGATATTTTTTTATAAACTTATCATAAAAGAGAATAGAATCCATCTCCATATTTCCTGTCACTATCTCAATGTCACGCTTTGTTTCATGATACTCAAACGCTTTATCTAAAATGTAATTCACGGCTCTAACACGTTGCTTTTTACTTAAATCCATGGTTAAATTATCAAGCCCTCTACCACTATAAACGAGATGAGAGATATAAACTTTAGGAATGTTATGTTTCTCTGCCAACTCAAAGATAAATGCCAAATCATCATAGGTATCTTTGGTTAATGTAAAGCGAATACCTACTTTTGTTTGATTATAACTGTTCAGTAAATCAACGGCTTTCATAGAAGCTATAAATGAACCTTCTAATCCTCGAAATGTATCATGTACTTTTTGGCTACCGTCTATACTGATGCCGATATAATTAAAAGTATCTAAAATTTTTCCGGCATTACTCTTTTTAACATAAAGTCCATTGGTCGAAAGATACGTCACAATCCCCAGTTCTTTACACCTATGGGCAATCTCAAAAATATCTTTTCGCGTCAAAGGTTCACCTCCGGAAAAAATAAGAAATTTCACTCCATTTTCTTTGAGTTTGGGTAGTGTTTCAAGTATTTTCTCGGTAGTTAACGTATCCACAGCATCCAAATCAGCCTTGGAATAGCAGTGTAGACAAGAGAGATTACAACGATTGGTAAAGTTCCAAATGGCAATGCTACCATTAAGAGAACGTGTCGGTTTTCCTTCGACCACAGAGTTTAGAAGATTAGAAAGTCTAAACATTATTTTTTCTCCTCTATCTTAGCGATATTGGGATAAGGATTTTGAATAATCGTCTTATTCTCTTCTACTTTAACAGGTTTATATGAGGTAATGTACGTTGTTATTGCTGTTAAATTCTCATCTGAAAGCTGAAATGCCGGCATGGCATTACGTGCATACCCTAAAATTTTAGAGACCTCTTGGGGACTTGTAATCATGGCTCGTATCTCTTCTACATTACGTTTAGCAGCTATCTCTTCAAAAGGAGGACCAAAAGCCACAGCCGTTTGATGATGACAGCCCCAACAGTAGGTCTCAAACACTTTTTTACCATCTTCTGCCATCAAAGAACTATTAATAAGTATAAAGAGTAGTAAATAGATAATTTTATTCATAGTCAGCCTCCTAAACTATTTTTATAAAACAATCATAACACTCTTTATTTCTTTAATTCTTGATGTAAAACAAGTGATCAAAGCTAAAACCTGAGTTTTTCTTAATCCACATCAAAACCCATCATACCATCATTGGTTACAATACATCAAAAAAAGAGAAATTTTAATGAAAACACTACTCTTAACCTTTATTCTCACCCTACTGTTTCAAACAGGCTGTCAAGAACGTTCTACAACTGAAGTTGCCGAAGTTCACTGGGACAGAGACATGTGTGCTAGATGTGTCATGGTGGTCAGCGATCGAAAAAACACCGTACAGGTCAGAGAACCCAAAAGTGGCAAAAAATATATGTTTGATGATATAGGCTGTATGGTCTTATGGTTTCAAGAGAACAACATCACATGGAAAAACCAAGCCACCATCTGGATAACCAATGTCACTACAGAAGAGTGGATAGATGCACGAACAGCCTTTTATGATACCGAAAACATCACTCCTATGGCGTATGGTTTCTCAGCTCACAAAACCAAAGATACCATCAAAGAGGGTCAAGAGATTATCAACTTTACAGAAGTAACGCGTAGAGTTTTAAAGATAGGAAAATAGATTTTTAGTAATTAGGAGTAAAATTATCCGATTTATATTTTAATTAAGAGTAATTTTATCTTATTTAGACTATTATGCTTTAACTTATAAAAATTATAATGGAGCATTATTATGAAAAGATTGATGATTTTACTCACCCTTTTAGCTGGAACCCCATTACTAGCTGATGTGGTAGCTGGAGAGAAAGTATATAAAGCAAACTGTGCCATTTGCCATACTATTAATGGTGGGTCATCTTTAGGACCCGACTTTAATATGGTCTCTTATAAAAGGTATAAAGAAGAGATAGAGTATTATGCCAAAGATCCTTATGCTCTTGCAGAAGCATTTGGATACAGTGCCAATGCCATGCCCACTCTACCATTAGAAGATCAAGAGTTTAAAGATGTTGCTGAATACATCTCTTCTTTGCAACCTTTTAAAGAATGGATGAAAAAAGAGACCGTAGTGGTTAAAAGTAAAGAGAACAATCAGATAAAAAAAGAGGAGTAAGCTCTACTCCCAATCCTATATCTGACCATTCAACAGCCGAATCAACGAATCAGATACCTCATCAAATTTAAATATACGTTTACCACCATATTTTTTTGAAAATGCTTCTGCTCTCTCTTTGGTCTCGATAGCCACCAAATCATCACCAGCAGGAGAGATAGCCCTACTACCATAAATATAAAAAGCACGCTCTGCGTTTATGGGTTCAAGTGTCTCATAGTCTGTCACCACTATTTTAGAAAAGTCTCGTTCACTTTTCACGCCTACATCAAACCATTTTCCCGGCTGATGGTAGAACTCAAAGAGTGATTTTGGACTAGAAAAATAGACGGTTTTCCCATTTCGTATCTCTATTTTTGCCACCCATTTTGGCTCTTTATAGAGGGCTATCTTTCGTACCAGACAGGTGCTGTTTTTGTCGTAGTTTATGGTGTACTCTTTTTCAAGAGGGTTGGTAGTCCAAGTGCTAGAGTTTGTTTCATTGACATCAGCAACAATAAATGATGAGAACAACAAAAGCATCATAACTGTTTTTTTCATAATAATCCTTTCACGTGTAGGGTGCGATTGCCATCGCACCCTACACCAAATCTTTTTTAGTAAATATTCTAAACCCTAAAAAGGCAAACAGCAACCCCACCAAAATAGGATAAACTATAGATAAAAGCACAAAGAGTATCTGCGAAATCGTGTCTAAAATATAAAATGCCACAGGTCCCATCACCGTTAACTCCGGATCAAAGAGTGAAATGGCAGCCACCCTAAATATCTCCATAGGATTCATCAGTGCAATCCCTATAATTAGCTCTTCGTTAAATCGCTGCTGCATCATCAACGCTATCAGAGCAATGTCTATAAATGCCAAGAGAAATATCCAAACAAAAAAGGCAATCCCCAACGCCACCTCGGAGGATTTTACAAATGAAGAGATAAAAAAAGCAATACCCAAAAAGGCAGAACTCAATGCAAAGAGTAGCCCCGTATAAAGAAAAAAGATAGCCCAAGGTATCTCAGCCCCCTTAATCGCCCCATAGATTATCGCTATGACCATCGCAAAAAGCACAGGCAGGTAAACCGTAATAAAGCGTCCTATCACCTTACCCCAATAGTACTGCTTTAATGAAATAGGGAACGAAAGCATGTACTCTAAAATATGATTATCTCTATCCCCTGAAATCGACCGTACCGTGGTAATCAAAATAAAAATCGGCAAAATAATAATGGTAATCTGAATATACATCAACAGCAACCTACTAAGCCCTGAAAACCCCATCACCTGTGACTCGGTCACCCCTGCAATAAAAAAAAGAGCAATTAATCCACCAAAAACTAAGGAATAAACTAAAAACCACTTTGCCCGAATCGACTCTCTTAAATCCAAATAGGCAATCAACCATAAATTTTTCATCTACTCTCCCAATATCTGTTTTCTTATTTTTGGATTTGCCATATGTTCACCCCTTAACATTCTAAGTTGCATCTCATCAAACCTTATGCTGTTTGGTGGAGGCTTCTTATAAGCACTAAAACCATAATTCATGGGTGTTTGCTCATTGATCGTATAGTGGGCATCATCTGCTTTAATATACTCTTTGGTATCTTTGGTAAATACCTTTGCATCTCTTGACTCTCTGCCCTCTTTTTTTGTCCATAGGATGAGACACCCTACATCATCAAAATAGATCTGTTTATCTAGGTGAGAACTGTACTCTTTTGACTCGGGTATGGGCATATTACATTGTGGACAGATGGGTTTATGGGTTGAAGTTGAGGAGTCACAACCAAGAAAGAAAATAAATAGTGAATAGTGAATCATGAATAGTGGAAATCTAAATTTTTTCATCTGAAACCACCTTGCCCAAATCCATGTAGACCTCACGGTTCACCAACGCTTCTACCTCTTCGAGCCTATGGGTCACAAAAAGTAAAACTTTATCTTTCTGTTTCCCCTCCAAAAGCCGATAAAAATCATCTCTCGCCTTGGGGTCAAGGTTGGCTGTTGGCTCATCAAAGATAATAATATTGCTCTCTTGTGCCAAAGCAATAGCAATCAAAAGTTTTTGCTTCATTCCACCGGAGAGTTTAAAAAACGACTTATGCATATTGAATTGAATATCCAGTTTCATCTCATTGGCATGGTGTAAAATCTGCTCTCGTTTGACATTGGCACTCACCTCAATATACCCAATCAGTTCATCAATACTAAGCTTAATAGGTGGAGGAAGTTGAGGAACAAAACTTATGTTTTTTAAAACCTCTTGACGCTCTTTAACGGGGTCAAGACCATTCACCAACACCGAACCACTGTTGGGATGATAATAACCTAAAATCGACCGAATAAGCGTCGTCTTCCCTGCCCCATTGGCTCCCATAAGGGCTACAGAGTCATTTTGATTAAACGCGATGGATACATCATCCAGTGAAAGAGTCGAGCCAAATTTTTTGGTAAGGTTTTTTATCTCTATCACACCAACCCCTTCAACCGAAAATCAAATTTCAACGCATCAGCATGACAGACATCCACACAACGCCCACAAAGTGTACAGTCAGCTCCTGTGATGTACTCTTGGGTTATCCCTTTCTCTTCTCGCTGTTTGTCATATTTGGCTTTGGTAATCTCCAGTACTTGGTTCTCAAAGCAGACATCGTGGCAGACCATGCAGTGGTCGCAGTTGTCGTTCCATTCAATTCTCAGGGCAGAGACTTTTCCTATCATTCCATAAGTCGTACCAATAGGACAGATGTAGCTGCACCATGCTCTTCTTGAAAAAAACACCTCTATCGCAAAGACCACAGCGACCCAGATAAGGGCTACCGACCAACCATACGCAATCGCTCGGCTAAGTATACCTACCACTGAAAAGGTCTCAAAAACGATATAGCCACTAAAAAATGCCATAACCAAAAATGCCACCCAAAAGATGTATTTTACCCTATGGTCAAACTTTCGCTCTTTAATAATCTTTTTACTCAGCAGTGTGTTGTGCAACTTCTCACCATATTCGCTCAAAATTCCATAAGGGCAGACCCACGCACAGTAGCTTCGACCACCCACCAGCAGATAGACAATCACTATCGTTGCTGTACCGATAACAATATTGATAGGAATATGATAGGTCGCCAACCACACCTCTAGCGTGGAAAAAGGGTCAATCAGGTGAAAGCCTAAAAATCGTGAACCATTCAGCGTTCCTTCTAACACTTGCAGATCGATAAAAAACGACAAGAAAAAGAGCAGATGAATCGCAATCACCAAAATCCATCGTTTCATTCGGTAGCTAAACTTTTTTTTACCCTCTTTGGTCACATCCCAAAAGGTTGACCAAAAGGTACTGTTTTTGATGGTCTCACGGTTATTAAACTTGTCCATTTTTTATGCTCCTCTTAACAGAGGGTAGAGACAGGGCTCTACCCCTACGGTTTATCTATTATTTGCCTCTTTGGAACGAATAGGAAACTCCCCAATCTCATCAGCAAAGACACGTAACTCCTCTTCACTTAGCTTAATCAGAAGCCCTTTCATAATCATGTTCTCTTTGCGTCCGGCTTTGAAGTCGACCAAATCTTGATAAATTTTTTCACTACTCTGACCAAAGAGTTTTGGTCCCATCAGCTTTTTACCATTCTGTTCTCCTGAACCATTCACCCCATGACAAGAAGCACACTTACTTTTGTAGGCTTGACTCACCTCAAATGCTCCTGCATTTCCTGCTTTGTCTCGTAGGGCATTGAGTTTGTCCATCTCTTTGGCTCGGTCATCTTTCTCTTCTATTTTGGTGGCTGAAGCATTGTTCATCTTGTCACCAAAATCCTCAATCACCTTGGCGTGTTCACCTCCATGATATGCCCCACCAGCCATAAAGGTCATCACCATCAGAGCGATGATTCCCAGCGTTAGAACCCCTACAATTATATTTTTCATCTCTTACTTCCTCATCTCTTTAATCTTCTTGTTAAACGCGTAAATCTCATCAGCCAGTTCACGAATCTGAGCATCTTCCATCTGATTAATCAGTCCATCCATCAGTACATTACTCTTTTCCCCACTCTTAAACGCCTGAATGTTGTTAAAAATCTCATCCGAACTCTTACCCAACAGCGAAGGACCAATCACCCCATTGGCATAGTCGCTATGACAGGCTGAACACTTGACGATAAAGGTTTTACTTAACTTACTTATCAGAAGTGAAAGCTCAACCTTCTCATAGGGGCTTCGCACATTCATATTGGCTTCAATTTGGGTTCGTGGCTTGACCCGTACCGAGGCATCGGCATTGGCTGGTCGGCTGTTTTGGTCATACTCACTCTTGACATTGTAGTCATAGTAATAGGTATCTTCACTGCCTGAACTGTTTCGGTCTCGTTGCTCTTTTTGGGCAACCTTTATGGCTTTGGCGTGCTCATTGGCGACTATCTCAATCTGTGGTGCTTCTGCTATTTTAAGAGCTGTTTGCTCTGTTTTTGTCTCTTCACCACAACCGACCAATAGAATAAACATTGAACCCAACACTATTTTTTTTATCATAATTTTCCTCCATACTGCTCTTCGTAAGTAACGCGTGGTTTAATCACAATCGACGGCACAGAAGTTGGACAAACCTCTTCACACACCCCACACCCTATACACCCATCATAAATCACAGGTCGTGTAATGCCACTCGGTTTTCTTACCATCTCAATAGCCGAGAGTGGATTGGGTATCGGACACATATCAGCACACAAAGTACAAGGGTCACCCTCTCGGTTGTCAAACTTCTCTAACACCTCTCGTTCATACTCGGTGACATTGTTGACATCTTTGACAAACTGAAGCATCTTGTCGTTATACCCGGCAGGAATCGGTGTTTGTGTCACAGCCAAACAGGTTCGAGGAAACTCCAAAACAGCAATCCCCATCTGAATATCTTCTGCTTTCTCACAACTGTGATCTAACGCTCCCGTAGGACAAGCCAAGACACAAGGCACAGCCTCACACGCCCAACATCCACGAACCGAGGCATCGATATAAGGCGTTCCCACCCCATGACCTTTCCCCCAATCGGCCAACTCTATGGCATGATAGGGACAGACCTGAAGACACTGCCCACACTTGATGCAAAGCCCCAAAAACTCATGCTCGTCCACAGCCCCGGGTGGTCGAAGTCGCCTCTCATCAGCCAACAGATAGGGACTCAACCCCACACCACCAGCGAGTGCAAGACCCAAAACACCCAGTGTCGAGTACTTGATAAACTCTCTTCTCTCTGTTTGTACTTTTGCCATTAACTATCCCTCAACTTATGATTTGTATAGTTTTATCTTAATTTGTAACGATTATAGTGTAAAGGGGAGCGTGGAGGGATGATTTGTATCAAGAGTAGGTTAAGTTCCTAATCACCCCTCCAACTTCACCATAGGCTCCTCATCCTCCAACAAAAAGATAGGTTCTGAAAAAGGAGCCAACTTTGCCAAAAAATTCAACAACGAAATCACAGGTGAGCCATAAAAGAACTTCACATCAGGATTATAAACCCACAGTTGGTCAGCGTACTGGTAGACCTTGTGAGGGGTGTCACCTATGTTGTTGGCATCTCTATCAAATCCTGCGTAGTTGTCCCAGTAGTTTCCTACTATCTCATTTTCATTGGTTTTACTGCCTCGGCTATCGTTGACGATATCTTCAATATTGCCCATAATCGTATTGTTTTTGATGATATTGTTTTCACTCAATGAATGAAAGTGCAATGCTTCGGCATTATAGAGTACACGATTTCCCTCTATCCAGTTGTTGGTATCGGGTTCAAAAGGTGACCTATCGATGTAGACTCCTTGAGCACAATAGATAACGGTGTTGTCCTTAATCGTAAAATTAGAGACATCCTTTAACCCTATCCCCATACCTGTCGCCCCCAGTGAACTCTGCACCACATTCCCCGTTGCAATGGTATCTTTGGAGTACATAAAAAATATCCCTACCGAGTTGTATCTGTAGGTGTTGTTGCGTACCAAGTTTTTACCTGCGTACATAAAGTGCAACGAGTAGCGACAATGCTCTCCATAGTTTTCAACAATATCGTTTCCATGTGAATACCACACCACCATATCGCGTGATTTGATGAGCCTATTTTTTTTAATAATGTTATCGTTGCTGTACCAAAGACGCAATCCATCACCACGAAGTCCCAAATCGAAATCTTTGGAGGTGATGCTGTTGTTCTGTACCAATGAATTGGAGACCATCTGCATATCAATCCCAAAGAGACAATCATCTATCACGCAATCACTAATCTCACACTGCTTGGCATCTTTGATTAAAATACCTGCATCGAGCGTATGGGTCATCGCTCCACTGTTTACAATTTTTAGATTTTTGAGTGTCACAAAAGAACTCTCTACGGTAATGACGGTTCCTTTTCCCTCTCCATCGATAATCACCCCATCCTCTTTGCCTATAATGGTAAGGGGCTTGTTAATGACCACTGAACCCTTATAAAGACCTGCTGGAAGCTTCAAGATGGAACCCTCGGGGGCTTTGTCTATTGCGTCTTGCAACGCACTTCCGTTTGCAAGAGTCAACAGTAGTAAAAAAATAAAAAATAGTCTCAAATTTTAACCCTTGTAGGGTGCGTTTCCCAACGCACCACCCATTTCATTTTCAAAACAGATATTTAATTTATGCCGATTTTTGGTGCGTTGGGAAACGCACCCTACGCTGTCTCACGCATCGCTTTTTGTTTAGCAAAAAATGCCAACAAACTAAGCAACGAAATCGCCACCAACAGATAGAATCCAATCGTAGGGTAAGAGTGCGTCACAAACTGTGCAATCTTTCCATCTCCAAATACCGTTGGCATAAAGGGTTTGATTTTAAACGCTCCCCAGTCGTGCAGATTATGCCCAAACCAGTACAACCAATAGGAGTAGTCAGCAATAAAGAGTATCGGTAACGAGACAGGAATCAACATTACATAGGTGAAGATTTTTTTATTATAAGCAATAAAATAAATCATAAAAAGCGTTAACAGTAACAGAGCATAAATCCCAATCTCTCGCTCTATCGTACCCCCAACCCACATCGGGTCCATCCCCACATAGTGGTTAATGGTGTTCATCTCATGAATCTCTCCACTAAATCCATCAAAATGAAAAAAGACAGGAATCCCCTCTGGAAATGCCTCTTTTGGGTAGTTGGGTGCTTCAAGTGAAACAGCCCAAATAGGTAAGGAAGCGACCCCTATCTCTGAAGCACTTTTTACCATCTCCTCCAGATTGTTATGAGCCTCTTTAGGGGTTGCAATACTCTTATATCTTCCCTGATTGTAGAAGTTCCAAACCGACTGACTAAACGCTGAAATTTCTTCACTCTTACCCTCATCTACTTTGTTGAGCGTACCATGAAACGCTATCATAGGAAAAGTAAAAGAGAGCGTCAAAACAATCAACGCCAAAGAGGCAAAAATCTTTGCCTTTGTAAAACTTGGATGCATATTTTCTCCTCGAAGTTTATGATTTGTTATCATAATTATAACTTTGGGTTTAGTATAGGGTAAAAAGGAAAGAAGAAGTATGATTTATATCAAGGGTTGGAGGGTTTAGTTATTTTTCAAAGGTGACTACTGAATCTGTTCTCACTTATCATAAATATATAAGCCCTCAAACAGCTCTTTTTTTCTCTCTAATTACTTTAGAATATACTCTAACCTAAACCCAATTATCCAATTCCAACCCCTCAACTCTCTCAAACTCCCTAATATTATTAGTAACCAGCACCAAATCTAAAGCACGAGCGTGACCTGCTATCTGCATATCCATATTGCCTATCACTTGACCTTTTTTCTCTAAATTGGCTCTAATCTTTCCATACTCTATCGAAGCCGTAAAATCATAATCAACTATCTCAAAAGGCATTAAAAAACTTTCTATTGCCTTTAAATTTTTTTCTCTATGTTCACTCTTAAAAGCTCCATACATTAACTCTGAAACGGTAATGGTTGAGATAGATAATTCACCAATCTCAAACTCTCTAAATCGCTCTTTGACACTTTTTGGCTTATTTTTAATTATATAGATACAGATATTGGTATCAAGCATCATTTTTTTCAAAACAGATTCTCTCTCTCTTGTTTAGGCTCTGTTCTAATCTGCATAAAGTCATCAGAAAAATCATCAAGATTATCAAACATGGTATCCCATACTGTTTTATCTGATTTTGGAATAAGTACAACCATCCCATTTATTTTTTTTATGAAGACCTCTTTTAGGTTCTCAAATCGAAACTCTTTAGGTAATCGAACAGCTTGACTTTGACCATTTTGAAACAGTTTTGCAGTTGCCATCATAGTAGGCTCCTTGAGTTAGTATATATTTTTTAGTATATATGATTTTTGAGTTTATGTCAAGGGTTGAAGGGTTATAATGCAAGACAGACCCAAAAGCCCATCTCGCAAAAGATTAAAAAAAATCACTAAAACAAATTAGCATTCTCATCAATCCATTTGAAGTATTCAATCATATCTTTAACTTCTTCATCACTCATATGCTGGTTAGGCATTTTAAGGTTGAAGTAATCAATCATCCCTTTTACATAAGGGTCATCGTACATCTTTTCCGGCTCTTTAATGAAATTGGCAACCCATTTTTCACCATCGGCACCGTGTCGTTCAAGTACACCTGTTAGGTCTGGACCAGAGCTTACTTTACCAACCACGTGACAACCTGAACATCCACCCTCATCAAAGACTCTGGCTCCTCTTTCTGCTGCAGGAGATTGCTTGGTTGCGATAAGCCTTACCAATACATCTTTGGCTCTGATTCCAACATCGGCTGTTTTTACCATGAGCTGCCAAATCATGTTCTCGAAAAGAATGGCTTTCTCCATGTCACCGGCTTTAACAGCCTCATCAGAGAGTTTTTTCTGTGCAGGAATTTGACCATACTGTGCAAAGGCATCATCCACAAGGTCAGCGACTACTTTGTGGTCTTGGAACTTGTTCTCTTTTAGGAACTTCACCACCGACTGAATAACAGCGTCTGTTGCAGCGTTGACGGCAACCGTTTTGTCATACTCAGCTTTAAGCTCTTCTGCTGTCATGGTTTTCATCTTAAGCTTTTGAGCCGATTCATACTTTTTGTCCGGGTCTTTAACCATGAGGTAACCCATCATTTCTAAGTGCAGTGCTGAACAGAACTCGGTACAGTAGTACGGGAATACACCTTCAATATCTGCTGTAAATTTAATGGTCGAAGTCTCACCTGGCTCCAATGACGCATGAACATCATAGTGGTCAACGGTAAATCCATGGGTCTCATCTTGAGCTCTCTCTAGGTTTGTGAGGTGCATGGTAACCACATCACCTTTGTTCACCGTAATTCGCTCTGGGTTAATATGTGAACGAACCATGGTTGCATAGACCGTTACATTTTTACCATCTCTTACGATTTTCTCTTGACCGGCCAGTGTTTTACCTTCGTGGATTTTACCTGTTTTGGTATTGGTTCCCATTGGATAGCGTACATGTGGGTGCAGTTTCTCTGCTCTGATCGCTACAGCTTGGTGAGGTTCACCTAAAGGTAGAGGCATGTCCACCAACAAATCCATCGTCTTACCACTCACATCAATCAGCTGGTGATTTTGTGGATGCAGAGGACCAACATTTTGGAATCTATCAATTGCCAATTTATTCAAAGAGATAATATACTTCCCTTGTGGGTCAGCCGATTTCCCTTCCATTCCACAAAGATGTCCTACATTGTAATGTACATTCTCTTTATCAAGCACTTTGAGGTCTTTGTAGTTCCATTTTACAATCTGACTGTCCACATAGAGTGACGTATAAATCTCCCCATCTACATTGGAGTACTGATTGTGCAATGGTCCAAGACCCAATTCAACTTGACCATGAAGTGACGCTTTCATATCTAAAATAGGAATACCATAAGGGTCTTTTCCTACATACTTTTTGTCTGCAATCAGTTTTTTGATTTTACTCCATTTATAGACAGAAGCATGGGTATCTAGTTTACCACAAACCGTAATGTACTCACCATCTGGACTCACATCGACACCATGTGGAGATTTTGGTTCAGGAATCAAGAAAAGAGCATCATTTTTAATCGCCACATCCATAGGTACAATGGTGTGACCATTAACCGTTTGAATGTTTTTCTTATCTTTTGCCAGTTCTGCTAACTTTTTCCAGTTATAAACATGTAAAAAGTCCGTGTCATTTCTACTCATACCAGCCTCATTTGGTGGCATACCCACTTCAATTCCCCCTGTATACATCTCAGAGTTAAATGAGTTGGTAAACGCCCAACCGTCACTCACTCCTTTACCTGAATCGGACAAATCTTGCATGTACGGAGGCATCTCAATAGTAAAGGAGTTCTCCTCTTTGATTCGCCCCTCTTTGTTGTCAAACTTCCACATGGTTACCCCACCACGATAAGTCTCTTTGTACTCTTCAATTGAGTGATAGTTGTTATCAAACGGTGCAGCATACTGTGCAGCTTCAATAATATAGTCAGAGTTTTGAGTAAAAAATGCACCACCGTGAGCCGATTTGAACACAGGGTTCACCACAATCTGCTTGGTCTCAAAATCCTCTAGGTCAATAATTGCAATTCTAGGGTTCGCTTTATCGTTAATCGCCAACCATCGACCATCATACTTACCATCTTTTTCAGAAATCGCCGGGTGGTGTGTATCACCCCAATTAATCTCTCTACCTCGTACATTACCCTGTCTAAGAACTTTGAGAGAATCCTCATCAAACCCATACCCTTGCCAAGGCTCCGGCGTAAATACAGCAATGTATTTCAAAATTCTCATCGATGGAACCCCATAAACAATCACTTGTCCACTCTGTCCACCTGAACTAAAAACCACAAACTCATCTCTACCACCTGTAGGATTGTAGGTTTTGGCTGCACGAATTACATCATTCTCTGTTAACCCTCTCTTCTTCATTACCTTTTCAAGTTCACCACTATCTGCCTGTGCTACCGAAACAGCCAGTGTTGTTCCCAAAATAAGTGAAGAGAGTCTACTAAACATACCAGTCATCTCATTCTCCTTTTAAGTTTTGAGATTGTCAAAAAACAATACTCAATAGTGATATGATAATGAATTTGTTTAGGTTATAATTTGACTAAGGGCAAATTATAATACCATTCATAAAAAAGGTGATTTGGGCTTGATTTGGGTCAATAAAATGAAAAAATAAACTACAAAAAAATAACTAAAAAACTTCTTTGACACAAATCAAACACTAAAAAAATAACTTATATTATAATGCAGAAAAAAAATTAAAGAGAGATACACATAATGATAAAAACCATTATAAAAAGAGATGGAAGCTCTCAAAAATTTATCCCTTTTAAAATTGAAGATGTCATTAAAAAAGCTTTTAGTAGTGAGGCTAAGCCTTATGATAAACAGGTATTTTTAGTAGTTATAAAAGCCATTGGTGCCAAAGAGGAGATAAGTGTTGAAGAGGTTCAGGACATTATCGAGAAAGTATTTTATCAAGAGGGGCATTTTGAAGTGATGAAATCGTTTATGCTCTATCGACATATTCATAAACTTCAAAGAGAGCAGATTTTAGAACTTAATAAAGATACCACCTACATTAACTCCTCTCAAACCATTAAAGAGTATATTGATAAAGCTGATTGGAGGATTAGTGCCAACTCCAACACAGGCTACTCTCATGCCGGGCTTATTAACAACACAGCAGGGAAAGTTATTGCCAACTTTTGGCTCGATACCATCTACTCCAAAGAGGAGGGGTATGCTCATCGTGATGGTGATTACCATATTCATGATTTGGATTGTTTAAGTGGCTACTGTGCTGGCTGGAGTTTAAGGGTACTGCTCGATGAAGGGTTTAATGGCGTACGAGGAAGAGTCGATAGCAAAGCCCCCAACCATTTTAGAGAAGCCTTGGGACAGATGGCAAACTTTTTGGGAATTTTACAAAGTGAGTGGGCTGGAGCTCAAGCATTTTCGTCATTTGATACCTATTTGGCCCCCTATGTTTTTAAAGACAACCTTCCCTATGATGAGATAAAAAAAGCCATTAGAAGCTTTGTCTATAATCTTAATGTTCCTGCACGCTGGGGGCAATCTCCTTTTACCAACATCACCATTGATTGGACGGTACCTGATGATTTAAAAGAGCAGATACCCACTAGAAATCAATGGCATCTCTTTAAAGATTTAGAAGATGACACACTTTTAAAAGAGGCAGAACAAAGAGGTATTTATACATTAGAAAGTATGACTTTTAAGCATTTTCAAAAAGAGATGAACCTTATTAACAAAGCCTACTACGAAGTGATGACCGAGGGGGATAGCAGTGGACAACCCTTTACTTTTCCTATTCCTACGGTAAATATTACCGAAGCGTTTGATTGGTATGGAGAGAACACCGATATACTGTTTGAAAATACAGCCAAAATTGGCTCATCCTATTTTCAAAACTTTATAGGAAGTCAATATATCAGAGATGAAAATGGTCAACTCATTGCCAATGAAGAGGCGTATAAACCTGGGCATGTACGCAGTATGTGTTGTCGTTTACAATTGGATTTACGAGAACTTCTAAAAAGAGGTGGGGGATTATTTGGCAGTGCTGAAATGACAGGCTCTATCGGGGTGGTAACCATCAATATGGCACGACTCGGTTACCTCTATGCAGGAGAGGAAGAACAACTATTTGAAAAACTTACCAAACTGATGGAGTATGCCTACTCGACACTGGAAAAGAAGAGAATATTTATCCAAGAGATGTATGATAGAGGATTATTCCCTTACACCTCTCGATATCTTGTTGGCTTTAATAACCACTTCTCGACCATCGGGGTCAACGGAATGAATGAGATGATACGTAACTTCACCAATGATAGATACAATATTACCGATAAGTCTGGTGAAGAGATGGCTCTAAAAATTTTAGACTTTATGAGAGAACAGCTCAAAGATTTTCAAAATAGGTCAGGCAATCTCTATAATTTAGAGGCGACACCGGCAGAGGGAACCACCTACCGATTTGCCAAAGAGGACATCAAACGCTATCCTGATATACTTCAAGCAGGAACAAAGGAGAACAACTACTACACCAACTCCTCTCAAATCCCTGTGTTTCATACCGATGACCCCTTTGAAGCACTCTTTTTACAAGATGAGTTACAGTGTAAATATACCGGTGGAACCGTTCTACATCTCTATATGAGAGAGAAGCTAAGCTCAACAGAGGCGACAAGAAAACTGGTAAAAAAGGTGATTAGCAACTTTAAATTGCCCTATATTACGGTCACCCCTACCTTTTCAATTTGTGAAAAACATGGGTATTTATCAGGTGAGTATGAGTACTGCCCCAAGTGTGATGAGGAGCTATTGGAACGGAGGCAAACATGATATCTGCTGGTAGAGATAAATACAGGGTCAACTTACAACATCTAGCAATAGGTCAAGATATCTTGGTCATTATTACAGGAGGTAAAGAGCATATCGGGGGTCTGAGTCTAGCAGAAAATGACTCCTGCTCAACACTAAGTAAAAAAGGTCATAAAGAGAGTCTGATTACGAAGAGCGTAGCTCCAATGATACAGAGTACTTTAAATAGGGATGTTTTGGTAGTTTGTGGTATCCATATCGATAATGCAACAGCCAATGAAATTAAGATACTCGTAACAAATACCCAAACCTGTGTCAATATTTTTTTAAAGGAGATTGATGATTGATAATGAAACATTAAAAGCTCATGGTTACAACCTAACAACCGAGCAGAAAGATAGATTAAATGAACACTACCATAACCCAAAAAATCGTTGGGCATTGAAAGAGTATAATGCAAGAGGAATAGGCAGAAACCCAAACAACTATGGGCAAGTCGATATGTACCTGCTGATTGATGATAAAATGACCATAGAGAATATAGGGTATGAGTTTAAAGGGTGTCCAACCATCGGTTTTGCTGCCTCGATATTTACAGAGGATGTGAAAGGTATCTCATTAGAAGAGGGACAGAAAACAACACAGTCATCATTGGATGAGATGCTCAAGCAGGACAACTGTGAAGAGTGTACCACCATGATTTTGGTAGCATTTTTGGCATCTTATGAGAATTATCAAAAGAGACAAAATGGTAGTGATGAAGAGTATACCGTCAAGATGATAGAGACCAACTTAGAGTTTACACAAACCACATGTGGATAACAAACAGAATTAGGAGAGAGATATGAAAAGTAAAATTTTAAAAGAGAATGAAAAGCAACGAACCAAGTGTGTCGTCTACACCAGAGTTATGGGATACCATAGACCTGTAGAGAGTTTTAATATAGGTAAAAAAGGTGAACATAAAGAGCGAAAATTTTTTATAGAGAAGGCTTCGTAACCTGATGCTTGAACGACCTCTCTATGATATTACACCCTTTACAGCCTTGGACTACCCCGACCATTTGGCAACTATCTTTTGGTTTGCCAAGTGCAATATGCGATGTCTCTACTGCTACAACAGAGATATTGTGTTGGGTGAGGGAAAAATAAGCCAAGCAGAAGCCCTAAGCTTTTTAAAAAGTCGAAAAGGTCTGCTCGATGGGGTGGTTTTATCAGGAGGAGAGGCAACCAACTATACGGGGTTGATACCCTTATGCCAAGCGATTAAAGCGTTGGGTTTTAAAATAAAACTCGATACCAATGGACTTAACCCCAATATGGTAGAACGGCTCATTGCAGAAGAGTTAATTGACTATTTAGCACTGGACTACAAAGCTCCTAAAGAGAAGTTTTTAGCCATTACCAAAAACAGACACTTTGACGATTTTTCCAAAACACTCAATTTTTTAATTAAACAAGCCTTCCCCTTTGAAGTACGAACCACGGTTCACGGTGATTTAATTCGGGTCGAAGAGGTCAATAGAATTATTAAAGATTTACTCAAAAGAGGTTATAGAGGAACCTATTACCTCCAACCCTTTCTTTTTACCGATACCCTCATGAGCAGAGTGAAAAAAGAGAAAAATTCATTTGAGCGTTCTAAACTCTGTTCAGGCTTAAAAGTGGTTTGGCGATAGATGAGAGTACTACTCAACGGTGTAGGAAGAATTGGCAAAGCGATTTTACGCATAACACTAGCAAACAAAGTATTTGACATTGTAGCCATTAATGAACTCAACCCCAATATTGAGAGTATTGCCTACTCTATTAATTATGACTCTACTTATGGAGCAATGAATGATAAATTTGTAGCCTCAGGGGATTGTATAGAAAACAGTACAAGTAAAATAGCCATATTCAACCATGGCTCACTACAAGAGATTAACTTGCAAAATATTGATATCATTATAGATGCCAGTGGGAGCAAAGTTGATATAAAAGCATTAAAACAACTTCCTGTTAAAGCCATTTTTTTAACACACCCCAATAAAGATGCTGATATCAATGTTATTTTAGGAGTTAATGAAAAGAGCCTAAATCTAAATGTTCACAAAGTTATCTCGACCAGCTCTTGTAATGCCACAGCTCTTCTGCCTGTTCTAAAACTGATAGATGACCACAAAACCATAGCGTGTGGCGATATTGTCACCATTCACCCTCTGCTCAACCACCAAAGGGTACTCGACAGTGGCTGTATCGGTAGCCAAAACCGAGGTGTAGCGTGTAATTTAGAGTTTGGTCGCTCAGCCACACAAAACATCATTCCCAGTCAAACCACCACCATAGAAGCATGTTCTTATGTTATGAAAAGTATTCATTCAAAATTTATCTCTTCAAGCTCTTTACGCGTACCCACCAACACTGTTGGAGCCATAAGCGTAACACTTTTTTTAAAAAATCCCTGCACGAAAGAAGAGATTATAAACTTATGCCAAGCGTATGAAAAAGACCAAAAGTTTGATATTCTACTCAACAACCATGAACCTTTGGTATCCAGTGATTTTCAAGCACAACGTTATACCACAATTGTTGACCATCGTTTTACCGATGTCAAGGCAGAAAAGATGTTAAAGCTTCTCATCTGGTATGATAATGAGTGGGGTTATGCTTCTAAGGTTGCGGATATCGTTCAAAAAATTTTTAACATTAGGAGGGAATCATGAATATAGCGATAGTAGGAGCAGGATTGGTAGGCAGGGTCGTCGCACTGAATCTGTTGAGAGAGGAAGGTCATACCATCACATTTTTTGAACAAGGCAACCAAGATGGAACGGCTTCAGCAGGATTTACAGCAGCAGGGATGTTGGCAACGTTTGCCGAATTAGAGACAGCTGAGTCGGTTATTTTTGAGTATGGCAAACGCTCTGTCAAACTTTGGCCCAAACTGCTACAAGAAACAGGGGTCTATGATGGTTACCAACAAGAGGGGAGCATTATTACGGCTCACTCTCAGGATATGTCGGAGCTTGAACATTTTATCACTTCCCTGCGTAGTAAAGTAGAGGAGGCAAAAGAGATAAAATGGCTTGGTCAAAAAGAGATTAGCACGCTAGAACCTGAACTTAACAACCATCATCAAGCATTTTACCTCAAAGGTGAGGGACAAGTTGATTCACAACGATTTATAGCTTTTTCTACAACCTACTTTAACTCTTTAGCCAATGTTTTTTGGAGAGAGCATACCAAGGTTGATAAAATTGAAGCAGGTAAAATCCATATCGGTAAGAACATTGAATGTTTCGATTGGGTCTTCGATGCCCGTGGTTTAGGAGCTAAGGAGTACTTTACCGATCTTAGAGGGGTTAGAGGAGAGCTTATTTGGATAGAATCAAATGATATAACCATTACACGACCGACCAGGCTATTGCACCCAAGATACAAACTCTATATTGTTCCTCGAAAAAATGGTTGCGAGGGGATAGAGTTAGAGCATTGCAAAGAGTGTAAAATCGCTCAAACAGCGAACTCCAAACGGTATATTGTCGGAGCAAGTGAAATTGAGAGTGAAGACAACTCCCCTATCTCGGTACGTTCAAGCTTAGAACTTCTCTCAGCTCTGTTTACGATTCATCCTAGTTTTGGCGAAGCAAGGGTTGTCAATATAGAAACCAACTGTCGACCAGCATTTAAAGACAATCTGCCAAGGATTGAGAATCAAAAAGGACTCACCCGTATCAATGGACTCTATCGACATGGATACCTTTTGGCTCCTGCTATTGTCGAAGAGGCGTTGAATAGAGGGATTAGAGAATTTAATTAAGCTTCTAAGGTTGTGGATATTGTTCAACAAGCTTATCCAAATCCCCCTTCAAATCCACAAGCCTATCTTTTAACTGCATAAGCGTCTCCAATGAATCTATCACAGCATCCTCTTTCTTAAACAGCTCATTACTCTGATGCTCTTGCATGGTTGATAGTAGCTCTATAAAGTCTTCGATATTCTGATCTACCCCTTCTAATGCTTTGGTGGTTTGTTCTATAGATTGGCTTGAATGGTGAATAGATGCGTTGATTTTTTCGACCAGATGGTTATAGTTTGCTGTTGCCTCTTTTAACTCCCTCTGCTCTATTTCCTTCAGAGGTTTCAACCCTCGAATGGTAGCATTTTCAATAATACTTTTGGAAGTTTTAGAAAACTTTTGAATAAACTCAATCACCACTCGAACCTGCATAAAGAGGTAGATTAACAGTCCTATTAAAGTAAAAAAGAGCATGTATTGTACACGTCTATATCCCTCTATATCTTGATGGTACAAGGCTTGTTTCACCTCTATAAGTCTGTCAAACTCCTTCACCAACAAGACATTGTTGTGGTAGATTCGATTCACAAGCTTTGCTGTAATCACCGAATTGTATCCTGTGCTTATTTTCTGCTGATTTCTAAACTTCTGAACATCGGCATAAAAGATGTTCCACAAAGTTGCAATTTGACGATTTTGAGTCAATGCATCTTCATTGACTTTGGTAGTGTTGAGATACTCTTTAATATTTTTATCTAAAAGTTCAGAGGAGTTTTCACCATTTCGATACGTATAAAATATCGATTTTGAAATCTCTTGGGTAAAGGCTTTCTGCTCATTAATAAAACTCAGAGCCTCACTGTTTATTCTGTTTTGACTGCTTATAAAACTCGATAAAAGAGCCAACAGAATCGACACAAGAAAAATCAGACCACCCACTATTTTGATTCTATTCATCCTCTAACCCCTCATACAGTTGCTTTAGCTCTTTTGCATGGACTATTATAACCTTTCCACGGACAATATCAATAATACCGTTATTTTTCAGACGATTTAGAACGCGTGAGAGGGTTGAGGGTTGGATATGAAGCATGAGTGAAACATCAGAGCGTTTGAGCTGATTGAACATTACAACATCTGAATGGAGCATCATGGCTACTTTGGCAACGGAGTTGAAAACAAACTCTCGACGAACCAAATCTTGCAACAGTTTAGACTGCCGTATCACCTCGTTGGCAAGTTCCAAACAAAGCAGACCCCTGTCCAAAAAATGCTTTTTAAACGCTTTATACTCCATGCTCAAAACTTGTGAATCTTCAACAAAGGTAATGTTAGAATAGGAGGTTAAATGGTCGTCTTTCAGTGAAGAGATTTCAGAAATCATATGATTTTTGTAGATATAGTATAAAAAAATTTCATTTTCATGTTTGTCTATCTTATAAGCTTTTGCCAATCCTTTGACCAAAAAAAGCAGTTTGTCACTTTGGCTCTTTTCATAATAAAGTAGAGACGAATTATTATAGTTTTTAAGTGATGAGATAGCTACCAACTGCTCTAACTCATCTTCACTTAAATTGGTAAAAAACTCTAATGAGTGAATAATACTTTTGATAGCCAACTTCATGACTCATGGTACTATTTTCATAAATCATCAAGGTTGATATGAATCAATCCTCAATTGTATACCCCACCAACTCCCCATCAAGCGTCTCTAAAAAAGCGACCACCTCTTCTATCTGCTTAGGAGTAAACTCATTACCTATCTGATATTTACTCATAATACGAACGGCTTCACCCAACTCTTTGACAGCACCATTATGAAAATAGGGAGCTGTTTTTGAGACATTACGCAAAATGGGAACTCGAAAATAGTGTCTATCCTCACGACCTTTAAACCCACCAATGTTTTCAAAAGGGAAACCATCCCTACGTATTTGTAAATCCGGTGAGAACATTAAGCCCACATATTCAGAAAAATAACTTCGTAGAGGAAAGCGTTGAACACTTTGTCCACCCACACTCATACCTGTATGACACCCTTTGCAACCTTTGGAAATAAACAGAGCCATACCTCTTTTGGCTTTGGCACTGATGGCATTGTTATCCCCCTCTAAAAATCGGTCATAATCACCACGTGTTAAAAGGGTTCGCTCATACGCTCCTATCGCTTTTCGCACATTTTCAAAGCTTATTGCTTCACCAAAAACCTCTTGGAACTTGTCGACATAAAGAGGGAGAGTTTTTAATCGCTCTTCAACCTCTTTAGGTGTCATGTTCATCTCAAAGGAAGCTTGAATAGGACCTCCTGCTTGTTCCTCTACATCTTTGGCTCGTCCATCCCAAAACTGTGACTTTGCCAATGCAGCATTGAGTACCGTTGGTGAGTTTAAGTGAAAAGGATTAGCCAACCCATGATACCCAATGGCTGTCGGTAGATTATCATCCCCACCCTCTTCTAGTTTATGACATGAAGCACAATTTTGCGTTTTGTCACGCGAAAGGACTCGGTCAAAAAAGAGCTGTTTACCCAAGGCTATTTTAGCTTGACTCATGGGATTTTCAGGGTTATCCATAATCCTTAGAAGCGTATTGTAATCTTGAGGTATAGGTAGCATATTGGTTGATAGAGCCTGTTGCCGAAGCACATTATTACTATAGATTTTATCCTCTTTTTTAGGAAGTAGTATCGGTAACGAGAGTATCAATGTGACGACAACCATCATAATGGTTATGGGGTGAATCAGTTTTTTCATGAGACAACTTCTCCTTTGGTGTGTTATATTCTAAAAATCTCTTTAATTTTTTGTTCAAAATCCTTATCACTCATACTTTTGATGTGGTAACCATATTTCATACAACTTTTTGTTGATTCATTGTAAATTCTCTAAAATACTTTTTATATGCTTCTCATCAATCTCATCACCGAACAAATACTAATGCTTTATCATAGTCCCCTAACCAATGTATATGATTTGCATTTAAGCTGAAAACTAAAAGAAACGGCATCAACAACATCTTTATCATAACTATCCTAACGCAAATCAAAAATTTCATGACTCATGGTACTATTTTCATAAATCATCTATGTTGATATGGGTCAACTCTTGGGGTTCTAGTACATCAATCCAAACATCCAAAGAGGGATTTTAGCTCCAAAACCAATCTCTATATCATCAGCAACAACAAAAGAGTCTGGAATATCTTTTATCTGTTTAAAACCTTTATTTTTACCACCCACTTCAAAAACATATCTATCATCTACTTTAAAATCACCTATATTACTGTACTTTATATCATGTAGCTCTTTGAGTTGTGAAACAAAAAAGCTCTCTCGAGCGGTGCCACTATTTTTGTCACTGCATAAAATGTTATAGAGATTAATATTGTCCAGATATATCTTATCAGGCTTATTGAGCAGTTTTTTATTTTTAAAATTTCCACCAATTATCTCTATAAGGTTTGCTTTTTTTAGATAGTATAGGTAAGAGTAGAGTGTATTTCTACTTATCTCTGAACTTTGAGCCAGTTTTTGAATGTTTAACTCCAGTGGAACCGATGAACAGAGCAGATGAAGCAGTTTTCTAATGGTATTTATTTTATCACTGTCTACATTATAGATTGTTGCAACTTCACTATCTAAAATGATGTTCATAATCTCATTGAGACGCAAGTTATACCCCAACTCACCCTCTGTAAAAAATGGATAAGAGCCATACGCTCTATAGTGGTTAAAATACTCCAATGGCTTAAACTTCTGTTTAACCGATTGTGCTATCTCTTGGTGATTTTCTAAAATATCTTCTAACAACAGAGGTACTAAATCTATCTCATATTTTATAGCAAGAAACTCCCGAAAAGAGAGAGAACCCAACTCATAAAAGAGTGAACGCCTGCTAAGGTCAACCTTTGAGTTTTCCAACTCCAAAGCAGAAGAGCCTGAGAAGATAACCTTGATATCTACAAAATCATACATGGTCTTTAACTCTAAAGCAAAATCATTCGCCTTATGTACCTCATCTATAATTAACAGCTCTCCACCCAAAGCTGAAAACTCTATGGCAATATCACTCAATTTTTTTCTAACATTATCGGCTGAAATATAGAGCATTTTAGAACTTTTCAGTCCATAATGTTGTGCTATCTGTCGTATCAAGGTGGTCTTTCCCACACCCCGTTGCCCCAGTATGCCTATAAGTTTTGATTTAAAATCTATTTGAGCAAAAAGATAGCGTTTAAATTTTGGTGTAGGAAGGGAAAAATATAAATTAGAGAGTTGTATTAAGCGTTGCATTTTCAATCCTTTTCAATTGATTGAAAATATTATAACATATTTTTTATAATGAATTTAAAATTCTTGCATTAATCTCTCTCCATTTTAATTAAAAATTATAATTATAGTTTATAATAATAATTTGTTTTAATTATAAATTGACTCAAATCAATCTTTGTATATTTCAAATAAGATAATATCACTCTTATTTAACCAAGGAGATTTACAATGCGTCTACTATTTACCTTACTACTACTCATGAGCCATCTATTGGCAACCGATGTCAATACCTGCCAAAGTTGTCACCCCACCATCTACCATGAGTTTGAGCAATCCTTTCATAAAAAGTCATCGATAAAAGAAGACAAGGTTCATAAAGCTGTTTGGGACAAGCATCCTGCAAAAGCTAAAGGGGATTACAACTGTGCCAAGTGTCATACGCCAAACAATACAGTCCATGAAGGAATGACCTGTGTCACTTGCCATACCATTACCGACATAGAGAGCCATCCAACAGCCAACAAAAACATCTATGAGACCAAAGCAAAAACACTCTACTCTGCTCAAAAAGGGATGGAAGATAAAAAAGTGGTCTACCAAGAGAAAAGTTCATGGATGGGGCTGGTGAAAGAGACCACAGGTTCACCCTATCATGACATTGACTATAGAAACGAGAACTACTACACGGGAAAAATGTGTATGGGTTGTCACTCTCATAAACAGAATGCTCATGAGTTCGATGTTTGCCGAACAGAGATGCATGGAGCCCAAAGTAAAGAGAACAACTGCATCAGCTGTCATATGCCAAAGGTTCAAGGAAGTGCGACAACCATTCGACAGAGTAAAACACACGCTTTTCATGGTTTTTCCGGGGTGCGAAATGCTCCTGAGATGTTGGCTGACCACATTAATATCGTGTATAAAAAATCTACCAATGGTTTTGAAATCATCGTACACAATAAAGCCCCACACAACCTTTTGACCCATCCTCTACGCGTGGTGCAACTTAAAACCACACTAAAAAGAGAAGGAAAATCAGAGATATTAAAAACAGAAACCTTTGTTAAAGTTATCGGAACCGACAACAAGCCCTCTATGCCTTGGTTGGCTACACAGGTCGTTAAAGATACGATGATAAAAGGTGATGAAAAACGCGTGGTTACTTTTGATAAAGAACTACAAAAAGGTGATGAGATTGAGACGGTATTGGGGTACTATATTGTTAACCCTAAGGCTCTTGAGCAATTGGGGCTAAAAGATGAAAAGGAGCTTGGTAGTTTTAGAGTATTGAAACAAAGATACTTTAAAGTTCCATAAAATATTTTATCAATTCCTTATAGCTATGATATAATAATTTATTATATCAAAAGGATGTGACATGAAAAAGATTTTAGTGTTGGTAGGAATACTCTTTTTACTGCCAACCATGAGTATGGCAGAACATATATGGGTGGGACTGTTTTCTAAAGAGACACCCTACAGCAGTCAAACGTTTATTTCGAATAAAAAGTTAAAAAACTTAAACCGACTCATTGAAAAAGAATGGGAAAATGGATTCTTGATTACCGATATTCAATATGGTGACAATATATGGACAGCAACCCTCTCAAAAGGTACAACCTATACCCATCAAGTTTATATTAAAAAAAGAGTTTGGAAAGAGTTTGAAACTGCCATTGCACACCATACTAAAGAAGGATTCTCACTTGTTGATGTCGAGTACGGCGATGGAACATGGGTAGCCATACTCGTTAAAGGTGTACCATATAAGGAAGTAACCTACGATGCCATACGCTATTGGGATGATTTTCAAGTAACTGTAGACAAACGCTGGAAAGAGGGTTATAAACTTATTGATGTAGAACCGGCCGATGGATTATGGGTGGGTATTTTTGCAAAAAATACAGGTTATAAAGAACAAGCCTACGACCGTTTAGACGATTGGAAGGGCGTTGATGAGATTATTAAAAAACGTTGGAAAGATGGATTCAGGCTCTCTAGAATTGAGTATGGAGATGGTCAATGGTTTTGTCTTTTCGTCCAAGATGACAAGAAAAAAGGGGAATCGTACAGCCAAAATGAAGAGATTGAAACATTCTCACAAACCATCTCAAAGCATTGGAAAAAGGGTTTTCATATGATTGATATGGCAGAGGGTAGAAGATAAATAAATAGAGGTTCGATTGTCTCGAACCTTGATACACATCATCTTTAAAACGTCAACTTTTCTCTATAATCTGAGCATGAACTTTTTACCCTACATAAAAGCCGTCGGTACAGGCAAAAAACGAAACCGTGACCTAAATAAAGATGAGATGAAAATAGCCATGAGAGCCATATTAAATAGTGAGGTTGCTCCTGAACAGGTGAGTGCTTTTCTTTTGGGTTGGCGTGTTAAAGGAGAAAGCATTGATGAATTTAAAGGAGCTATAGAAGCTTTTGATGAGTTCATAAAACCTCATCCTATTGCCAACTCTATTGAATTTGGTTATCCTTATGATGGTAAAGTAAAGAACCCTTATCTTTTTCCACTTATGGCTAAATATCTGAAACCTTACGGTATTCAACTCTCTTTTCACGGTGATGTACTACAACCTGCTAAAGGAGGCGTTACCCTTAAAGAGATATGTACCCATACCTCACTAGAAGAGAATATTCACTTTTTTGACAGAGCGACCTATTTTAAAGAGCTGCATCAACTCAGCCAGATCCGAAATACTTTAGGGATACGAAGCTCATTTAACACCCTTGAAAAACTGCTGGGCATTTCACAGAGTGATACAGCAATTATTGGGGCTTTTCATAAACCTTTTATTGACAAGTATATTGAGCTCTTTAAAGACAGATATAAAAAGCTCATTATTGTTAAAGGCAATGAGGGAACTCCTGAAATCTTCTCTAAGTGTTCGATTTTTATGGTAGAAAATGCTAAAGTAGAGGAGATAAAAGTTGACCCTAAAGCATTGGGGATTGATTATGAAAAATCATGGAAACCTATTACGTTAGAGGAGTCTTTAACAATGATCAAAAATCCGAGTAATGAACTGGAAAAATTAGCTGAGTTTAATGCTAAGGTTATTCTTTTTTTAATGAATAAAACCAAAACTTTAATCTGACTTTTTATCTAACTTTTTCCCAAAAATCAAAACAGGGAAAAAACGTCTTGCCCAGAATCCAAACAGAACAAACCAAACCGTAATTGACAAATCAAAAAAGACAAAGAACTTCCAACCATTAGCAACAGCTATAGAGGTTAAAATACGCATGACTACAACCACTTGTGTCCAATAAAAAAGGATGGTTGTCAATCTATCTGCTAGCATCATATTACCCGAGTGACCAAGGGTAACACGTGTTCCAAAACCAATTAATATGGTTAAAAGGAATCCTAAAAGTAAGGTATGAATATCTAAATATAAAAAGTTCATACCATAAGAAAGTGTTAAAATATTGGTCACGGCAGATAAAAAGAAGGTAATCGGTATCCAAAAAAGTGCAATATGTAAAACCCATACCAAAGGATTTGAATTGGGAAATGGTAATTTCCAACGATAAAGCTCTTTACCTATCAAATAAGCCAACAACAAATCCACTAAAAAAGAAGAGTGTGTTTCAAACACTTCTAACAAAATACGTAAAGCCAGTAATCCTACAATAACTTTAAATCTCTCTACATGTTTTTCGATAGGCGAATGAGAGAAAAAAGGCACCATTCTTTGAGCAATGGTAAACGTCAATAAAAAAAGATAAAGGTATATGGCTATTTGAACCGATAGTGTATGTAAAACCGGGAACAACATGCTAACAACAAACAAAACATGGGCAACAAGCCCAAATGCCATGGCTATTAAAATCCACTGTTGATCTTCTTTATCCGTCACATTTGAAGCCTTATAAATACCTAGTAAAATATGACCTGCACCAAGATGACCTAAGAGGGTAAGTAACATTCCCACACTTGCCAAAGAAATAGAGACAAATGTTCCAATTTGAAAAAGAATAAAACCGGCAAGAAACAACCCTAAAACTTGTAAGTAGTGCTCTTGAGGAATAGGATCCGTTGCTGAAAACCTTGGAAAAGTAGTAAACAAAAATGCTAAAAATGCAGGGGTAAACATTAAAAAAATCAATGAATAAGCATGATAGTTAATTCCTGTTATTTCAGTAGCCACAATTCCTTTAAACATTAACATAAAAAGAAACATGGATACAAAAGCATTAATAAATGCCAAAACAAAAAAGGGCTGATGGGGTTGGGATAAGAAAAAGTGATTTTTCACTCTATTAAAGTCTACCATTCTATTCTCTCGCAATATTTTTGAGTATAACGATATTTTCCTCCGGCATCAAGTAAATGGTAAAGCAACCAAGCAAATGATATCAACAAAAGTAAAGACGCTACAACTTTGATGATAAGTATATCTAAAAATGCTACCGGTAGCCAAGATAACAACATACCAATATGCATTACAAAGTGAATTTTTGCTTTTTTAGGGTGAATCACATCATGCATCATGGGTGCTTCCATGTATCCTTGATTAGAAAGATGAAACCAAACCAAAAATGGAACTATTTTATAGACCATTGCAAAAACAATACTCAATGCAAAACCAATAAAAGTAATGTAACTTAAAAGTTGTAACTTATGAGAGAAATCAATTATATTTCCTAGAAGTGTAAGCGTCATACCAACAATCAACAATCCCATGCCCAAACGCCAAAACCATACCGTAGCATCAGAAGTAGGACGTTTTCTTTTATAGAGTCTATGAAGGGTAATCGTGGCATAAGCAATGAATAAAAGAGCCAAAATGATATCAATGATATTGGTGCCCACTCCTGCCATAAGTGACATGGTTTTAAGTAGCAAAAGCATAAAAACAGTTAAGGTGAAATATCGGCTTATCACCTCAGGGTATTTTGGTGTTACATAAAACATCTCAACCACTTGAAATGAAATGGAGGCAATCAATAAACCAACCCATCCCATGAGAGCAAATGAATAGTGAGCCTCTTTAATCTCCGTAAAAAACGAACCACTGCTATAGCCTCCTAAAGTTAAAAGCATATAGAGACCAAAACCAATGGCTATGACAAAACTGCCTAAAGCAAAGAGCATCCCTTTTGAAGAGCTTGAGTGGTCGTTTATGCTCATTACCTCTTTTAACATCACTGGTGTTGCATAGAGCAGTCCGGACCCTAAAAATAGGGCTGAAAATAGATAAAAAAAGGAACTGTTTTTACTAAAAGCAAAAAGCTGAAAGAGAACACCCACCACTAAAAGAAGATGCACCACCATTGCTTTTTTAGTGGGTACGTTGATCACTACTCCTGCGATAACAGGCAACATCTGAAACAATGCCCCCAACATAAACGATGCCATAACGCCTAAAGCTAAAATATGGGTGACAATTAAATTAAAAGTATTTCCACCAAAGGCTTGCACCGAACTAAAGGAGCTACCAATTAAGTAAACGCCTAACAATACCCCAAACGCTGCACCGGTTATAAAAAATCGAAGAACCACGGAAATAGGAGGTGCTTGTTCCAAGGACAATCCTCCTTGACTAAACATCTAAAAAATCCTCTAATGAAGCTTCTAAGTTTTTTGAGATAAGAATATGCCATGTACCCTTAGCATCCTCATGAATAAACTGAGCAAAATTTTTATCTTTGGCAATCTCTATAAGAGGAATAGGTTTTTTTCGATGAATCATGTACAAATAACTCTCATCATCCATGGACATCAAATCTTTAAGTGCTAAACGTAGTGGTTCAGGATGTTCCATCTCTCTGGCATCAAGGAGAATCTTTTTCATAATGTTTATAGTGCTTTCATTTTCTCAAGAGTTTGCTCTTTTATATCTTGTGGAATCATTCGATCACACATCGCATAGAGCATCTGCTCCTCTTTCATGTTGTGCTGTTGAAGTAAAATCATCATCGATTCAGCCAATGAAAGATACGCATCTTTATCTTTTTTTTCAATCGCTCCAGCCATTTTTCCTATAAGCCCACGAACCTGCTCATGCTCAAAACGCATGACACGTGTTGGTCCCTCTGTGTTTCCCGTAACTTCTTCAAATGTTGGGAAAAGTGTCTCTTCTTCTTTTTTAAAATGTTTAAGTGTATCGTCTGCAAAAGCTATAAACCGTTCTTCTGCTTTTTGAAAATCTCCATCTATTACTGCTTTTTCAGCATCAGCAAAAACATCATCACAGTGTCTATGTTCTTCTCTCATGTATTGAGTAATAATCATAACCATTAATCCTTCATATAAATTAACAAAAATTATAGGGTATTCGGACTAAAAAAGTATTGATATGGCTCAATACTTTTTTAAGTAATAGGGTATTGAGTTTTTAATATCTTTTCTTCAAAACCACCAAATAGACAAAATCTTTAACAATCAATCCAAAAGAGAAGACCCATAATATATTCATGATGGTATTCGATGAGTAATCAAGAGCAAAATAGAGCAGTGGAAGACCAAGTACAATAATCCACTTCATGTAATAAAAAAAGATTATCCCTACTCCATAAATCTCTTTTAGAAACTTCATCTTCTAAAAAACCGGTGTACCATCAGCTTGATGCGTTGCTTGTTCACCTTCTGCTTCGGTAGCTTCACGGGCTTCCCTCTCTGCTTCATAAGCATTCATCTCCATGCGTACTTCATGGATTTGTTGTGGGGTGACATTATCATCTGATTGCCATGCAATCTCTATGGCATTATCATACTCAGCACCTATGGCTTCTATTTTTTGGGCATATTCATTGATACTTAGGCAAATCTCCATATGATTCTCTTTACTGATATCGTTTAACTCGATGTACCAACGCCCTAATGGATTGGTTTTAATGGTTGATTGTATAAGAACAGACATGTTTATCTCCTTGGTTTATAATGGTTTGATTATAACCAAATGGTTTTATATGCTACATTGACAAAAGTCAAGTATGGTGCATAATTTTTGACTATAATGGCGTATGACTTTTATTATTATCAAAACCATACACCTATTTTCAGCCTTTATCTATGGAGGGTTTCTCATTACAGACAACCTCTTTTTAAACAAAATGCCTAGAAATCTAAGTACAGATGAGCATACCAAAGCACGGGAATCTTTTATGATGTTTGTACGTAAGGTGGTTCCCCCTAGCCTTATCGTTGCTGTACTTACAGGGCTTTACCTTATTAGCCAAGTGTTTGGTGAAGTTGGCAAAAATGGCATGAGCAGTTTTCAAATCATGCTCTCCATCAAAGCTTTTTTAGGTATTTGGCTAGGGATTCGAGGCTTTAATCAGGTCTATTTGAAGATACAACCGTTTGTGTTTAAAAGCCACCTCTTGCCCTTTGCTTTTGTGATTACGATTATCTTTTTGTCTCAAGTTATGTACATTTAATTCAATATCATATATAATATCACTATGAAGATAGTAATGGATACCGATGTATTTTTGTCCTCACTTTTCTCAAAACAAGGTGCATCACATAGACTTGTAACTTGGATTGTAAAGCAGTACAAAAATAGCAACAAACAATACAATGTCATCTCAAATACACAAGTCATTGAGTTTTTAGCTGTTTTAACCAGAGATAAAAATCTTAAAAGAGCAAACCTTAACAAAGATGATGTTGAAACTTTTATTGATGGTATCTGTTTAATCTCATTTCATCAAAAGATTAATTTTTTATGGAGACCATTTTTAAGAGACAAAGACGACGATATGGTTCTAGAGGTTGCTTTTAACGCAAAAGCCGACTATATTGTAACCCATAACATTAAAGACTTTGAAGGTGTAGAAGATAAATTTGAGATAAAAGTTCTAACACCCAAAGAATTTTTACTGACAATAGGAGAATTAAAATGAATTTTGCATTAAGAATACCAGACTATTACAAAGAAGAGATAGAAGAGTTAAAAGGTAATGTCTCTATCAACCAATTTATTATTAATGCTTTGGCTGAAAAAATTTCATCACTTAAAACATTGAACTATCTTGAAGAGAGAGCTAAAAAATCTTCAGTAGAAGATATGTTAGCCATACTGAACAAAGTACCTGATGTTGAACCTGACAATTATGATAAGTTATAGATAGTATCTTACTCCTCCATCTCATAAATAAAAATCCCGGATGGAGCTTTCAGCTGAAAAATCTCACGCTCTAAAAACCACTCTTTGGTATTAATGACATTGACTTGGTTACTGTCATTGACCGATACGTAAAGATAATCATCCACGTTTGACCACCTGACATGCAGAACCTTGCCTGTAAAATTAAAGGTATGAACAATCTTTAACGTTTTGGTATCTATAATCTGAATCGTTGGAAAATCTTTTCCGGAATAGGTAACAGCCAAATACTTCTCGTCAGGACTTAGTGAGGTAAAGACAGGTAAACCTTGTGTTTCGATATTTTTAATAAACTTGAATGCTTTGTCATAAACCATTACTTTGTTGTCTCCCACAGCAGGAATGAACGTTCGGTCTTTACTCAAAGACCAAAAACCAAAATGTGGCACTTTAAGTACAGGTTTATTATCGGTAGCCGTGACTTTGATTTCTGAAAATTCCATCTTATCTAGGTCTATAACCCCAAATGCCTTGGTTAGAAAAAATCCAACTATATAGATATTCTCTTCTATCATCGCATCAAAAGGCATCTCCCCGACGTTAAACTCTTTAAAGGTTTTAAATTTTGGCAGACCTTTACCTGCATTTTCATTTTTAAGTACGGTCACTTTATCACTGTCCATCTGAGCAAAAATAAGATAATCTTTGTAGATTTTAATCCCCACATTTTTAGAACCTGTTTTGATTTTATCAATCGGTTTAAGGTCACGTGTTAGAATATCTACCGATTTGTCATCATAATTTGCTACAGCTACATAATTTTCACCTATCACAAATCCAATGGCACTTTTAGAGGTTTTGTACTCCTGAAGTTTCTTTTCCGTTACAGGGTCAAAATGCACCACATACCCATCACGGCTAATAAGATAACCATCTTTACCATCAAACTTGATGATACCGTGATTCATGTTGTGCATATCTTTCATGTGCGATTTGGTTAAGCCTTTATGAATAACAGCCACCGACTCACTCTCGCGTTCCACCACAAATATTTTTTCATTCGCCGTTGGCGTTCCTGCAAAGAGAAAAGAGCCTAAGAGCAGTGTAGATAATATTGATTTCATTTCACATCCTTTATTGGTATTGTACAACGAGGAGTGGGGGTGAGGGATTGACCTATATCAATTGATACACATCAAGTTTTTTAAAATTACTTGTAACTATAATAACAAAAAATTATAACTAGGAGATACCATGTCTTTTTCAGAAAAGAAAACCATAGAAGTAATGGGTGCAACCGTACCTTTTTTTACCTACACCATTAAAGAGACGCAATACTTTGAGTTTGATACCTCAAAATGTGGACCACCTGAACCAATGGTTAATGCAATGGCAGGATTAAAACTCGTAACCGATGCTCATAAAAAACTGGTCATGATCAATCATAAAACACCGGGTGGATTGCTTGATAAAATTGGTGAAAATTTTAATATTAGCAATGAAAAAATGGAAGATGGTCGTGTAAAACTTACCTTTTCTCATAAATCAGGAGAGAGTGAAAAGGCTGATTTAACACAAACCTCTTGTCACGGATAATGTATGTTTGCCATTTCTAAAGATTTTGCACCACCATTAAAGTTGATTGCTCCATTTTTTAAAATAGGTGTCTCTTTTTATCTTATTGCCATGATGGCTCTTTTAGCGTTTCATGGTTCTTTTTCCTATCAAGAGATGGCTGTAGCAGGATGGATTCACCTCTTTTTACTTGGTTTTGTAATGATGATTATCTTTGGGGCAATGGCACAGCTTATCCCTGTTGTTTTAGAAGTGGGTCATGCTGTTGTTGACCTATACTATGTTATTTTACCCCTACTTGGAATGGGAACAATTATAATGGTTATGGGGTTTTGGTTAGAACCCTCCTTGCTCTCTTATGGTGGAGTTTTGGTATTCATTTCTATGATAATATTTGCAAGTGAAGCGTTTGTAACCCTTAAAAAAACAGAAATCCATACGCTGACGGTTAAAACCATTGCCGTAAGTAATGGCTATCTTCTACTGGGTATCTTAACAGGCTTTGTCATCGCTTTAGGGCTTAGTGGTGTTGTTACTATTGATATTAATAGTATGCTTAAAGCCCACATTTATGCTGTTTTGGGTGGCTTTGTTCTACTCACCGTTATGGGGCTATCTTTAACACTTATTCCCATGTTTTCCTTGGCACATGGTTTTGATGAAACACCCATTAAACGAGGATTTATCCTTGTAGCCGTTGGTGTGGGTATTGTTTTTATTGGGTCCATCATCTCCGTTACACTCTTGCAATGGATAGGATACATCACCACATTGATAGGGGTTGGATTTTATATCTACCAAATCTATAGTATTTATAAACTAACGGTACGAAAAGAGATGGACATTTGGGCAAAATCAATGCTCTTTGGTTTTAGTTCACTCATCCTTTCGGTTATCTTAGGCATTATTTATCTTTTGGGTGCAACACCACCTTGGTTACACGCTTCTGTATGGTTTTTTATGTTGGGATTTATAGGGTTTCTTATCAATGGGCATCTCTATAAAATTGTTCCTTTTTTAGTCTGGTTTGAACGATTCTCTCCACTGGTTGGCAAAGAGAAAGTACCCATGTTACATGAGATGTATCCTAAAAATCAAGCAAATATGATGTTTTGGTACAGCTCTTCAGGTACTGTTTTAGGTGGAATTGGGCTACTGATTGAAAATGATATGCTGTTTAAAGGTGGGGCTTCTTTTTTAATTGTTGGAGCTTCTTTTCTCTACCTTTCGATGTCCCGTATGTTACGTTATGGAAAGTAGTCGGTGAACCGACTCTACACGATGGTCAATTTATTGACCAAAAAATAGAAATTCATCGTGGGCAAGAATGCACCACGCTACAAAGGAAAAAATATGTGTCAAATAACAAAAGAAGCTATGTTCAAAGCCATCTCAACGGTTATTGATCCCGAAGTGGGGTTTAATCTTGTAGAGATGGGACTCATTTATGATGCAGAGGCTGATGAAGAGTGCAACGCCAAAATCACCATGACCCTTTCAACCCGTGGCTGTCCACTTCACCAAATGATTAAAACGTGGGTTCAAGAAGCTGTTGAAAAACTCGATGGTATCGGTAATGTTGAAGTAGAAGTGGTGTGGGAACCTGCATGGAACATCTCTATGGCAGAGGAGAATGTTAAACAGGCGTTGGGTGGTATTCCGTCGAATTAATTGTCACTGTGTAAATTTTCTATCTCATTATATGGTGTATTGGAAATATTAAATTTCATTTACTATCTCCCAATACCCACGCGTTCCACCAACTCTCTTAAGCAGTTTTAACTCTTTTAATTTCGCTAAATTCTCTTCTATTTTTCTTTTAGATATCCCTACCAATTCAGCTAGTTTGGTCGCTGATACTTTAGAGTTTAGTTTTATATTTTCCATAATTTTAAGTTGGTTATCGGTTAAAGCATTACCGACCTTATTACCGACCCAATTACCGACCTTTCGTACGGTATCTAAAATTACATCAAGCATAAACTCTACAAATATCGTACTCTCTCCCATGTCCGTAGATTGCTCTAGTGCATTATAATAATGCTCTTGATTGTCTCTGACAATACTCTCTGTTGGCATAACTGCAAATACTTCTCTCCAATGATACAAAATCACCGATTGCCAAAGCCTACCTATACGACCATTACCATCAGAAAAAGGATGAATAAACTCAAATTCATAATGAAACACACAAGACTTTATAAGTGGGTGTTCATCACTCTTTTTGAGCCACTCAAAAAGGTCACGCATAAGGCTTGGTACTACGCCATGAGGTGGTGCAACATGAGCCACACCATCACTACTACCCACACCCACATTAACCGACCTAAAACTTCCTGCTGTTTTTAAAATACCATTCATTAAAGTTTTATGAGCTTTGAGTAAGTCCTGAGCATTATCAAATTTATAGTTTTCAAACTCTTTATAGGCATTGATAGCACCCTCAACCTCTAATATTTCTTGATAGGTTCCAAGGACTCTCTTCCCCTCTAAAATAGCTGTAATCTTCTCTTCACCCAAAAAGTTACCCTCTATCTCCAATGTTCCTGCAAGTGTTTTAACTCTATTTTTCTTTCTTAGTTGTGGGGTTATAATCTCTTTTTTGTTGTACTCTATGCGTGTTAGCTCTTCACTAATAAAAGATATGAGATTTACCATCTTTGAAGTTATGGTATACGGTGGCTTATAACTACTCATTAAACATACACCTCATCAAAATCTATATCTTTCACACAGTAATCTATAGGGGCTTTAAAAGTCATATTTTATTTACTAATTCAGCTGGATTTATTTTAAATTGTAACATATTAGCTGTATCCTACTTTTTTATTGCCTTTGGCATACTCTTTTTGTCTATAGTCTAAAAAGTAGTTATAGAGAAAGCCTGTAGAGCCAAAGTGCTTTTTTGTTCTTGTTTTTTGACATCAACTTTTTGAAGCTCATTTTTTTTCATACCCCTCGTAATAGTAAGATTGCTCTATCCCTTTTAAAATGATTTCCCTATTGTGAATATCAGCTGTCAAATTACTTTCCAAAAGAGTTCTAAGCTCTAAATCATTAATAGGGCTTCTTTCCATAGATTGAAGATAGTCCTCTTTATTTACAAACTGCCAATTAACAACCCTTTCTAGTCTCTCTTTCAAAATCATATCAAGCCATATTCTCATACTTCTGCCGTTCCCCTCCATAAAAGGGTGTGCGATATTTAACTCGACATACTTGGCTATTATTTCTTCAAAGTTATCTTCGCTCATTGACTCAATTTTTGGTAAAATATCTACAAGGTATAAACTGTTTGCAAACCTAAAGTTTCCTTTAGAAATATTTAGCTCTCTGATTTGACCTGCAAAATTATAGAGTCCATCAAAAAGATAACGGTGTATCTCTTGCAACCCTTTGATAGTACCTACCTCAATAGTTTCAATAGCTCCACTATCAAATAAACGGTAGGCATTATCCAAGCTCTGCTCGTCTATGCTTTTCATCATAAATCCTTAATTTAACTTATTTATAATATTGTAGTATTTATTTATAAAAATGTCAAAGAGCAAAAAAGATGAAGAAAAACAATAGAAAACTGTACGGCTATCAAACAACAAATAGAGCAAAACACAATCTCAAAATTCATTAAAATCTAAAGTATGGCTATCTTATCTTTTTCTTCTACTCTTTTTCTTCTTTTTCTATGGTATGTGTAATTTCTTTTAACACATTAGCCTTTTTATATTTTTCATCTGTTAACATAACCACCGATTGACAATCGTTCTTGGCAAATCGTACAAACATCGTAGCCTTTAGCACATCACCCTTTTGAAGTCTAGGCGTTTTATAGCTTACTGTTTTGCTCTCTTTAGCCTCAAGGTTATTAACCTCAAAACTGTAGGCTTTAGCAGGAATAATCACTTTTTTACCTTCTCTGTCTTTAAACCTGTACTCAAAAAATACTTCCCTGTCTTCACTGGGCTCATTTATATAATTTTTCCAAATCTCTTTACCCTCTCTTAACACTTTTACTTCAAGATATTTAACTCTAGCCGGTTGAATAATGAGTGGATGAGCCATTTTATTGGTCAATACAACTTCAATACCATCTACTTTCGTGGAGATATTCATATCAATACCTGTGGCTCGAAACTCTTTATCATAGATGCCTAAAAACTTATGACTGGCATGATGTCCTCTGGCTCTTTTATCCATTTTTTCAGCACCACCACTTAGCTCCGGCATATGACAGTTGATACACTCTAAACTCTCTTGCTCTTTATCCATCGCCTTAAAAATAGTGACATTGTTCTCGTTAAGTTTATGAGCGTGACAGCCCATGCAAACTTTTTTACCGTAAACAGGATTTTTACTAGAGCTGTGTTTGTCGCTATCGTCAGGATTTTCCAGTCGTCCATAGAGGGTAGGTTTATAGTTTTCAGCTTGTCGTGCTTTGGTATTGATATTATGTTTATGAGCATTTTTAACATAAGCAATGGTATGACAGAAGTAACATGAAATGGCATCGGTATGGGTTTTATTGGTTTTGTCAGGTCGTGCTGTTCCCTCTATTAACTCTTTTAAATTATCAGCCATGGGCATATGACAGGTAGCACATTCATACTTTTTACCACTCACTTTATCGGCAATATTTCGATGAAGTTCATTGTTAAAATACCCCTTTGAATGAGAAGAGCTTTGGTACTCTTCATAGATTTTTTCATGACACTCATTACAAGAGTGGTTGTCCATGTATTTATCTTGGCTAAAAACAGATGATAGAAATAGCAGTAATAGAACAAAAACTCTCATAATAAACCCCTAAATATTAGGGAAGCCTACCCTAAGCTCATACACATTATTGGAAAGAAGAGGTATCAAATAATTGCAGGTAGGCTTCACTAATAGTTAATCAACTAGACCTCTTTCAAAACCCTACAATTTTGTACTTATATAAAAGGAGGATTCAATACTGAGTGTAGGGTTTTGTAAAAGGTCTAAGCTTTGTATGTGGGCAAAAATGCCCACATTATAAAAATTTACTTACGCACCCGGAATATGCTGTCTATGCTCAACAGAATAAGTAAATGTAGGCGTTGTTAAGTTCTCAATGTACTTAATAAACTCACCTGTTTTTGAGTTGTAAATCCCAATTCTACCCGTTGTCCACTCACTTATCATTGTCCACTCACCATGATTGGCAGGTTCAGCATGAAGTAGTCTTGGAGCTACCGGCTCTTTTACTGCTTCACCCAATTTATCAGGCATTGGCAGTAACGTCTCTTTAGAAATTTTTGAAGCCACTTCGTTTACAGGAACTTTCTCATGCTGAGTTGCATCCCACTCTTGAAGCACTTTTTTCGTTTTAGCATCAATCAGTTGACCTTTAGTCAGACCCACTTTTATAATTTTATCCGTCTCTAACGTATCTTTATTAATTAAGTGAACTTCATTGTAACTTTCCGGTTTACCCAGTACACAGTCAGCCCACAAATATGGTGTATCGTGTGCTGTCCCAATAAAGAGTCCACCACCTGCTGTTTCCACTTTTTTAACCACTTTCCAGTTAGAATCCCAAATAACGACCGAACCAATGTTCATAGAAACGGTTGCATGAAGCTGTTTCTTTTGTCCTTTAGAGAACCAAGATGAACCTTGACCCGGGTGTGGCTTAGATTTTTCACCGGTATGCACTTTAGCAGCCAAGTTTTTCTCTTTAAAGTCAACAATACCAATGACATCAGACCCCTGAGAAGCAATCATATAGTATCGTCCAAAATCTTCACCCTCATCTTCATTTAAGAACGCATCATGAAGAATCTTACCGATATTAGGAACATCACCTACAATCGGGAAATCGGGTTTAGAGTAGTCGATAATATAGGTATGTCCACCATCTTTGAGTGCCATTGCAAAATATGGTCCATACGGTGTATCGGCCAATGATGCCACTCTGCTTGGTCCAATCTGTCCATCAGGGTCAATAACACGACTGGTATCGTAGGCTTTGAGTGGCTCTAAGGTCATAGCATCACAAAGTACGGCACCACCCGGATTGTAATTCCCTGCGATGACATATTTACCATCAGGACTTACTGCCAATCCTCTTGACTCTTGACCGACCTGAACCGATGCCACAGCCGGTTGCCCAGGAGCCCCGATATCAAACATGGTTAATTTACCTGAACGAGAAATCGAGTAAGCGTATCTTGGGTTCTTTTTATTGGTTACGGTCACGTGTACGGCAAACCCTGCTTTATGTCGGCTAAGAACTTTACCTGTGGTTGAATCAATAAAGTCAACCAATGAAGCATCTCTCTCTGTTGCAAAGGTAATGTCCAGTACCGATTTTACTTCCGTTGGTTTTGGATACTTTTTAGCCAATGCATCTACATCTGCCAATTTTGTCCATGTTTTTTTCACTTCATCCAAATCCAGCGTTAACTCAACGGTATTTTTCCAGTCCATCAACCAGTCAACCATACCCGATGCATCATCTTTAGAGAAGCTTGAACTCCATGCCGGCATTGCCGTATTTGGAACACCGTTCATAATCTTTTCTGCCAACATTTCTCTACTCTTTGCCTTTAAGGCATCCGGTCTTAAGTCTGAACCCACTCCCCCTTGGTGAATAGGTCCGTGACACCCTTGACACTCTTTTTCATAAACCTCTGCAAAGTTCATTGTTGATGAACCGGCAAAAGCAAAACTTGCTGTCAGTGCTGTAGCTGCTACGATACTTAAAAGTTTGTTTAATTTCATTTTATGCTCCTTTGTACTAAATATTCTTTTTAAATTTAAGTCCATTTAGATAAAATCACCCTGTCTATTTACTAGACGACACTTATTAAAGTGGGGCTACGCAAAGCCCCATTTTTACACTTCACACTATTTATTCAACTTCTTTTTTTCCTGTTTATAAATCCAGAACATCGGCAAAATAATCACCGTATGCAAAAAGATAGTTAGGGTTAAAGGTCCCTGATTAAGCCAACCAAAAAAACTTGGCACCAAATCCGTAAATGGTTCAAAAAACATTTTGTCTCCTTTATGTTAAAATAAATGTAGGGGTAAACCCATGTGTTTACCCCATATAGGGCAACCACACGGGGATTGCCCCTACGCCTCGGTAGCTTTGGCTCGTTTACCAATGGTCAACATATCAACCAGTAGGTAAACAAATCCAACAAAGGTTACCACACCCATAATGGCTCTCCAAAGCTGTGCTTGAACATACCAAGGAAGATTCTGTGCTGTAAAGAAAGCATCCCATGTTCCACCGAGTTCAGCTCTCTCAACTAAGACCTGCTCATAACCGGCAATGGTCAAGGCCACCGTCATACCCACAACCCCCAAGGTAATCAATGTAATCGCCATCTTAGAGTTAAAGGTTGCTTTCATTTGTTTCACACCATAGGCTTTTTGAACACCAAAGTACATCATACCTATTAAAATCGTCGCATAAGCTCCAAAAAATGCCAAGTGACCATGAGCTGCTGTAAACTGTGTACCGTGGGTATAGATATTGACTTGTGGTAATGTGTGGAAGAATCCCCATATACCGGCACCCAAAAAGTTTCCAAACGCATTGGTCACTATCCATGCCATCGCAGGTCCATTGGTAATCACGTTACCTGATTTACCTTGTGCTTTGGCAATACCCTGTTCTTTACCCCAATCATAAAGGACATGAACAAACATCGCAACAAGTGGTACAGGTTCAAGTGCAGAGAACAACGCTCCAATCTCCCACCAGTACTCAGGTGTACCGATCCAGAAGTAGTGGTGACCCATACCAAGAATCCCTGAACCAAAGAGCATCAACACTTCAATCCATAACCACATCTCAACAATCTCACGTTTGGCACCAATCAATCGAATCAAGGCAAACGCAGCCAAAGTACCAACAAATACTTCCCATGTTGCTTCAACCCAAAGGTGTATTACCCACCACCACCAGAATTGATCCATAGAGATATTATCGGTATAAACCATACCGGCCAAGTAGAGACCAGCCAGAGCCAACAAGTCAGCAACCATAACGGTCATAATACCTGTCTTTTTACCTGCCATGTACGTTGCAAAGACATTGTAATAAAAGACCAAGACCACAACGACAATACCGATATCTGCCCATCTTGGAGCTTCAATGTACTCACGACCTTCATTAATCAGCCATAAGGTACTCTCGGTACCAGCACCCACTTGAACAAAGATATAGACCAGTACAACCACCGTAACAGCTGCTGTCAAGATCCAAAATGCCAACTTACCAAGACCAATCGCCACACCTTCGTGTCCTGTCTCATCGGTTAACATAAAGTAAACTGAACCAATCATCGCATAGAGCATCCATACCACCAAGGCATTGATGTGTACCATACGGGCAACAGAGAAATCGAACAGTTCAAACAAGAAACCAGGCGCTAAAAACTGAATCGCAGCGATAAGCCCCATAAGCAGTTGAGCACCAAAGAGTATAATGGCTACTCTAAAATACATCATTCCTAATTTTTGACCCTCATTGGTCAAATGATTTGCTTTTATACTACTTAGCATTTGTTGTTCCCTCCTCTTTACCAAAGTTTCTTGGGAAACCATTGGTATCAATACTACTCATGTGTTTTAAGAATGCCACCAAACCTTTTGCTTCATCAGCTGTAATTCCAAGATCCGGCATCATACGTGCATGAGTTGGGTACTGTGAAGGGTGCTGTAAAAACTCAGCCATCGCTTCCTCTTTTGTACTCTTCCCTGTCATACCTTGCAGTGCTCCACCGTCTGCCCATGCCGGGTCTAACCACGCTTTGGTTAGGTCAGGAGCATAGTAAGCACCGTTACCCAACAGTGTATGGCAGTTCATACAGTTTTTTGCTTGTGAAGTAAGTTTTCCAAGATGCAACAAATCTTCTGCCTCTGTAACACTCCACTCTTTACCGAAAAATGGCTCTTTTTCTCCAATAACCGGTACCTCATGTCCTCTTTTTGTACTCATTTCATAACCAATTTGATAGTTGATTACCGTGGGTCCTGGAACCCGTTTTGTGACCCCATTTTTAAGGTCAGTATCGGTACCCATTGAAATTTGACCCAGTGTGTCAAAAGTTAACCAAATAAGTAATATAGATGCAAATCCTGTTACCCATGCAGCCGATCTACGCCAAAACGGTATGCTTGTCCATACGGATAAATTCTCGTTTTCCATGTCTCCTCCTTAGTTTTTTTCTGTCTTATTTTGCTCTTCATATCTGTTCGCAGAATCTTCTATAAGTTTAAAGTAGAGATGAGGAATAAACAGATACGCCATCATCGTCACCATCAATACTTTAGTGGTAAAAGGTTCACTTTGAATCATAATCGAGAGATCATATAAACAGTATGTTTGTAATGCCCAAAACAGATAACCAAAATTCATCCATCTTTTGGAAAAAAAATCCATCTTTGCCAATGTAATTGTTGCAGCATACGCCACACCAAAAACCAAAACAAGGGTTGAGACAATAAAGATAGGTAGAAACATATCTACAGCAATCTCAGGTCGTACAATGAGTTCTTCCATAAAGAATCCTTTTGAATATCTATTTTTTAAGCATGAGGTATTATTACAATTTGAGTGTGAAAAAGGATTGATGTGTATCAACTTTATAAAAAAACTTTTTTTAATGATATTTTATAATTACAAATTATAGTGTGAAGTGTCGCCGGACGTCTATTTTACAAGACATCTAGCAGAGTGAAAAGGGCGAGAATAATTTGGTGAGGTAAAGATATCACCTTCTAGTGACCAATCTCTACTTTTGTCTATATCAATAGACTGTGCAACTTTTCTGGTGGCACGGCTTTCACAAATAATGGTTTTCCCCTCATTAAAAGCTGTTTTTACCTTAGACATTCTGTCCGTCGTCAATTTAAAATGTAAGCCAATTGCCAATGCTAAAAAAATTGTAACACCGAGCATCCCTTTTTTAATTGCCGTTCGGGTAAAAAAAGGTCGAGTGGTCACAAACAGCGTCACGGACAAAATAACAAAAGCAATAACAAGGTATCCACCTTCTAGTTCTAAAAAATTTTCCATAACAATAACTCCTAATTTTAGATAATTAAAAATAGTAACACAATAAAGTAGGTGCACCATTGACATACATCAACCCAATACTACGTAAAATAATTTATACTGATAAAAATAAAAAGTGAGAAAAAATATGAAAAAGTATCTACTTATTGCCCTAAGTCTTGGTTTTGCATTTATTGCGTTTACTGCTTTTCAACAAGCCAAACCCACAGCTAAAAATGCTCCTATCTATCAAGCCATAAAAAATTACTCTCCCTACTATATAGACAAACGATTCGGAGGTCTTCAGATACTGAGTAAAAGTGATGAAGCATTTAAAGAAAAACCTAACAATATGGAAGTGTTTCATCGTTTAGATACCTTGGAAAAAAATTGGGGAAAAGAGCATATGAAAGTCATTAACAATGAGCTTCTAATTTTTAATAAGAGTGGTGCCCAAATTGCAAAACTTCCTATTGAAACCCAAGAAGATAGTAACTTTGTACATAATTTTTACGGAATATAATCATGACAGCTACAATAATGACCTTGATTTTCTCTGTAGTTATGCTCATGTTCATGGCATTTCCTGCCATGAAGATTGTAGAGTGGTTAAACAATAAAAAAGAGCTTTCTCATAAAATCCAAAACAGTTTAACGATTGTGCTTACCATTGTATTGTCACTCATGATAGGTCTCTTTTTAGAGACCTCGTTTTAATAAACAGAAATATTAAAATCTTTTTTTCAAATCCCCATGATACACAATATCTTTGGGGTGAATTGTCTCGTCATTAAGCATTGCAGGAACCTCATCAGTAAACTCTAGCTTATCGCGTTCTTGTTCTAGCTCCTCTTGATACGTCATCATCATATCGGCTGCAATGACATGAGGAAGTTCTTGGATTTTAACCAGTTTGGCAATCTCCTCTTCAACACCTTCACCCTCAACAGTGACAATTATTTTACCTTGAGAGGCATCATGTAGATGATAGTCACAAAAATCAGAATCCTTAAAAAGATCCACAAGTTCTTCTATGTATTCTGCTCTAGCTTGTACTACTATACTTGAAATATTCATTTTTTTTCCTTTAATTGTATTTAGGGTAACCTTATGGTTATGGCAGTTGCCATAACATGATAAACTCATCATCACTAGCACTAGCAATATTCCGATTATCTCTAAATCGTATCGCATTTAGTGTTGATTTTTGTCCACTTAGCAGATAGGCTTCTTTACTACTATCCGTCGTATCTATTACCAACAGTTCATTCTCTTCGTTAAGCGTAAACGCAGCTCTACTCCCATCCGGGCTTAAAGCACCTGCATAAATCAAAAACTTTGCTTGAAGTACTTTAAAAGTATTGGTTTGTAGATTATATAGTGCTCCAATACTGTCCTGCCCACAAGAGAGTACCAAGTTATCGTGTATAGCAACTTTATAACTTTTATCCTTATTGGCTCCTTGAATGACACTTTTGAGTTGACCGTTTTTGGTATCAACGAGATAGATGATACCTGATTCACATCCAACTACTACTTGAGTTTTATCGTGACTAAGTGCCATATCTGCAAAAGAAGATTCGCTTAGCTTGGTTCGATATATCTGCTTGTTCTGCTTGATATCATAAGCCATCAGTTCATTGCTAAGCAGTCCCAATAAAAGAGTATCATTATCAATAAAACGTACTTTAATAATCATCAAACCAGAATCCAATCCTGTTATCTGATGCAATGTTTTATTTTCATATAGATAAAGCTGCTTTTGCACTCCTTTATAGGAGCTAAGTATAACGATTTTTTCCTCCGTTTTATCGATAGAATAAACTGTCGGAACCATCTCTTTATTATAAATATCATCATGAAACGATGGAATTTTTATACTCTCCACTATCTTATACGATTCAAGATCAAAAACATCAACACTTCCACCATCTGTCGCTGCATACAATTTATTGTTTTCTAACAATATATCTTTTACATTTCCACCGGCTTTGAGCATTTTGTAAGGTTTTACTTTAATGAGTCTGTTCCCTTTACTGTACAACTCACCATTGGTTCTAAACTTTGGTGTCGTATAGGTTGGCTTTTCCTCTTCAATAACCTCTTGTTTGATTTCAATAAGCTTAGACTCTTGCTTATCATCACTACACCCAAACAATAGAAACAGTATAAACAGTAAAGATATTTTTTTCATCAACTTACTCCTTGAATGGTTATGGCATCTACAGGACAGACCCCAATACAATAACCACAATTGGTACATCTTTCTTCATCAATTTCAGGACGAAAGAGCCCTAAAAAATTTATAGCATCATCAACACAAGGATCTTTACATGAAAAACACATGGTTTGATGCCAACTTAAACATTTTAATACATTTATCTCTACTTTGGCTTGAATATAGGTCAACTCTTGGTTTAAAAACTCTTCCGGACACGCTTCAAAACAATCGTCACAGAAAGTACACCCCTGCTTGTCAAATACCAAATAGGGAACCCCCTCTTTATCAAGTTTAATGATCTCTTGTTCACAAACATTAACACAAGACTTTGTTTCACATGCAGTGCAATGTTTCTGAAAAAGTGACACATCATCACAATAAGGAAGTCGAATTTTTTTTGCTACACTCTCTCCACGTTTTGGGGAGAGAAATGTAAACAAGTCACGTCTGGATGTAGCCATTATTTTAGTGTATCTTTACCAATATTAATGGTCTCTGCTAAATTAGAACCTTTCTTCTCAGCATCACTTTGGAAATCAGGCGTAAACTCATTTTTTACCAATGGTTTTGTCTCTGACTGTGGAGCATGACATTGCGAACAGTTAAATCGTGCCCCTGCCAATGTTGGTAAATCTTTTTGATCTGCTGATCTTAAATCTTTATAGTGCGATGCAGGAATGGCTGTAAGATTTGGCATACCTGCTTTCATTCCTTCGGCATTGGCTTTATCATGACAACTTAGACACTGATTGTTTTTAATCGTAATGGGTAACATCCCCTCTACATCATGAGGAATCATCGGTGGAGCATTCGTAAAAGCTCGCTCAATCTTGGTTGACGTACCGGTTGCATCTTTACCGTACTTGGTCTGATCACCTACCGTCTCGTTACCTTCACTATAAAGATCCGTTTTTCTAAGACCCAACTCTTTTTCAGTTTCATTACTTTTTGTCTCTGCGTACCCTATTGAAATTAGAGCAAACAAAGCACAAGTAATTATTAGACTTTTTTTCATCATTATTCTCTCCTTTGGTTTTCATTTATGTCTTATTTACAAATACTACTTCTTAATCTCATCAGCCATAGCAACAATGGCTGCATCATCAAGATTGGCTACTTGACCTTTCATCATTGCTTTCATTGCACCACCGTAAGAGTCATCTTTATAGCCCTTCATCGCTGAAATAATCTCTTCTTTGCTCATATCTTTAACAATTTTAGATTTACCCATTGCTGCTTTTTCAAAGTTTGCCCCGTGACACCCTTTACATGCTGCTGTTCCTGCACCATACACTGTTGAAGCCACTAGTGAAACCAATCCGATTACTTTTACAATTTTTGTCATTTTAAAATCCTTCTATTTATTATTTTTCTTTGAAATAATTTCTAATGCTAAAATTTAAAGCATCATCATTACAAACATCTATACAGCGACCACAGTTCGTACACTCACCATTGGTCACCATAATACTCTCTTTATTCACCATATGTAAAACATGATTCTCCGGACAAACCACCTTACATGCCATACAGTTGGTGCACGCTTCATGGTTATGATCAACCCGTATCAAACTGGCTTTACCTATTAATGAATAGGTTGCACCCAATGGACACAAGTGACCACACCAACCATTTTTAACCCCAAAAAGGTCAAAAAGAAAAATTGCCACCAACACGGCAAAACCCATGCCAAATCCAAAGATAATGCCTCTTTGCATAATGGTGATGGGACTTAACACCTCAAAAGCAGCAATACCGACCACAGCTGAAACCACCAAACCAAGACCCATAATCCAGTATCTGGCATTGCGTTTCAAAAATCGATAGTTCACCTCTTCTTTGTCAAGGTGAAGTTTTCGTCGTAACCAATTGGCTAAATCGGTGACCATATTGATAGGACAAACCCAAGAACAAAACGCTCTACCACCCACCACAAAATAGAAGAAGGTAACAATCAACGCACCCAAAAGCACATCAGCACCCAACACAAACCCTGTTGCCAACACTTGAAGTGTGGTATAAGGATCAGCTAAAGGAATCGTACCAAGGATCAGTGATGAACCAAACGTTCCGGCTAAAACATTCCAACCATACGCATTGGCACCAAAATAGAGTACCAAAAGCCCAATCTGAGTCACTCTTCTTAGAAGTAAATATTTAATATTTTTCATCAATATTCCCCTCCTGAGTTAAGATAATCAGCTGCACTCTCTTTGCTTATTTCAGTGGTTGTCTCTTGCGATTTGGCATCTTTTACACGCTCTTGGTCTTTTTTGTCCCAACCTTTGACGTAGTGATCTCCTGCTCTACCCATAGAGACCTCTCTTGGCAACACAAAAATAGCCGGTTTTTCAGTCACACATGCCTGTTCACAGAGTCCACAACCCGTACAAATGTTGTCATGAACCACAGGTAACAGATAGGCATGTTTTCCTGTTCGTTCATTTTGAGTATATTCCAGCGTAATCGCTTCATCAAGCAAAGGACAAGCACGATAGCAAGCATCACACTGTATACCCCAAAAAGCGATACACGACTCTTTATGCACCACGGCTAAACCCATACGGGCTTTATTGATGTCCAACGCTTGCTTCTCATTAGCAAGAGAAGCAAAATCCAATGCACCTGAAGGACAAACAGGTACACAAGGAATATCTTCACACATAAAACAAGGAACTTGTGTTGGAATAAAATAAGGCGTACCAATCAACTTAGCGTCACCACCTTTTGCCATGATAAGTGTTCCTTCACGTGCTTTACCTGTCTCTTTATCGATGTTTGTTTCACGATTCTGACAGGCTTCAGCACAAAGACCACACTTAATACAAGCACTTAAAAAATCATCTTCCTTAATCGCCCCCGGAGGTCGAAGCACCAATGGTGAGGCTTTAACCTCATGGCTGTAGCCACTCCACAACAATCCACCAAGAGCTGTTAAGCCAACACTTTGAAGGGTTGTTGCCATAAATTTTCTTCTGTTGTTGTCGGAGTTAGCCATCATCTATGCCTTATAAATCTTTACTGCACACTTTTTAAAATCGGTCTGTTTAGACATCGGACACGTTGCATCAAGACAAACTTTGTTAATAAATACTTTTTCATCGAACCAAGGAACAAATACCAAACCTTTACTCGGTCTGTTACGTCCACGTGTCTCTACTCTGGCTTTAACTTTACCTCTACGAGATTCAACCCAACAGAGACCACCCTGTTTAAGACCTTTTGTTTTTGCATCATCAGGATGCATATAACACAGAGCTTCAGGAACAGCTTTGTAAAGCTCCGGAACCCTCATGGTCATGGTACCACTATGCCAATGCTCGAGTACACGACCTGTACATAACCATATATCGTACTCTGCATCCGGCATTTCCGGTGGATCCATGTATGGTCGGGCAAATATTTTTGCTTTATTCGGTAACGGTTTTGGTTGACCCTCTTTATCGGTAATGCCTTTTAAATCACCTTGTTTTAATGCTTTGGCTAATTTACCGTAGAATGCAAACTCTTCACCCTCTTTGGCTTCTTTTTTAGCATAAGGGTCATACTTGGCATTAAATCTCCATTGGGTCTCTTTTCCATCTACAACCGGCCATCGTAGACCTCGTACTTGGTGATAAACATCAAACGGTGCCAAGTCGTGTCCGTGACCACGGGTAAAGTCGGCATACTCTTCAAAGAGATACTTATGAAGGAAGAATCCATACCCTTTCCACTCTTTACCGTCACTACCTTTGACATTTCGACTATCGCCTAGACATTCGCTATTGTCGTATCCTTTTTGAACCGGATCATTGGCATCAAGTTTGTAAGATTTAGCTTTTTCATTAGCAAAAAGAATTTCATACATCGTGGTGTCTTCATTGTACCCCATGGCTTTTGCTTCTTTAATGATGCTAGGAAGTGCTGCTTTTCTTGGACCACTTGGTGCACTTTCGCCCCATAAATCTTTGACGGTAAAGCGTTTACTAAACTCAACCCACTGCCATGTATCACTCATCGCATCACCTACAGGAAGTACTTGTTGTCTCCAGTGTTGTGTACGACGCTCTGCATTTCCGTACGCACCCCATTTTTCATAAATCATGGCTGATGGCAGTACAAGGTCGGATACTTTGGCTGAAATTCCAGGATATCCATCTGAAGTAACAATAAAGTTATCCATCTCTCTGGCTGCTTTAATCCAATGCTCGGCACTGGCACTGTCTTGATACGGGTTACACACGTTAACCCAAGCAAATTTGACAAGTCCATCTTCGATATCTCTATGAATTTTCATGATGTGCTGCACACCTACAGGATTGATGGTTCCCTCAGGTACGTTAAGTGCATTTTCATAAATCTTTCTATGAGCCGGATTGGCAACCATCATATCGGACGGTAATCGGTGACAGAACGTACCAACTTCTCTGGCTGTTCCACAGGCACTTGGTTGACCGGTAAGTGAGAATGCACCTGAACCTGGTTTGGCTTGTTTATTAAGCATAAAGTGAACATTATATGCCAAGGTATTCACCCACGTTCCTCTGGTGTGTTGATTCATACCCATTGTCCAGAAACTTACTACTTTTCTATCTTTTTCGATATAGAGGTCAGCCATAAGTTTAATTTTACGTTTAAACTCTTCATCACTCTCATCAGGATTACCTTTAGAAATTTTGGTCACATAATCAGCCGTATAAGGTTCTAAGAATTTTTTATACTCTTCAAACGAAATTTCCCAATGTTTCAATGGGTTGGGTTGTCCATCAACCTTTGGCACTTCATGTTTCATTACATCACCCTCTTTGTAACCAAAAGGTGCTAATGCCGGAGCCTCTTTGCTAGAGACGACTTTGCTCATCTCTTTGCTGACAATCTCCATCTCTTTGGCACTGTATTTTCCCTCTTTGAGTGATTTTTCACCCTCACGTCGCAAACCGTATCCGGTATTGACCGGCTGTGAAGCAAAAACAATATGTTTTTTCACAAAATCCCAATCAATAATTTTTTCAGCATCATCTCTCATCACAATTTCACGAGCGATGTAGTTCCACAGTGCCAAATCGGTATTTGGAGAGAAGATAATCTCTTCATCAGCCAAGTCTGAAGTTCTATGTCTGTAAGTAGAGAGGTTAATGATTTTTACTTTATCCGGATCACTCAGTTTTCTATCCGTTACCCTAGACCATAAAATCGGGTGCATTTCTGCCATGTTTGATCCCCATGAAACCACCGTGTCGGTCAACTCGATATCGTCATAACATCCACTTGGTTCATCAATACCAAAGGTTTGATAGAACCCAACAACAGCCGATGCCATACAGTGCCGTGCATTAGGGTCAATCGCATTGGATCTGAATCCAGCTTTCATCATCTTTTGAGCTGCATATCCTTCCATAACCGTGTATTGACCGGACGCAAATACTGCCACACCCTCGGGTCCACTTGCTTTCAGTGCTTTTTTAGCATGAATTTCCATCTCATCAAAGGCTCGTTGCCAAGAGACGGGTTTAAACTCGCCTTTTTTATCAAATTCACCTTTGGCGTTCATACGAAGTAGTGGTGTTTTTAATCTATCGGCACCGTACATGATTTTTGCATTAAAATACCCCTTAATACAGTTAAGTCCTCTGTTTACCGGTGCTTCAGGGTCACCTTTTACAGCAACAATCTTACCACCTTTGGTTGCCAACATAATTCCACAACCTGTACCACAGAATCTACATGCTGCTTTATCCCATCGCCAATCCTTCTGAGCTTCATCTGATGAAGCTTGAAGCGTTGATGGAACAGCAATCCCCATTGCACTTGCTGCTGATGCAGCTGCTGCACTTTTTAGAAAATCTCTTCTGTTCAAAGCCATTCTTTTCTCCTCCTTTAGAGAGTTTGTTTAGAAAACCATTTTTTGGAGTTATGGTAATCTGTTTAATTATAAGTTATGGTCAATTATCATAACCTTAATCAAACAATATCCTAAATTTTTTTGATGAATATTGATATGTATCAAGACTGTTTTAATTTCACCCCATGTGCCATTGACATAAATCAATTACTTTGTTTTATTTTTCACTATAATCGTAAAATCAAACAAAAAAACATAGGAATACCAAACCATGAACTACCCAATTTTTTTTAAGACCCTACCGACCATTACTCTACAAGATCCTCTCTCAAATTTTTTAGGAACATTTGAAAATGGCATGGTAGAGTTTAGCTACCTTGACATTGTCAAATCTGCCGGACACTCATGCCCAACGGTTGCAGGAGCCTACATCTGTACACTAAAAGGATTAGAAGCTTTATATAGAAATGAAATTCCAATCCGAGGGAATATTATGGTTTCACTAAAAAATGATGCCTTAGAAGGAGTAACAGGAGTTATTGCCTCGGTTATCACCCAAATAACAGGGGCTACCGAAATCTTAGGCTTTAAAGGAATTAATGGTAACTTTGCTAGAAATAATCTCATGCAGTTCAACGCCAAGATACATGCTGATATAGAATTCAAACGACTCGATACAGGAAAATCGGTAACCGTAACATACGACCCAAGCTCTGTTCCTGCCAATCCTAAACAACAAGCATTCATGGGGAAAATCATGCAAGGAGTCGCCACACCTGAAGATAAAAAAGAGTTTGCTAAGCTTTGGCAAGAGAGGGTTGAAGCGATATTTAATAATATGGATAAGGTTATTACAATAAAATCATAAATATAATACCTCCATCAAATTAACGGTGCGTTGGGAAACGCACCCTACGGGATTCTAACATATGAAAACTCCTTACTGGCTACTAGAAGAGACCCTTTTGGAAAACAACCTAAAAACCCTAGCATACATCAAAGAACAAACAGGTGTAAAAATTTTACTTGCCCTAAAAGGCTACGCCCTTTGGCAGAGCTTTCCTATGGTTGCAGCGTACCTCGATGGCTGTTGTGCCTCGGGACTGCATGAAGCCAAACTCTCGGATGAGAAGTTTAAAAAAGAGTTACATACTTATAGCCCTGCTTTTAAAGAAGAAGATATAGAAGAGATAGCCAAGATATCACACCATTTGGTCTTTAACTCTCCTGCACAATTTAAACGCTTTGCTCCTTTGGCAAAAGCGTATAATCCGACCTTATCTTTGGGACTTCGAACCAATCCTGAATATTCCGAAGCTCCTGTAGAACTCTACAATCCTTGTGGAATTTACTCACGATTAGGAACAACGTTAGCCAATTTTGATGAGGGCCTTTTAGCTGAACTTGACGGGCTGCATTTTCATGCCCTTTGTGAACAAGACGCTTCTGCTTTAGAAAAGGTTTTAGAAGCCTTTGAAGAGAAGTTTGGACACTACCTCAACCAAATGAAATGGGTGAACTTTGGTGGGGGACACCACATTACCCGTAAAGATTACGATGTTGAAAAACTGATTCAAATTCTAAATGCTTTCAAGACCAAATACCCTCACCTCCAACTCTACCTAGAACCGGGAGAAGCTGTAGGATGGCAAACAGGTAGTTTGGTTACTTCAGTGCTTGATATCGTGCATAATGGCATAGATATTGCCATACTCGACACTTCGGCAGAAGCCCACATGCCTGACACCATTATTATGCCTTATCGTGCCGATGTTAGAGGTTCTGATGAAGCAGGGGAAAAAGCTTATACCTATCGTTTAGCCGGCAATACTTGTCTTGCCGGTGATGTGATGGGAGACTACTCTTTCGATAAACCTTTAACCATTGGTGACAAGATCATTTTTGAAGACCAAATGCACTACACCATGGTTAAAGCCACCACGTTTAATGGAGTTCCACTGCCTTCCATTGCCATACAACGAAAAGATGGTTCTGTCGATTTGGTCAAAGAGTTTGGATATAAAGATTTTAGAGGTAGATTATCATAATCGTAGGGGCAGAGCCATGGCTCTGCCCTCTGCTCAAATAATCTATTACACCCCTGCAAACAAAATATTAATCTCAACCTTATCCCCAACAGCCAGTCCACCCACCTCTGCTGTGTCAGAAAATTTCAAATTAAAATCTTTTCGGCTAATTTTTCCTGATAAAATAAATTTGTTTTTACTATCAGCTACCAGTGAAATGCTAAACCCAACCCTCTTGGTCACCTCTTTTATGGTCAAATCAGCCACAAACGTGTTGCCATCTTGTTTGACAAGTTTTAAATCCATTTTTGGATACTTCTCTATATCAAATACTTTTAATTTTAAATGATCATCTCTATATTTGTCATCGGTATCCACACTGTCCATTGTAGCTTCACCTACAAAGGAACTAAAGGTACTGCTGTTGGCATCATACTCATACGTTCCGGAAAACTCATTAAATTTCCCTTCTACTTTGGCGATTAAAGCATGTCGTATTTTAAAAGTCACCATCGAATTTTCTTTATCTACCGTATATTCAGTTCCATAAAGAGCAGTTAAACCTATGAGCAGAGCCAATGTGAGAAGTTTTATGATTTTCATTATTTATCCTTATATTTATTATAATTTATACATTATACAATAACCAAACCCAAAAATAATTGGAGTTTTTGCTATAATACGCTTCATTAAACTCTTCACAAACGGAACATCATGATACAACTAACGAATATAAGTAAAAGCTTCGGTGGGCAAACCCTCTTTAAAGACCTTAACCTTAAAATGACCTCTAATCAAAAGATAGGACTTATAGGACGTAACGGTTCAGGAAAATCGACCCTTTTTAAAATTATATTAGGTGAAGAGAGTTATGATGAGGGGGATGTAACTGTTCCTAAAAATTATAAAATCGGTACACTCCGTCAGCACTTAGAGTTTACGGAACCGACGGTACGCCAAGAGTGTGCTTTGGTTTTGAGTGAAGAGGAGCAGTACAACTTTTATAAAATAGAAAAAATACTCTTTGGTTTGGGCTTTACGGCTGAAGATTTAGACAAAGATCCATTGAGCTTTTCGGGTGGATATCAAATACGTATTAACCTTGCGAAACTTTTGGCAACGGAACCCAACATGTTGCTACTTGATGAACCGACCAACTACCTTGACTTGCTTTCGCTTCGTTGGCTTAAACAGTTTATTCGCTCCTTTGAAGGTGAAGTGATTTTGATTACCCATGACCGTGAATTTATGGATGCTGTTACCACGCATACTATGGGAATTCAGCGAAAATCACTACACATTATTCAAGGAGACACCCAAAAGTACGATGCAACCTTGGCTCTAAGTGATGAAACCTATGAAAAAACCCGTCAAAATCAAGAAAAAAAGCGTAAAGAGTTAGAGGAGTTTGTCGCTAGAAATAAAGCCCGTGCTTCCACAGCTGCCTTGGCACAGTCAAAACAGAAGATGTTGGACAAAATGGACGATATGGAGAGCTTAGAGAGTGAAAAAAATCTGGACTTTAACTTTACCTACAAAGAGACACCTGCCAAAATCGTTTTACGTGCTGAGAATTTAGGCTTTGGCTATAACGAGAATGAACCTCTTTTTCAAAACGTCACTTTTACACTGGAGAATGGAAAAACTTTAGCCATTATCGGTAAAAACGGTAAAGGTAAATCGACCCTACTCAACTACATAGCAGGAGAACTCCCCCATCAACAAGGTACAAAAAGCTTTCATCCTTCAACCACCATGGCACACTTTGGACAAACCAATATAGAACGGCTCAATGTCAATGCCACTGTTCAAGAGGAGATAGGTTCGGTAGACAAAAAGCTGGGCATTGCCCAAGTACGAGGAATCTGTGGAACCATGATGTTTTCAGGTGAGTTGGCTGACAAAAAAATCAGCGTACTCTCAGGGGGAGAGAGAAGCCGTGTGATGCTGGGAAAAATTATTGCAACCCCTTCCAATCTACTGCTACTCGATGAGCCTACCAACCACTTGGACATGTACTCCATTGACTCTTTATGTAAAGCCATAGAGGAGTTTAAAGGTGCAACCATTATGGTTACCCACTCCGAGATGCTTTTACGACGACTGGCTGATGCACTGATTATTTTCCATAAAGGTGGAGCCGAATATTTTGATGGAACCTACGATGAGTTTTTAGAAAAAATAGGTTGGGAAGATGAAACTGTAGGGGACGACCCCTGTGTCGTCCCCAATTCAAAAAAAACAACCAAACCCAAAATAGACAACAAAGAGCGTAAAAAACTACGTTCTGCCCTCATTCAAACACGAAGCAAAGAGAACGCCCCTCATAAAAAAGAACTGGAGTTTTGTGAAGAGAAGATTATGGAGTTGGAAGCATTATTAGAAGAGGAGAATGAAAAACTGATGGAAGCTTCAAACACGGGTAACAACTCAGCCATGATAGAAGCTTCACAAAATGTAGGAAAACTTCAAAATGAGGTAGAGGAGTTGTTTGAACGATTGGAAGTTGCTTCTGAAGCTTTAGATGAGATTGAAGAGAAGTATGCACCACAATTGGAAGAGTTGGAGTAAATTGTGATAAGCACAGCTTTCCCCTACCTAAGTATTCTACTTTTCATAGCTTCCATACTCGTCTATATAGAGACAAAAAGCAAAGCAAAAATCTTTGAATATTTACCTGCCATCGTTATACTCTACTTTACGGTTATGAGCCTATCTACATTAGAACTTTGGATAAAGACCGATGAGATTAACGCTGCCTATAAAGCTTTTAAAAATAATTTACTTCCAGCCATGATTTTTCTAATGCTGCTTCAAAGTGACATCAGAAAAATTCTCAAACTGGGAAAGAGAATACTGCTTACTTTCTTTTTAGCCTCACTAAGTATCTCTTTAGGATTCATTATTATGTATGCCCAACTACATCATCATTTTGAACCCGATGCATGGAGAGCCTTTGGAGCCTTGAGTGGCTCATGGATGGGTGGCACTGGAAACATGGTTGCCATTCAATCAGCACTGGAACTTCCTGACTCGAAAATGGGTTATGTACTGCTGATAGACTCCATAGACTATGCCATTTGGGTGATGATACTGTTAGCATTGGTTCCTTTTGCAAAACAGTTTAACCGATGGACAAAAGCCGACGAAATTCTCATAGAGCAGCTGAGTAATAGAGTTGAAAATAATCAAGAGAAAAAAGAGGTAGATTTTCCTTCACTCTTTATGATGTTGGGTTTGGCACTTATGGTCTCTATGATGGCTCAATACTTAGCACTTCTACTCCCTAGCACTGGCTTTTTAACTCCTACCACATGGACAGTTATTGTTGCTACTTTAGCAGGTATTGTTGTAGGTATGACCCCTCTAAATAAAGAGCGTTCTGCTGAACCTCTTGCGAACATTATACTTTACCTCATCGTTGCACTCATTGCATCACGTGCCAACTTTTCAGAACTTACCCAAGCACCTCTTTACATTATAGCCGGGTTTATGATTATCGTTATTCATGCCACCATCATGGTTCTCTTTGCAAAACTTTTTAAACTGGATCTCTTCTCCTTGGGTATGGCATCTTTAGCCAATATCGGTGGGGTTGCATCGGCTCCTATTTTAGCAGGAGCCTACCATAAAGCATTGATTCCTATTGGAGTTCTTATGGCAATGATGGGGTATATTGTAGGAACGTTTATAGGGTTGGGTGTGGCTCAAGTTTTAAAGTTTATTTCCCTATAATAAATATATAAAACAAGGTCGGGTTGCCCTCATCCCGACCTATGTTTAAACGGAAATAATATTTCATCGTTCAATTGATATTATTTATACCAACATTTTTTGTTTTATTGAACATTTTATTTATGCAAATAAATGTCGGGATGAGGGCAACCCGACCTACAGGAATCGATATATGTCAAACGAAGAAACACAAAAAACATTTACAGAGAAATTTAAAAATAGAACCATGCAGGGTCTCTTTTGGATCCTTCCTATTGCAGCCATCTTAATGATCGTATTTTGGCTTTATGAAAAGATAGACCTCCTCGTTAATACTTTTTTGGATTTTATAGGAATTAACCCACAAAACAATGAATTTTTATGGATGATAGGCGTTATCTTTGTTTTTATACTTATCTTATATATCATTGGGTACCTTATTAAAACTCAAGTTGCTGTCTACTTTGAGTCACTTTTTCATGAGATTCCGGGTTTTTCTACACTCAAAGATATTATAGGTATTTTCAACTCTTCAAAAGAGGGAGCAAACAAAGTACTGGTGGTTGCCATAAAAGGCTTTGCGAATGAGGGCTACAATATTGGGCTTATGTATTCACAAAAAGAGAGCATCATTAAAGATCACTATACCGTAACCCTCTCTATGACTCCTATTCCCAATGGTGGATACATGTTTGAAGTGCATAAAAGTAATATCTATGTGATTGAAAATGCAACCTTTGATGATAATTTACAATATTTACTCTCGATGGGAGTACGAAGTATCGCAGATGTTCTTAAAAGAGAACCAACACCTATTGAAGAGATGATGACCCTAGAAGCGTGGTTAGAAAAGTATCCTTTAGGTTAACGTCCCTCTAGCCAACTCTGTTCAACATTGACCAAGATGGGGTTTTGTTGTTTGAATTCTTTTTCATCAAATACAAAACGAAAGTTATCCATATACTCTAGCAAAATCTCATAGGCTTTACGGATCTCTTGAAATTTTTCGGTGGAGCCACCCTCCATATCGGGATGGTATTGTCGTGAAAGTTTTAAATATTTTTTCCGAACATGCTCTTTACTGGTTAAAGAGAGCAGTTCCAAACTCTGTACAGCATCTTTAAATTCACTCAGACTAACTTGATGCATACTAAACCTTGGCACTTATCCAAAACACGCCATTAATGAATCCACCGACTTTTGGTTTAATAGCCAAAGTCTCAACAGCTGTTACTGCAGTAATATCACCCTCTAATGCAGCCAAGACCAAAACATAAAATTCTCCACCACCCAGTTCATTGGTTCGTACTTCAACACTCTTTACTTCACCCACAAACATGGCATAAGGTTCAGGAACTTCTATTGCTTCTCCTTCTGCATTCATCAATCCTACAGGAATAAAATAGGTTGTTGACAAATCAGGATTCTCCTCCATAAAAGCTGCTGCTGTAGCAAAATATTCAATCTCATGGGGAAAAGCAACCAGTGCTATCTCTCGCGTTACAGGCAAAGTAAGTGCCTTTTCTTTTGCATTAAGTACCTCAAAGACAAAAGGGTAGGTATTTTCTTCACTTTTAGCATAACAACGTAAATCAAGGGATGTTTTATCTTCATGATTGATACTCTCTTGTAGGTGTACCGTTCGTTTGCTACTCGCATCAAAAGCAGGAAGAAAACCCATGAATTCATCATCACTATCTACCTGAGCATAAATTTGAGCACCACTTTTATCGGTATAAACAATGTATGTTCCCTCTTCAACATCTATTGCCACACCAAGTTCAAACACTTTTGCAACTAAAGCTTCAAACTCCTCTGCACTGCTTACCTTAAATCCTATACTGTTTAAATGACTCATTTATATCCTTAGTGCTTACTTTTTAATTTATTGCTCAACTTCGCGATGGTCTCTTCTGCTTTAACCAATACCGTTTCAAACTCCATCAGTTCAGCCTCTTTCTTTTGTAGAAGTTTTTCAAGTGCTACCACTCTAGCACCACCATCTTTACCATAACCTTGCATATCTTTTAATCTATCCGAAGTACCTTGTAAAATGCTCATTTTTTTCATTAACTCACCTTTTAACTCTCGATTTTTCTCTGCATAATCAGCTGATAACGCTTTCTCTTCTTCATACTTTTTTTCTAACTCTTCTATTATCTCGTTCAATTCATTTTCAATTTTACCACCATTTTCACCTAAATCATGTTTCTCAGATGTTAATGCTCTTGAAAATAACCAACCTACAAAAAAACCCAACACTACAGCAACGATTAAACACAATAATATCTTTCCCATTATCTCTAACATCATCTTATTTCCTTTTTATTATCCTCTTTTGAAACATTTTTCTCTACAACTGTAGTATTCTTCTCTAGTGTTGATATTTTACTAGTGAATGATTCTTCTGTTATTTGCTTCCCAATTCTTGTTCTATCTACTAAAATTAGGTTCTTTTCACGATTCTCTTCCTCAACTCTATTTTTTTCTATCTTATATTCATTGAGTACTTGCTCAATGGAAATATTTTCTTCATCCGAGCTCAAAGCGTCATTGTCAAACTCATTCATAAACCCATCTTGATGCAGATACAAACATAGAATAATTAATAAAATAGAACTCAGCAGACCATATAACAGTATTTTTCTACTCTTTTTCATACTCTAATCCTTTTCGTAAATTATAGTAGATTTTAGATAATTTGTACACGCTAAGCGTTCTTTTGTTACAAAAAAAGTATTTCATTTCTCCATCTTTAATCACTTTAAGTAATATATAAATATAATTAACCTCAATTTTAATTTACTTCTCTATAATAGGCATAATTTATTTCAAAGGATAGACATGAGTTTTATTAAAGGTATTTTTACCCTTATCGGTGCCATTGTAGTTATTGGTGCCATTATTTTAGGTGTTAAGTATGGAGCAAGTGCTGCTAAAATGGATTCACAAGCATTGGCTGCTTATATGAACATGGCTGACAAAGTACTCGAAACAGGTGACCCGGCAAAAGGTATGATTTTAAAGAAAAAACTTGTTATTGAAGAAGGAACTTCTAAAGAAGAAGCCATTGAAAATGCGATTGAAGTTATGGATGAAGTAGCAGAAGAGTATGGACTTGCAAAAGTAGATTCAAAAACCATGCCAAGAGCCGGTAAGTTTATGAAAGATGGTGGACTTTATACACACATTCGTTCATACTGTTCTCCAACCATTGCTGATGTTTTCTTAACTCATTCCGGTGAGTTTGTAGGATTTATGCCGTGTAGGGTTGGTATTGTAGAAGACAAAAACGGTGACATTTGGCTCTATACCATGTCTTTAGATTTAATGATTCATGGTGGACATGAACTTCCTCCAAAGCTACTTGAACTTGCAAATACTGTAAAAAGTGCCATGGAGAGTATGATAGAAAAAGGTGCTGCAGGCGAGAACTAATCTCTCCTCTCTATACCCATATTTCCAACATCCTCGTTGGAAATATGGGATTATATGTTAAACGACTCAATAGAATTTTTTTTTTAGCACTCTTTATTGACACATAATGCAGAAAAAATCCATTTTATACTAAAACTTTAATTAAATATGTTATATATTTTAATTA
>JAHJJU010000016.1 GCA_018822805.1 bacterium
TATTTTATAAGATTTATTTTATTATTTTATAAAAACTAAAATCGTTTTAGTGAGCATTGGATTGTACTAAAGATTTAAAAAACTGTACATGAAAGTACCGTGTTAAATATTTAGTGCAAAATGATGTGCAATAAGGCTATTTAAAAACTCTAGCAAAGATCTTATCTACATTTTTAGTATAATACTCAAAATTGAAACACTCTCTAATTTGCTCTTCACTTAATGACACTCTCAACTCATCATCAGCTAAAAGATACTGAAGATAAAGTGATTCACCTTTTTCATTGGTGGTTGCTTTACCCTGTTGAATTTCTTCCCATACTTTCATGGCATTTCTTTGAACAATTCTATACGCATCTTCACGACTTACCCCTGCAATAGGCAATTCAAGCAGTACCCTTTGAGAGAATACCAAACCACCTGTTAAGTTCAAATTTTTCATCATGTTTTCAGGCATAACCGTTAAATTTGCAATGACATTATTCATTCTATGCAACATAAAGTCCGTCGTGATAAATGCATCAGGTAACCAAAATCGCTCTGTAGAAGAGTGAGAAATATCTCGCTCATGCCATAAGGCTATGTTTTCCATTGCAGGTACGGCATAAGCACGAATCATTCGTGCAAGTCCTGTAATATTTTCAGTCAAAATCGGGTTTCTTTTATGAGGCATTGCCGATGAACCTTTTTGACCTTTTGCAAAATACTCTTCAGCTTCATAAACTTCTGTTCGTTGTAAGTGTCTCACTTGTACAGCAAATTTTTCAATTGAAGAAGCCATCATGGCCAAAGCAGTTGCCAATCTTGCATATCTGTCTCTATGAACGACTTGGTTTGAACATGGCTCAGGTTTTAATCCTAATTCAGCCATTGCTAACTCTTCAAGTTCTAGTGGAGCATGAGCAAAGTTTCCCATCGCTCCACTAATTTGACCTACAGAAATCACCTCCATCGTCTCTTCAAGGTTTTTAAGGTGTCTCGCCATCTCATCATACCAAACAGCCAAAGTCAAGCCAAACGTAATAGGCTCACCGTGAATACCGTGGCTTCTTCCTACCATCAGTGTCATTTTGTGTTCTTCTGCTCTTGTTTTAATAGATTCCATTAACATCTTTACATCAGCAATAATAATTTTAAGTGAATCTCTCATTTGTAAAGCCACACCCGTATCAACGGCATCCGATGAAGTCATACCATAGTGGAACCATCTTGATTCTTCTCCCAGACTTTCACTTACGCTGGTATTAAAAGCAATTAAGTCATGTTTTGTAACAGCTTCTATTTCTTCGATTCTTTCAACTGAGAAAGTCGCATTTTTTACAATTTTTTCACAATCATCATCAGGAATAAGACCCAATTTATTCCAAGCTTTTACAGCTGCTTTTTCAACTTCAAGCCATGCAGCGTATCGTGCATGTTGCGTCCAATGTTGTGTCATCTCTTCTCGTGCGTATCGTTCTACCATTTCAATTTATCCTTAAATGATTTTGTTCTAACTTTAATTTCGTAGCGTGAGCATTTTGCCCACTAAGGCTTTTGAATTAGCTAAGGCTAGTCCTGCAAACGATTGCCTTGCCTATGAAAAATCTCATAAAGCTATTTGCATGTTTATTCCCTTGGGGTAGCCTAAAGGAGATATTTTATTTCATCGTCGTGGACAGGAAAGCCCACGCTACAAATGTCAGATTTTATGCTAGAATTCTATCTAATTAGCAGTTACAGTGAGGTAAAAATGCCATTTGTTAAAAGAGCTTTTCATATTGAAAAACCTATTAAGGCTTTTCTTTTTATTATCCATCAATTCAACCATACGCAAGGTGAAGCACAACGTCTTATCTCTAAAGGACGCATACTTATTAATGGTGAATCCATCTATGATAAAGGAGCCATTATTGAAGGTGATATAGAAATAGTTTATTTTGAACCTAAAAGCCAAGGACATAAACCTCTTTTTGTAAACAAAGATTTTTTAATTTATGATAAACCCTCAGGTGTCTTGGTTCACCCGAATACGATGGCAACAGAATACTCCATGCTCGACGAAATTCGTAGCCATTCAGGACAAAATGCCAATGGTACCCACCGAATTGACATGGAGACTTCAGGACTACTATTGGCGTCACGACATAAAGATGCAGAGCGTTTTTTAAAAGGTTCTTTTGAGAAAAAGAGCATAAAGAAAAAGTATTTAGCATGGGTCGTGGGTAAATTAGAAGAACCTTTTTCTATTGAAAAGTCCATTTCCATACGTGATGACTACAGTAGCAATAAACACAAAGTTGAAATTTCTGAAAAAGGCAAATATGCTAAAACAGATTTTATTCCCTTAGAGTATGATGCCCAACTGGACAGTACCTTGGTTGAATGTTCTCCCCTTACAGGACGTACGCATCAAATACGTATTCATTTGTTTCACGTGAAACATCCCATACTGGGAGACCCAATATATGGAACAACATTCGATACGGCTGATGAATATTTAGAAGGCAAACTTACTGATGAAGATCGATTCATAAAGACAGGAGCCACACGTCTTTTACTCCATGCAAATACTTTAGAATTCCCCTATGAGTGTCAATATCATATTGTCTCTAAGGTTGATTTTCGTAATGCAAAAAATAAAATATGTTCTAAAGAGAAACGGTTGTTTTTCAAAAAACACCTGTAGGGGCAGAGCCAAGTCTCTGCTCTTCATTAAATATATCAATTAATGTAATTTGGTATTAATTGTATGCCTACAGAGGGCAGAGACTTGGCTCTGCCCCTACAAACACATTTACTCTTTTAACGCCTTGTAAACACCTACAGCTGATACAATGACAACCACGACTATAAAACCAACCATCACCCAATCTAAAATACCCATACTATTTTTCCTCCAATTCATTGTCTCTTAGTTGACCACAGGCTGCTGATATGTCAAGCCCTTTTGACTCTCTTATCGTACAGTGTAAACCACGTTTTGTCAAGTACTCTTGAAAAGCAATCATATCTTTCTCTTCCGGTCGTTTAAACGCTGTACCACCATAAGGGTTAAAGTAAATCAAGTTGACTTTTGACTTAATACCATCAAGTAAAGAGAGCAGTTTTTTAGCTGCTCCTATGTCATCGTTGACATCTTTTATAACAAGATATTCAAACATAACCCGTTTACGATCATTGACGGGGAAGGCTTTAACTGCATCGATAATGGACTGTATATTATAGGCTTTATTAATCGGCATTAACGTCTCTCGCAACGCATCGTCAACGGCATGTAAAGAGATTGCCAAATTGACACCCAACTCTAATTGACCCAATTTTGTAATCTTCGTACTTAAACCAGAAGTTGAAATCGTTTGTCGGTGTGAGGCAATTGCCATACCGTCAGGGTCAGAAAAAATACGTGAGGACTGTGCAACAGCCTCTAAATTGTCAAGTGGTTCACCCATACCCATGTAGACAATATTGAGCCGTCGATTAGCGTCAATATTGTTGTCTCTTTTTATCATACGAATTTGCTCTACAATTTCACCTGCTGTCAAGTTGGCAATAAACCCACTCTTGGCTGTTAGACAAAATGCACAACCCACTTTGCACCCTACTTGACAAGAAATACACACCGTATATTTTTCCTGATGTTTCAATGTACCATCTTCATGATACTGTTCTTTTTTCATTAACAGTAAAACAGCTTCAACCGTATTGCCATCTTGTAGTTCAAAGAGGTACTTAATGCTTCCATCGCTGCTCCCTTCTTTTCGGACAATTTTTAATGGCTCTATTCGGTAAGTCTCAGTCAACTCGTCTTTTAAAGCTTGTGGTAGATTTTTCATTTCGTTAAATGACGTTACATATTTGTGGTAAAGCCATGAGTAAACTTGCTTGGCTCTAAAAGCAGGTTTAATCAACGTTGACAACTCTTCTCGTGTATAGTCTTGTATAGAAGGCTTTTTTACTTCTGTTCTACTCATATTATATGCTTCCTTGTCCTCTTTTATTCATGTACGCTGTCAATCGTTTCATGGCTTCTTTATGATTGTTGACAAAATCTCTATGGGCATTTTCATTACAATGGTTGGTCACAATAAAAATACCACCTGCTGGAATATCAAATGCCTTCGCAACTTTTAACACAGCATAAAACTCCATGTTCTCTAAACCAATATTATTCGATAGATAATATTTAGAAAGTTTCTCATCGGTTGTAATGTAATTGGATGAATTCACAATTGTTTCACGTGAAACATCTAAAGCTGTCGAGACAACATTGTCAATTGGCGTATAGGCTTTGGCATTAAAAAAACTGTTTTCTATGTTTGCTGCTGTCTTCGACTCGACAATATCAAAAACATTATGTTCACCATAGCTTCCTGCTGATCCAACAAACAAAATAAATGCCGGAGGATTCTCCATACAACGTTTGGTCAAATTAATGCTTGTATCCATCAACCCTATTCCCATAGGGTAAGCAAATTCAAAAGATTCACTCTCTCCTGCACAAATAATCATCTTATATCCTTACAGGAATACCACTATCACGAAGATAGTGTTTTAAATCCATAATGTCTATTTCTCTAAAGTGAAAGATTGAAGCTGCCAATGCTGCATCAGCATTACCTTTTGTAAATGCCTCTTTCATATGTTCCATTGTTCCAGCACCACCTGAAGCAATAATAGGAATGTTCACCACTTCAGCAATACGTGAATTTAATGGATTATCAAAACCTGCTTTTGTTCCATCTGCATCCATAGAAGTTACAAGCAGTTCACCTGCTCCTCGTTCATAGGCTTCTTTTGCCCATTCAATGGCATCAATTCCTGTATCGTTTCGTCCACCATGAGTAAAAATATGCCACTCATCTTCTGCCACGCGTTTTGCATCTATAGCAACCACGATGCACTGTGAACCAAAACGTTTTGCACCTTCGTTTATAAACTCCGGTCGTTTAATGGCAGCTGAGTTAATACTCACTTTATCACAGCCCACATTTAAAAGTTTATAAATGTCATTGAGCTCACGAATTCCACCACCGACAGTCAGAGGTATAAAAACTTCTTTTGCGACTTCTCGAACCACATCGACGATGGTTGCTCTTCCTTCATGCGATGCCCCAATGTCTAAAAAAGTGATCTCATCAGCTCCTTCTTGGTTATAGCGTTTAGCAACTTCTACAGGGTCACCTGCATCTCTTAAACCTACAAAATTAACACCTTTAACCACTCGACCGTTATCAACGTCTAAGCACGGTATAATTCGTTTAGCAAAATATTCCATTTTTTTCCTTATATCCTTGGGGTAGCCTTATCCTAAGCCAATTTAGTAAATGAGAAAACGTTTACCTTTTCTACCTAATATACACCAAAAGGAGAAAAGAAGTTATAAATCTAATTTTTATGGTAGAATTATATCCAAATTGTTAATATAGTAAACTATAGCACTATATAAACGAAATCTTAAGTAAGAATTGTGTAAAATGAACGAAATTGAAAATCTATCAGAATTTGCAAACAAAAGATTCGGTCAGAATTTTTTAAAAAATGATGCTATTATAAAACAGATCATCCAAGCGATTCCCAATGACAATGTAAAAATTGCAGAGATTGGGCCTGGCTTAGGTGATTTAACCAAAGAGCTCATTGTAGCTCGAAATGTCACAGCATTTGAGGTTGATAAAAGATTATGTGAGCATCTCCAGACAACATTTAATGAATCTATTCACGAAGGTACATTAACTATTAACTGTGGTGATGTGCTTGAGCGTTGGGGGAACGATTCGCTATTGGATGAAAATTATCATCTGGTTGCTAACTTACCTTATTATATAGCCACCAATATTATCTTAAAAGCGTTAAAAGATATCCATTGCCAATCCGTTTTGGTTATGGTACAAAAAGAAGTAGCTGAAAAATTTTCAGCACAGCCGAGAGAAAAAGCTTTTTCAGGACTTTCTGTTCTCACACAGACAGTGGGTTATGGTGAACTACTCTTTGATGTAGGAGCTGAAAACTTTGTTCCTCCACCAAAAGTAACCTCGGCAATTCTTTTAATACGTAAAGAACGTAGTGAAGATAACAAAGATTTTGAAGATTTTCTAAAAGTTGCATTTAAACAACCTCGAAAAAAACTCTCAAAAAACTTAAGCACACACTACCCTAAAGATAAAATTGAAGCACTCCTAAATCAACTGGAGATTGATCTAACCATTCGACCTCATGAAGCTGAGACATCTATGTATCATCACTTATATAATGAATTAAACAAGGATAATGTAGATGGAAGAGAACAAAACAACAAACAGTTCAACCCAAGAAATTAATATAGAAAAAACAACTACACAAGAGAACAATCAACAAGCCAAACCAAGAAGAGATCGTCCGGATAGACCAAGACGTTCTCAAAATCCACATAGAAAACCAAAACCTGCCAATAGTAATACTGAAGCAGTGGTTCCTGAAGTCAATGGTAATATTATAACTCCTGAAAAAGAAGTTGATGGAAATAAAAAAGCACCACAGAAAAAAGCAGCTCCAAAACAGCAAAGTCGGAAAGTAAATCCAAACACAGCCCCAAGCAAACCCCCTAGAAAACCTAGCAATCGAACCGGTAATGGACGAGGTCGAAAAAAACCTCTTGCCGGACCATTAAGTGATGCTATAAAAGCTTCACTTAAAGAGAATGAAGCTGTTAACGATGTCCGAATGAATCCATGGAAACAGATTGATGTCTCCAATACCAATAAAATTCGATTTACACCACTGGGTGGATTGGGTGAAATCGGTGGAAACATGGCTGTTATGGAGGATGATGAATCAGCATTTATCATTGATGTTGGTATGAGTTTTCCTGATGAGACCATGCACGGTGTTGATATTTTAGTACCGGACTTCTCTTACTTACATGCAATCAAAAGTAAAATTAAAGGTGTGGTAATTACCCATGCACACGAAGATCATATTGGTGCTGTACCCTATCTATATAAAGAGTTAAAGTTCCCTATTTATGGAACACCTTTAGCATTGGCAATGATTGAAAACAAGTTCCAAGAGCATGGACTTATGGAAGATATTAAATTTTTTAACTATGTTACTAAACGAAAGCAATATGAGATTGGTACCTTTAAAGTTGAATGGATGCACATGACACACTCAATCGTGGATGCATGTTCGATTGCCATTGAAAGTAAAGCCGGTATTATGGTTCACACAGCTGACTTTAAAATTGATCATACACCAATTGATGGACAAACAGCTGATTTACAACGTTTTGCACACTATGGAGCCAAAGGAGTACTTTGTCTCTTTTCAGACAGTACCAACTCGCATAACCCGGGGTTCACAAAAAGTGAAGCTGTGGTAGGAAAAACCTTTGACACCCTATTCGACCTTGCAAAAGGTAGAGTTATTATGTCAACATTCTCATCAAATACACACCGTATCTACCAAGCAATGGAGCGTGGAATCGCTGCAGGTAGAAAAATTTGTGTGATTGGCAGGTCAATGGAGAGAAACATTGAAACAACTAGAAGACTGGGTTACGTCGATATTCCCGATAAACATTTTATCGACGCACATGAAGTTCCAAAATATGCTGAAGAGCAAGTTCTAATCGTTACAACAGGCTCTCAAGGTGAAGCCATGGCTGCTTTATCACGAATGGCAACCGATGAGCATCGACATATTAAATTGAAACCAAGCGACACCATTATTATTTCAGCTCATGCTATTCCGGGTAATGAAGGTTCAGTGTCAGCATTAATGAATAAACTGGTTAAAGCCGGTGTAACGGTTCGTTATAAAGATTTTGAAAACATTCACGTATCGGGTCATGCAGCCCAAGAGGAACAGAAACTTATTTTACGATTGATTCAACCTAAATTCTTCTTACCGGTTCATGGAGAATATAACCATATTCATAAACATGCACAAACAGCCATAGCATGTGGGGTTAATGAAAGAAATATCTTACTCATGAGTGACGGTGATCAAGTTGAAATTACCGGCAAATACCTTAAAAAAGTAAAAACGGTAAAAAGTGGTAAAAGTTTTATCGACAATCAAAACAACAAAGAGATTCAAGCAGATATCATCGAAGATAGACAAAAACTCTCTTCTGACGGTATTGTTAACATTGCTGTGCAGATTAGTAAAACAAGTAAACGAATCATCGGTAAAGCTGCTGTCTCTTCACATGGATTGGTTCCGGATAAAGAAGACAAACGCTTTGCTCATGAAATTGAAAATATTATTGAGACTTTCTTAATAAATGCCGAAGAGAAACAGTTTGCAACACCAAAAGCTATTCAAGATGAATTGCGTTCAATTGTCCGAAAATATATCGTTCGTACCAAACGGCGTTATCCGGTTATTACACCTGTCGTTTTCATGGCATAACCCTTTACTTCTACTAACAAACGTTGGTAGAAGCTCTTCAACTCACTTTTTCTCTTTCAAATTCAAATTAATTGGATAACATTACTTTTATATTAACCTATTTCTTATAGTAAATCTAAAAAGTTTATTTTAAGTAAACTTTACTTTTAACATATTATAATATAGTGATTTTATCTGTTTTAAAATCATAATACGTCTAAAGGAGAAGTTGTGAATAGAAGTAAATTGATTGGCATTTTACTGTTTTTATTACTCTTGTTACTCATTCTTTGTACTTGGTTACATATGGATGATATAGCAAAAAATCAAGCAGTATCTACGTCTAAAGTAATGACCGAACCAACAGCAAAAGTTCTCAAGGAGACTCTAAAATCCATCGATTTTCATCTCAAAAAAGATGAAAGTACTTTTGAACTTTCAGGAAACCTTCTTAAAGAAGATAATCTTGTAAAACTTAAGAGTGCATTGGGAAGAGAAAATGTAAACAACAGCATACAGCTCAACAGTAAACTTATGGAACAACCACAAGTTATAGAACTCACTCAGAAACTTATACCACTATTTATAAGTAAGTATTCAAATGGATCGATTGACTATCATGATAATAAACTAACGGTTGAAGGTGTGGTTCAAAGCAATGCAGATAAAGACCTTATAAGTACCCTACTTGCAAACTCTACGATAATGAGTGTCAACAACACAAAAGTTGTTCACATACCAACAGAACCAATTACATCTACTGTTACAGAAGTAGGAGTAACTGAACCTTCAGCCGAAGAATTGGCTGCCAAAGTAATTGCAGAAGCTCAACAAAAAGCTGAATTGGCAAAAAAAGCCATGGAAGAGGCAAAAGCGATTGAAGCCGAAATTAAAAAAGTAATAGACTTTGAAAACATTAATTTTGAACTTAACAAAGCAAGACTGACAACTCAAAGTATGGTCACCATCAATAAGATTTCTGATATTTTAAAAGAGCATTCAAACGTTAAAGTGCACATAGGTGGACATACCGACAGTTCCGGGGATGATACCCATAATTTGAACCTTTCACAAAGCAGAGTAGATAGCGTTAAAAAAGCATTAATCGACCTTGGAATAGCTAGTGATAGACTGGAATCTGTAGGCTATGGTGAGACCAAACCACTTGTATCAAACGATACCAAAGAGAACAGACGTATTAACCGTCGTGTTGAATTTAAAATTATAGGAGAATAACATGTTAGAAATTGCATCTCAAATTATACTGTGCCTAATTTTGGCAACACTCATCGGAGGCATTATCGGATACTTACTTGGAAAAGCAACCTGTGGTGATGACCAATGTCATGAAGCACCAAAAGCAACACATGAACTCCATATTGACAATCAAAATAAAGTAAAGGCTACTGCTTTAATGACTACCGACGATACAACGGATGAGACCAATTTTATTGTCGGTACTCAACCCTTACTCCTTACTGAAGCTCGAAAGGCAGGAAAAGACAACTTACAATTGATTAAAGGAGTAGGGAATGTTTTAGAACAGCTACTTAATGAGACAGGTATCTATCACTTTGATCAAATAGCCAATTTATCAGAAGAAGAAGCAACATGGTTAGACAACTCATTGTCCTTCCCGGGTAGAATTAAACGAGAAAACTGGATAGGACAAGCCAAAGAGTTAGCTGAAGGAAAAAGTACGGAGTTCTCTGAACGCGTTGAAAAAGGTGAAGTTGCTACCAGCAAAAAATCTTAATCTCTCATACTGTCTTTTTGAGAGACTTCTCTCAAAAAGACAATAAGCAAAAAGTTTTTCTTATATAGTTACTTAATATCAAAAAAAGGAAATAGAACCATGTTACAAAAAAAAATACTCTACCCTCTGCTCTTTTTAGCACTTACTGCATTTTCTTATGCTGATACAAGTGATGAAGCTACAATCAAAAAAGCTTTGGAGGGAATTAATCAGATAAAAGTCATGGAAACAACTGCTCCAAAAGTTGTCTCCGAAGTTCTTATTACAGAACAAACAGAAGCACCCAAAAAAGTAATCAAAACAAAAGTAATCAAAACAAAAAAAGCTTTAAAAAAACCAATAAAGAAAAGTAGTAAGAAGTCATACAAAAAGAAAGTAGATACAACAGACTTCTCTAAACTTAAAGATGTCGAAACTCTTGGAGTTGTTAGTAAATCAAAACCTTATGAACTTGGAAACTAACCCTTTCACCCTTTACAAAAGTCATTTAAAAATCACTATAAATGACTTTTAAGCATCTACACTTAAAATTGAAGCTTAATATCAAATCACCCATTAAGTCCAAATATATCAAAGAAAAAACAAAGTACAACCTAAGCCTCTTGTTAATCCACTTATTCCAAAAAAAACCACTCATAAACCTATGAGATAGATCTAAAGTATGATTGACTGTACTCACAGCAACATTCTCCTCTCTGCTAAAAAATATTGTGTGCTAGAGTGTAAAATAGAAGGTGGTTTTTATGTAAAAATACTATCTCCTTTTAAAAAAAATATTCTCTTAAAAAAGTTTTATCCTGTAGTGCTTTATGGCATCCCACCATCAAATGGTCGGGGATAAAATCTCTATACTTATGGAAGAATATTTTGACCATAATGCTAAAAATATGCTGAAAACTATAGAAAGTTCTTCACTATGTGAAAAAGATATGCTCACCTCTGTTTTACTTCTCTTTTAGAAGCGTTAAACTCTGTGACTCAATGCTTTATACTGAATAAATTTGGTTTTATAAGTGTTAAAATAAAGATTGATTTAACATATATCTTTAATTCAGGCGTAACTTTGAATTAACTCTATAAAAGCAAACAAATCACATGAGATTTACAGACAAAGAAAATAGATCGTAAGTACCTAAATATCGTGAATTTAAGAGGTATTTGTCAATATAAAAGAAATATGATTACGCGTATCAAAAAACAAATAAAAAAGCTTCATCAATAGAGTGAAAGTATTTCCATTTTAAACTTTAAAAGAGGCTTTAAACACTGTGATATAGAGGTTAGAAAAAAGTTTCCAAATATTCACATAAAAGTGAGTGATTAAAAAAACAAAATATTGCCTTTCGTAAACAAATGTCTAAAATATGGGCATAAATGACATAAGTTATGCACAAATGGATACTTTTAATGTGAATAACTATAAGGTTCAAAAATCCATTCAAGATATTCTTATTATCTCAAGTATTTTTGAACTTTTTTAGTATGATACTTTGCTTAATCATACCGGCAAACTGTAGTAAATATCATTCAAGAGAGTGGGCTTCTCTCTCTGCATTATCCCACAGTTAAAACAGATTGCCAATGTACTTAAAAAACACCAAATTTATATTGACGTCACCAATATCTACTTACTAACCTGAGTTCGACGGAATAACAACAGTAGAAAATTCACATTTAATTTTATTTTTATCCTTTTTCTAATACTTTAACTAAAGGCTTTTAGCCTAATTTTGCTAAAATTCCCAAATTATTTTGGAAAAAAAGGATTGTAATGACTATTACAGCAACAAAAACTGATACAGCGAACGTATTGGTAGTAGCAAAAATTGACGCTGCAGACATTGAAAAAAATATTACAAAAGCAGCAAAACATCTTGCAAAAACTGCTTCTGTAGATGGTTTTAGAAAAGGTAAAGTACCTATAGCAACTATTAAAAAAATGTATGGTGCACAACTTGAACAAGATGCTGAGAACCAAGCCATTCAAGAAGTAATAGATACAGCAAAAAAAGATCTTGGAATTACTGCTGCTGATATTATTGCTGAACCAACATTCAAAAAATATGAAAAAGTTGAAGATGGTATTGAAACAGAATTAACCATTTCACTTAGACCAACTATTGAAGTAGAAGGTTACGAGAAATTGGCACCTACTTATGATGAGCCAACCGTTGAAGATACTGAATTAGAAGAGCGTTTAAACAAACTACTTGAGTCAAATGCTCCATTTAAAAAGCTTACTGAAGAGAGAGCTTTAGAAAACAGTGACCAAGCAACATTTGACTTTATAGGTAAAGTTGATGGTGTTGAATTTGATGGTGGAAAAGCTGAGGGGTTTGAACTTGTCATTGGTTCAGGTCAATTTATTCCAGGGTTTGAAGAGCAAATGGTAGGTATGAACAAAGGTGAAACAAAAGACTTAACAGTCACTTTCCCTGAAGCCTACCAAGCTGCTGACCTTGCAGGTAAAGCGTCAGTATTTACAGTAACCCTTCATGAAATAAAAGCAAAATCTTCTGCCCAGCTTGATGAAGAGATGGTAAAAAAGTTAATTCCGGGTGACGAGTCTGCAACAGCTGATACCGTTAAAGAGAAAGTAGCTGAGCAGATTAAATCTGAAAAAGTTTCTAAACTTTATAACGAAACACTAAAGCCACAATTGATCGAAGCATTGGTCGCTGAATATCACTTTGATTTACCTCAAAATATTATTGAGCAAGAAATTGATGCACAAATAAATAACAAAGCTAGAGAGATGAGCGAAGAAGAGCTTGCAACTTACAAAGGCAACAATGAGAAAATTGATGAGCTTAGAGATTCTGTAAGAGAGGATGCTACTAAATCAGTAAAAGCAACTTTCCTTGTCGATGCGTTGGCTAAAAAAGAGGGCATCGTAGTTAACGATCAAGAAGTTTCTCAAACCATCTATTACGAAGCAATGATAAGTGGTCAAGATCCTCAACAAGTGATTGAGTACTACCAACAAAACAATCTTCTTCCGGCTGTAAAAATGGGAATGATTGAAGACAAACTTTTTGCAAAAATCATTGGAATAGAAAACTAATTTTTCTAACCAAACTTCATTCGTGGGCATTCTTGCCCACGCTACTTGACTCTTTAGGTATGTTTTTTGCATAAACTTTTTAGATGAATATACTTTACTTTAAACTTTTCATAGTATTATCATTGCAATTATAATTAAGGAAATTAAATGAGCTATATCCCTTATGTGGTAGAACAGACAGGTCGTGGTGAACGAAGTTACGACATCTACTCAAGACTATTAAAAGACAGAATTATTATGCTAAGTGGCGAAGTGAATGACCAAGTAGCCTCAACCGTTGTAGCCCAACTTCTTTTTTTAGAAGCACAAGACCCTGACAAAGACATCTATTTTTATATTAACTCTCCAGGTGGAGTCATTACATCAGGGCTCTCAATGTACGATACCATGAACTATATTAAACCTGATATTGTAACCATCTGTATTGGTCAAGCTGCTTCCATGGGTGCTTTTCTTCTATCAGCCGGTGCCAAAGGTAAACGTTATGCCCTACCTCACGCAAGAATTATGATTCACCAACCTTCAGGTGGAGCACAAGGACAATCAACTGACATTCAAATTCAAGCTAAAGAGATTCAACGCTTAAAAGACACCCTCAATGAAATTATGGCTGAAAACTGTGGTAAAAAAGCAAAACAACTTGAAAAAGATACAGAGAGAGACAACTTCATGTCTTCAGCAGAAGCTGTTGAGTATGGTCTGATTGATCAAGTTTTAACCAAGAGTTTCAACTAAAGGTCATCTTATGGTTCGTGATATTGTAATTTACCCTGACAAACGTTTAAAACTGATTTCAAAAGAGGTAACAACATTTGATAGTGAACTACATGCCCTACTCGATGATATGTACGACACCATGGTTGCTAAAAATGGTGTGGGTCTAGCAGCCATACAAATCGGTGTTGACAAACGTGCTCTAATTATTAACCTACCTGAGGGTGATAATGAAGATGAGTTACAACTCAGAGAAAATACCATAGAGATTATTAACCCTATTTTTGTTCAAAAAGAAGGTTTGTGTAAACACCAAGAGGGTTGTCTAAGTATTCCCGGTGTTTATGAAGATGTAGAACGTGCTGAACATGTGGTGCTTGAGTATTATGATCGTCATGGCAATAAACAAACCATCGACAACCATGATTTTTTAGCCATTGCCATTCAACATGAAATCGACCACTTGGAAGGTAAAGTCTTTATTGAAAAACTCTCTCTTTTAAAACGTAAAAAATTTGAAAAAGAGTGGAAAAAACGTAGAAACAATACACTGTAAAAAAAGTGTAGAGAAACAATCTTTACACACTCTCCCCTGCTTGCATTCCACATACCCATGCAAAGTGCAGGTTAAATCCACCACGATCTCCATCAACATCCAGTACTTCACCTGTAAAATAGAGCCCTTTTTCTTTTTTTGATTCCATGGTTTTGGCATCAACTTCACGTGTATCGACACCACCTGTTGCTACTTCTGCACCTTTATAGCCCCTACTTCCATTTACGGTAAAAGAGAATGCTTTTATTTGATTGACCATCGATTCTAATTGAATTGTGTTTGATGAAATCGAACCTACAGTAGCTTTATCTAGTTTTAATGGCTCTAAAATTGGTCTTATGAGCTTTTTATTAATAAACCCTTGCAACCACACCTCTAAAGGTTTTTGGCTCTTTTTACGTAGACTTTTTTTCATCAAAGCTATGAGTTGATCACTGCTCATCTTTGGCATAAGATCCAACTCTAATGTTACCGTAGAGCTGTGAATAAGTTGTTCCATAACAAAACGACTAATGTCTAAAATAGCCAACCCAGAGATACCATAAGCTGTAAAGAGTACATCACCCTGCTTTTGAATGGCTTGATTTCCCTGCTTTAAGCTTACCCTACTCTCTACTTTGACTCCAGCTAGCTCTTTTAAATCTTTACGTGGAGAAGTAAGCTGGACTAAGGTAGGAAAATCTTTTATGATGTTATGACCAAAATGTTGAGCAAAACGTACCCCATCGATAACCCCACCCAGTTGAGGTGCAGAAATATGTCCCGTAGCAATAACCACTTTAGGTGTGCTCACTTTTCCTTGAGTATGCTTTATGACATAAAGGTTGTTTTCTTTATGTATCTGTTGAACTGTAACATTACAACGAATCTCAACGCCCAGTTCTTCACATTCACACGCCAACAACTCCACCACCGACAATGCTTGAAGCGACATAGGAAAAACTTTACCCTCTTTTCCTTCAATCAGCTCCAAACCAATGGATTTAAAAAATTGTTTGATAGACTGATAACTGTACCCCTCAAAGACTTGAGCAATAAATTTTAGGTTATGTGAATAAAATCTATCCAAAGTAGGGCGTTGATTGCTAATGTTACATTTACCATTACCTGTGGCTAAAAGCTTTTTGCCTACTTTGTTGTTTTTCTCTAAAATAAGCACCTTTTTACCCCGTCGTGCAGCAACAATGGCTGTAACCATTCCACTGGCTCCTGCACCTATGATTACTACGTTGACCATCACTCTCTCCGTTTCACTATAGATTCATTTTTGGCATCATAGAGATAGTAAATAACTTTACCACTAATTATTAAATCTATCACCTCGTCAATCACCTCTAAAGGAGCGATGAACCACTCTCTTGTAGTGTGACTATTTCCATCTTTATCAAAAATCTCAATATCTAAACAACTCTTTCCAAAGAACTTATGGAGCAGTTGTTCTAGTTTCTGTGGGTTCATATTGAAACATTGATAAATCGAGATAATAGAAACAGCTGACATAAGATAAGTGGGTTCATTGATGGCATTGGCAACTCTTTTATGCACATCTTCTTTGGAAAATCCTATCTTATAAAGGTTTTTTTTCGTAGCAATTCTATCATCATGGCTAAGAGATTTTAAGACATAGATAAAACCATAACTTTGATCATTTTCAAAAATTCTATCTTGATGTTGACTAATTAAATATCCATCCTCATAAAGCCCTTTAGCCAAAGAGCGTAATAGCATATTGGAATATGTTCCATTTTCAAAGATACATCGTGTTCGACCATCTACTTTACTATTTTTATCTTTTTTGGCATCAATAATTTTTTCTAAATATCCCATAACTCCTTTTAATATAAAAAAAGTTCCTGCACTTAAATGTTTCTCATTAAATTTACCCATGCTTCTACTACCCACTTTTAAATCAGCCTGACAAGCTTGAAACAAAGCTTCATACGCTTCAAAGTTTTCACATACTTTTCTTTGGGCGACAAAATCAGCATCGGCTCTATTTTTATCTATTTTAGGAACATGTTTGAGCTTAAATATATCTTCTGCATCCTCTTCAAAAATGCCCAAGATATCGTTATTTAAAATATCATCAATGGATTCTATAGCCAAAATTTCCAACAAATTAAATCTATCATACGCGTTAAGAGATTCTGACTTATTCACATCTTCTCGTATGCCTTGCAGTCGTGAATATAATCTTCTCTCTTGCATATTATCTGATTTTGTGGGTTCATATCCCTCTCGCTCGACAAAACTATTGATCTCTTCAAAAGAAGCAATCAACCTGTCATCGGCTGTTAATATAGGATTCTTAGCTTTCACCTCACCCAAAAGCCCCAAAGGGTCGTTGTTTAAAATATCATCCAGTGTAAACTTAGCCATTCATTCGCTCTCGTTTTAGATTTTTTAAAAACACCACTGCTTCAGCCATGCGTTTTTCTAAAGCATCTTCTGTCTGTATATGAGGAAGTCTGCCTGTTTTTTGTTTAAACGTAATAATCTTAGGGTAAAGGATGACGGCTTCCTCTTCACTCATGCTCATTCGTGTTGATGCTATGGACTCTTGAATCAGTTTTAAAACCCCTGTGGTGACCGATTTGGACAAAATCTCAAAAGCTTTTTGAAAAGGGTTAATGGTATCAATTAAATCAATATGCAACTCATCAATATTGACAAATTTACCTGCCATACGAATAAACTTCTTATCTCCCTCTTCTTTAATCTCACCATTTTTAATCACCGAATCTACCACCACATGCTGTCGCAGTGACTCTACCTCTTTCTCATCAAGTTCAGGATACTTCACACGAATAATCTTAGGTATCAACACCTGATTAATCACCTCTGCATCAACATTTTCAGGCATCGCTTTTAACATCTGTTCATCTTGTAAAATGGTGGCTTTTAGGTCATTTAAATCAGAAGCTATAATCTCTCCCACTCTTTTTGAACTTGGAAGTTTAAAGCCTTTAATTTTTACTTCACCCTTTCTATTTTCTGTCTCATCATGCTCAAATCGTGGTTTAAACTTGAAACTAGGGGCTAAAACCTGTTCCATAAGTAAAGAGGCTGTGATGGCTTTGAGCATGTTATTCACCGAGAGTTTCACTTCATCATTATCAGCATCGGGTTGAGCGATTAAGTTGGTAAACTGTGCATGGGTTTTATTGTCGCTGTCACGTGTGGCACGACCAATAATTTGTATGATTTCGGTGAGTGAACTTCTGTACCCTACCGTTAAAGCGTGTTCACAATAGGGCCAATCAAACCCCTCTTTTGCCATGCCCAAAGCGATAATCAAATCCATATCATCAATGTGTTTAATATTTCTAAGATAAGTAGCAACCTTTTCACGCTCTTTGGGTTCATCATTAACCAAGTCAGCTACTTTGAGAAGTTTTCCATCGCTATGTCGTTTAATGATGATAATGCCATCCTCACTCACATCCACCACCTCACCGATAATACTTAAAATGGTATCAACCTCTTTGTGTTTGTCTTTGGTTGATTCACCTGAATTGACATTGGGAATATGTAAAATGGTCTTTTTATCGGTATCAAGTATCTCATCGATGGCAGAGGTGTATCGACCTTGGTAAAAATGATAACCAATCCCCAACGATTTTAAAAACTCATAACCATTAAGCTGTTCATAGTAGTCATAACTCACTTTTCTAAACTTCTCTTCATCTTCAGGTAACAACACAGGCACAGAATCTCCCCGAAAGTAAGAACCCGTCATCGCCACCATATGAGCTGTAGAGTTTGCCATAAGCAATCGAATCAACTCCCCCAATCTGTTGTCACCATCGGCTGAGACATGGTGAAACTCATCAATCGCCAATAGAGTGTTATCAAAGGCTGACTCCTCCAAGCCTTCAAAAGCAAAACGTAAAGTAGCATGAGTACAGATAAGAATTTTTGCATCACTTTTCAAAAATGCTTTAAACGCCTCTACCTTACTCTTTTCAACGCCAGAGGTACAGAGGTTGTAGGTCTCATTCACCTCCCAATCGGCATAGAATCCATGACTTTTTAAATCGGTACTAGCAAAAGAAGCACCAATGGACTTTTCAGGAACAGCTACAATCACTTTATCTAGCCCTTGGTTGAGTAGCTTATCAAGAGCTAAAAACATCAATGCACGAGATTTACCCGAAGCAGGAGGAGCTTTAAGCAGTAAATATTGAGCATCTCTTGACTCATAAGCACGGCTTTGCATGGTTCTCATGCCCATTTCATTGGTTGATTGACTTTTACCTGTTTGAGCATAGCTTACTTCTACTAGATTTGGCATTTTTATTCCTGTTTTTATTGATTTTTCTTTTTTCTAAATAATAAAATAAAAAGAAACAAATTCCTATTTTATGGGAAATACTTTAATTTCTTTTTCTTTTTTCTTTTTTTTCTTTTTTTATTTGGCAATAAAATAGACCATATTACTTCGTATACCATCTCTCGATAAAATACCTTCATCTCTCATTTTATAAACAACTCCTCTTAGATATTTTAAATCTAAATCATCCATTCTACTCTGTATTTGAGATATTTTACTTTTTGGATGAGCTTTTAAATCTTCAATAATTAAAGCTCTCAAAACATGCTCTTCCATAGTTTTAAGACTAGGTTTTAAATCATGTTTCATAGAAGCTAAAATCTTAGGATTAACCATATACATCAATCCTTTTGTTTTTCCCTCAGTGATTAATATTTTTTTCTCTATCAATTTATCAATCCAGTTTCTAAGTCTATCATCATCTTTTAATTGCAAAATTTTAGCTAAATCATATCCTGAAATTTTTTTCTCCCTTACAATTACACCTAAAGCGATAATTTCTTTTTGATTAAGCTGATAATGTTCTCCTAAAAAATATAAAATATGTAAAGTTTCATTATCTATAATATTGGCATAAATAGTAATATTCACGTAGTTTATATCGTTCTCAATCACTGGAAATCTTTTTGCATCATGACTTAATTTTTCATAAATAAGGTCATATCCACTTCCCTCTCCTTCCATAAGGTTCATGGCTGTAAAAGTGTCTATAAGTTTTGGATTTCTTCGTTGCCGTTGATGCAAAATATTATCTTTGGTAACACCAAGAGGAAGCCCTCCTGGGCTTTGTATCTCTAATCTATCACTATAGACCGAAATAAAAATATCACCTGAAATGGTATAAGATTTATGAGCAAAAGCATTAATTAAAAGCTCTCGAATCACATCTTTATTATAATGTCTAATCTCTTTTCTAAAAAGTCCATCAGAAATTTCAAAACTATAGGTTAACTCTATAGCTTCTCTCTCTATCTCCAAAAGAAGCTCTTTAGGATTAAATTGATTAAAATGCCACTCAACTTTACGAACTTTCTCTTCATTTTCATTATAGACAATGTATTGCACGGTCAATGGATAGTTAAGTCGGCTTCTCTGTTTAAAATCTCCAAGCCACAAAATACCAAGGTTGGTCAAGAATCTATCTTCATGAAGTCTATAATATTCCAATATATCTTCATCGCTCTTCTCTTTTATAAACGCTGAAACCCTTGAAGAGTTACGTATTTCATCTACAAATTTTTGAATATTTTTAGACTCTATTTGAGAAAGGTCTATTTTTTTTAAAACCAACTCCCATTGAAAAGCTCCTTTTTCATGAGCCAAGCGTGTAAGTTCTTCACCTTTTATGGGTACACATTCATCACCCACACGCATAAAAACTTTTCCTTCACTGGTTGTGGCGATGAGTTGTTTTGAAGGGTAAATTTGAATCATAAAGTATTCAGCACCATTATCATGAGTATGAAGTTCAGGATTGACCAACCCCACACCATCTGTCAAACTTCTTAGCGTTTTAACTACTTTGTTCATATCTTCAGGATTAATCTTTTGCTCTTTTGGTGGAAGTTTATCTCTATCTTCAATACCTATAAAAAGGTATCCACCTTGTGCATTGGCTAAACAGACACAAGTTTTTGCTAACTCTTTTAGATTGGCACTTTTACCCACTACTTTTTTAAGGCTTTTATATTCTATGGTACTGTTTTCATACTCTTCTAGTTTCATTTTCTAACTTCCTTCTCCACCATCTCCTCATACAACCCAAACAAATAAGCCAATCGCTCTTCATCACTGCTAAATGGTTTGGCTCTATAACATCGCTCTACAGCTAGGTCAAGCTGATGGTGTGCTTCTTTTAATCCTTCTGGCATTTTGTCGGGGTCGTAGAGTTGGGCTAAGGTTTTTTCGGAGTGTCTTTCTCGTTCATCTAAGACAGCAAAGGTGTGTTCGGTGAGTGCTTCTTTTTGTTTTTTGGTTATGGTTGGGAAAGGGAAGGTGTTGTAACTCAATATTGATGAATATCGAAAATCAGTTTTTAAATATCCTGAAACAGCTTTTACCCATATTAAATGAATTTTTGATGATAAAATAGAAAAAATATAAATATCAGAATCATATATAACTTGTGCAGAATCTGCAATAATGATATTTTTATCTTGAACTCCACATGGTATATAATCTCTTCTTGACGAACCAACTCTAGGAATTAAAATAGAATGTTTTTTAGCTTCTCTTCTATCTCTAAATTGATGAGGACGCTCAGATAGTTTTCTAGTGCCTTTATCGGTACTTTCTAACCTCATTTTATAAACTTTATCTATTCGTGCTTTTATTAGAATAGATTTTTCAACCTCAGAAACTTGATTATCATCAATCCATAAAACCCACCTAAATGTATTTTTCATAAATTCAGCAGAGCCTATTAATTTCTTTACATAATTTTGAAAGAAAGGATATTCATTGATTAATTCATCTTTTTCTTTGTCATTTAAAATAAGATTTCCTCCATCAAAGGGACTGTTTCCTCTTAACATTTTTGGAATATTAGAAATAGGATTTGAACGTCTATTAATTACAATATCTTTACTATCAACTAAATAAGCATTTATATTATTCACATTTTGTTTTATATTGTTTCTATAGATATATTTTGAACTTTTTGATAGGTGTCTAAGTCCAATAATAGCAACGGTTACCCCAGCATTTGACTTTGCATTATTTGACCATTTAAAAGATTGGTGAGCAAAAAATATCTCTAAATTTTTATCAAAAATATGTGACCAAAGCATCGCTACTTGTTCACCTTGACTGATTGAATTGGTTGTTACAAAAGCATATTTTGCATTTATATTTTGTATATATTTCGCTCCTAAATAAAACCAACAAGCAATATAATCTAAATTTTTATAATTTTTAAACCCTTTAAAAACAAGTGCTAAGTCCTCTTTTTGCTCTCTGTTTTGCATACTTGAACCCAAATAAGGAGGATTCCCCAAAATATAAATTTCGTCTTCTTCCTCTTTGGGGCAAACTTCTTCCCAGTTCAGGCGTGTGGCGTTGCCATGGCTGATGTTTCCACCATTTTTTAGGGGCAAAGAGGGGGCTGTTCTGCCGAACTCTTTGTAAAAAAGTAGATTCATTTGATGCTCTGCCAACCACAAAGAGAGTTTGGCGACTTCGTGGGCGAAATCATCGAGTTCTATGCCGTAAAATTGTGAAAGATGCATTTCAGAGAAAACAAAACTTTTCTGTTTTGCCAAGATATCCAACTGTTTGAGTATCTTCATTTCTAAAATTCTAAGCTCTTTATAGGCAATAATCAAAAAATTACCACTTCCACAAGCAGGATCAAAAATCTTTAAATTGGCAATACGCACCGTAAGGCTTTGTAGTTTTCGTTTGTTCTCTTTGGCGTTTTCAAACTCCTCATAAAGCTCATCTAAAAAAAGAGGTTGAATCACTTTCATGATGTTGGGTACAGAAGTATAATGCATTCCCATACCACCACGGTATTCACTGCTTACCACAGCTTGAATCATCGAACCAAAAATATCAGGATTAATCTCGGCCCAACCCAAAGAACCGATCTCAATAAGAATGGCTCGTGATTTGGTCGTGAACTTTGGGATAGGGTAGGTGGTTTGAAACAAGCCACCATTTACATAGGGAAACGCTTTGAGGTAAGCTGGTAGACGCTCTTCTCTATTTTGGGTATTAAAAACTTCAAAAAGTCTTAACAGATAGGCATCAAGATCAGAGCCATCCGTGTTGGTGTGCGATTTAATGGCATTGGTAAATTGATTGTCTTCAAAAATGAGCGTATCTTCAGCGAAATAACAAAAAAGCAGTCTGGTTAAAAAAATATTGAGTGCGTGGGTATCTTCTTTATTGTGTGGTGGATTATGTTTGACAATCTCATCGAAAAGATTGGCAAGTTTTCTCGAGGCTTTTACATCGGCAATGTTCTCATCTTGATACTGGGCTTTTTCCATTCCTGCTAAGGGTAAAAAGAAAGCATAGTGTTTAGAGAGGTCTTCAAACACAATATCTAAACTGTCTCCTGTTTTAGTATCGTAAGCCAAAAGGGTTTTAAAGTCGGTCACCATAATAAAACGGGGTTTTTGCTTAAGAGGTTGGGTCTCATTTTTGAGCCTATCTATGGTAGAATGAAGATTATTTTGAGCTATTTTAAAGAAGAGTTTTTTACGATGGGTCAACTCTCCTTTGCTCTCTAACTGATTTAAATTCCCTTTTTTCAGTCGGCTAATGGTTGCTTTGGGTTCGCCAAAAGCGAGTAAAAAGTCAAATATAAACTGCTCTTGTTCAAATGTTTCAACAAGTTGTTGAATCTTCTCTTCTATCTCAATAATGGTCATGGTCGCCTTTTAACCTTTGTTATTTATTTTTCTTCTCAAGTTCCTCAACTATTTTTGCAGTAGCCAATGTCTCTTCATCGTCGGCACCAAACACTTTTGTTTGTACCTCTAACGCTTTTTTATAGTAGGTTAATGCAGAACTGTATTTCTCGGTTTTATTATATATTTTAGCAATATCCAAATAGGTCGAAAGTACATCTTCATGAAACTCACCCGATATTGCTCGGTCAATCTCTAATGCTTTAAAATAGTACGTTAACGCATTGGCATTGTCCTCTAATGCATCATAGGAAGAAGCTACATTATAATAAGTTGTTGCTCTCTCTGTACTGTTTCTATCTAGAACCACTTCATCAATTTTCATTGCTTTGCTGTAATACTCCAATGCTTTATGGTACTCTTTTAATTCATCGTAATCTAAACCAATATTATTATAATCCAATGATATCTCAGCACTCTGCTCTTTATAATGTTTTAAATCTACTTCCAACTGTTTTAAATCATAGTTTAACGCTTCTTTATAATCACCTTCCTCAAAATATTTTTGTGAAAGTTCATAATTGGATTGGTCCGATTTTCCACCTAGAAGTTTTTGGGTTGTCTCTCTGTTCTTTTCACTACTCTCTTCTATACATCCTATAAAACATAATGACAGCCCTACCAATAAAGCGATGGTTACTATTTTTTTATTCATCATTCTCTCCATATATAAATTCAATACATTATAACACTTAGCCTGTGAACTACTGCATATAATCTTTCTATTTTACCATAAATAAACTCCATTTTTTGTATGATGTGAAAATTAAATTTAAAGGATAATTTATGAGTGCATTAGTAGAATTCTCTATGTTCCCAACAGAAAAAACCCAAAGTAAAAGTACCTTTGTTGCCCGTGTTTTAGACATTGTTGATAAGAGTGGACTAGCGTATCAACTTACTCCTATGGGCACCATCATCGAAGGTGAAACCGTTGAAGAGGTCTTAGCTGTTATTAACCAAGCTTATGTTGAATTACAATTGGACTGTGAACGAATTTACAGTTCAATCAAAATAGATTACAGAAAAGGTCCAGTTGGAAGACTGGGTAAAAAAGTCCATTCGGTCGAGGAAAAACTTGGGAGGAAGTTACAAAAAGGCTAAAATCCAATTAGATTAAAACAGTTAGATTTAGCTATACTGTCACAAAAATTTTCAAAAAAAATTTGGAGGGTAGTATGTGTGTTGAAAAACTGCAAAAAATTCTTTTAGCATTAGCACTTGGTATTTCGATGATGTTGGCAGCAGCAGGTTCATTGAAAGCTGCTTTTATTTTACAAGTAGGGCTTATTATTATTTTAATTGCTAGTGGCATAACCGGATTTTGTTACATTACCAATGTACTCAGTACAGCCTTTCCATCATGTGACGAGGAGAAAAAATAGTGGAAAAAGTTTCATATAAAGACGCAGGGGTAGACATTGATGCCGGTAATGACTTCGTAGAAGCCATTAAAGCTGATGTAAAATCAACATTCGATGAAAATGTAATCGGAGGAATTGGATCATTTGCCGGTGCCTATGCTTTACCATCCGGTTACAAAGAACCTGTTATCCTTTCTGCAACCGATGGTGTAGGAACCAAACTTAAACTGGCTATCGAAAGTAACAGATTTGACACGGTTGGAATCGACTTGGTTGCGATGTGTGTAAACGATCTTATTTGTAATTTTGGTACCCCTATGTTTTTTCTTGACTACTATGCGACAGGTCACTTGGTTCCAAAAAATGCAAAAGATGTTGTTGCTGGAATCGCTGAAGGGTGCAGACGTTCAGAGTGTTCATTGGTTGGTGGTGAAACAGCTGAGATGCCGGGAATGTACTCGAATGATGATTTCGATTTGGCTGGCTTTGCTGTCGGTATTGCAGAACGAAGTGAAATGGACACCCTTGCCAATGTAAAAGAGGGACAGGCTATTTTAGCCCTTCCAAGTTCCGGTGTTCACTCTAACGGCTATTCACTGGTGAGAAAACTTTTCTTTGAAAAATTGGGCATGAGTTTAGATGCTGACTTCAATGGAAAACCTCTTATTGATACACTGTTGGAGCCAACACGTATTTATGTCAAAGAGTTTAAAGCCAACCGAGATAAAATCAAAGCCTTAGCACACATTACAGGTGGTGGAATTGTTGAAAACTTACCACGTGTACTGCCTGATGGAATGCGTGCTCAAATCTCTAAAGAAAGTTTACAAATTCTTCCTATTTTTGAGTTTATGTCTCAATATGTTGATGGAGAAGAGATGTTTAGAACCTTCAACATGGGTGTAGGTATGGTGCTCGTTGTGGATGCTGCTGATGTTGAAGCTGTTTGTACCAATACCGATGCTTATGTAATCGGTACCATGATCAAAGGTGAAAAAGGTGTTGATTTAGTATAATTATAAAATTATACAGTTTTTTTGATGATTATTAAAAAATTAGACTATACTTCTGATATAATAATTTCATGAAAGATAAAAAAGAGAAACTAACCCTCCGTCAAATGGAGATATTTTTAAATGTTGTCAAAGAGGGACATCTAACCAATGTTGCAAAACGTATGGGTCTCAGCCAGTCAGCCATTTCAATGGCAATTAAAGAGCTTGAAAAAATTTTAGGAAATCCTCTTTTTGACAGAATTAACAAAAAACTCATCCTCAATGAAATGGGTCGTGCTTTTGAAAAAGAGATTGCACCCATTGTCAAAAAAATCAATGATATCGAATATGAGTTTAAAAACACTGTCAACAAAGGTATGGTTCGCGTGGGAGCGAGTACCACTATTGTTGACTATTTGATGCCACCGATTATCTGCTCATACATGAACAATTACCCGGATGTAAAAGTTGCCCTCAAAGAAGGAAATACCAAAAGTATTGTCAACCTTATTAAAGAAGGAGAGCTGGATGTTGGATTTATAGAAGGTGTGGTCAATGATGCTGATATTATTAAAGAGATAGTAGGTGTCGATGAACTTGTTGTTGTTACCACCGACGAAGAACTAAACCATGAATGTTTTATCGATACCATTCAAACTAGAAAATGGGTACTAAGAGAAGAGGGATCAGGAACACGTGAAGTCTTTTTAGACTATGTTAAAGATAAAGTAAACCATATTAATATCTTTTTAGAATTGGGGCACACCGAGTCTATTAAATCTTTACTCATGAACCATCAATGTGTCACCTGTATCTCAAAGATTGCTGTTAAAAATGAGATAGAAAACAAGAAACTTATTCAAGTACCTCTTAAAAACTTTGAATGTAAACGAAACTTTTTAATGATTTACCATAAAGACAAATACAAAAGTGAACTTTTTGAAAAATTTGTCTACTTCACAAAAAGCATGATGGTTAAAATGCTAGAAAAAGACAAATAGCGTCTATCAATCTGTGTTCAAAAACTTCATCGCCTTTTCATACTCGGAAGGGTGATTAAGATTCATAAATGCCTGCCCATCATCAATCTGTACTTTTTGGGTTATTACACGTTTTAAAAGGTCTTGAAGCCGATGATTGTCTTGTTCTAAAAATACTTTTGCTTCCTCTAAAATCGTTCGTCGGTATATGCCACAAAGAGGCTCCAAACCCTTTTGTGATTCTGCAATAATCACAGAGCTTTCAGCCCTTGCTTCAGTATAAAGACGTTTAATAATTTCTTCTGTTACAAAAGGTGCATCAACACTCAAGACAAACACTTCATTCAGATCTAACGTCTCAAATATTGAAACCAATGCCACTAATGGGGATGATTCTGTATAACAATCTTCTATAATATCAGCCGAAAAATCAAACTTATCTTTTTTTGAAGAGAGATAAACGTTTGAAAAAAAAGCAGACCAGCGTTGGTATTGATATTCGGCTAAAGTTCTATATCCGGCAAAAGGTAAAAGGGCTTTATCACGCTTCATCCGAGAACTTTTACCTCCTGCCATAATAACTAAAGTTGCTCTCATTATTTATCCATACTATTGGGTAGTAGCCACCCATTCAATGACCGTGTTTGCTAGTTTTCGTCCATATTTTGCCGACAACTTATGATTAACCAAAACAACAACCACATAACGTTGTCCTGTAATGCCTTCAACATAACCTGCAATATTTGAAACTTTTTTTATGGTACCTGTTTTCATCCACGCTCGACCAAAAAGCGTACTTTGTACAAAACGTTTTTTTAAGGTTCCATCAATACCGGCAATAGATAACGTATTCATCCAACGTTGACCATAATTTTTTGCTCCATGATCCAAAAGGTTTGCCAATGATTTTGCTGTCACCGTAGAGACCCTAGAAAGTCCTGAACCATTATCTACAAATGTACTACCTTGCTCTAAAATATGGTAACGATTGAGTATATGCTCAATTGCCTTACGTCCTTTATACAATGTACCGGGCTTGGCATAGAGCTTAGCACCTAAAGTCAACATCACTTGTCGTGCAAAAAGATTATTACTCTCTTTAGCTAAAGTTGAGATAATCTCTTCAAGTGTATCTGAATGGTGTGAAAAAAGATACTTTGCTTGTTTAGGAGTTGTTTTCAATTGCATTTTACCTTTAAATGCAATTTTAGAACTTTTCATCTTATCTTTAAACGCATAATAGAAAGAGAGATACGGTTTGGTTAATACTTTACAAACCGTACGATCATCACAGTTACGCGATATTTGTCCTGAAAAAATTAACGTAGATTGATTGACACTGACGCTTGGCCAGGCACGTTTTCCACGACAGGATCCATTGACCAATTTTAACTTATTGACAACCGTATAACTCCTATCAGGGACATCTTTTTTTATCTCTGCTCTCTTTCCCACAAGCGTTACACACAATGTGCTTTTTCGTTCATTAAACATCAGTGCATCAGGCATCGCATTATAAGGACTGTAGGTATTTTGATCAAATCCGGAACTGTTTTTACTTGAAACTTTAAAAACAGTTCGATCAATAACCATATCACCTACAATACGTCGAATGCCGGCAGCTTTTATCTGCTCAACTATCCCATCTAAATCTTCTGTTTCCAATGAAGGATCACCCGAAGCTTCAATAATTAGATTTCCATGTAAAACACCATTTTTTATTTGTCCTGTATGATAAAACTTGGTCTCCCAACGATAATCATAGCCTAAAGCCAACAAGGCAGAGTAACTGGTTAGCAATTTAATGACTGAAGCCGGAACCCTTTTTGTGTGGGTTTTCCAAGAGACAAGTGGTACCGGTGAATTTAGTGCTTGTACATGAATACTGTAAGCACTTTTATCTAAAGGAATGGTTGAAAGTCGTTGTGCCAGATCATTGGGAACAGAGAGAGCAAAAAGTTGAACTGAACAGAGTACAATAAGTATGAGAAGTTTTAAATGTTTCACCATAATTCTATCGTGAGACAACTTTTCTCAATATACGACCTAAGGTCAAAATTAGCAAAAGAACAAGAAAACCGGCTAAAGAGAAGACCACAGGGTGAAACATACCCAATCCATACGCACCGGCAGAAGGCAGTGCCGTAAGATGTTCAATAGGATGACTCATCCACTCTTTAAAATGCATACCAATGGCTAAAAATAGGAAAACTCCAACAAAAAGTGTTATATGTTTTTTCATAATCCAATCCCTTTAAAATCAATTAATTTATCTCTTAGGATAATAATGAAAACTAACTTTAAAAGAGATATATTTAAGAGTAACTCTATTAACAAACCAACCAATGTTCCATTTTAAACACATCTTCTGTACAAGGCATCCCTTTCCAGCCTGAAACATCCAAATACATCATCTTTCCTCCAAAATATCCCACCACATACTGCTCTTTATAAATGGGGTACATACCATTTGTAAACATGGCAAAAATATCCTCATAGGAGCTTGGATGTTCATAGTGTTCAAAATCTAAACTGTGCAAAACTGTAATGGCATAATGCAACATCTCATTATTCATCATGGAAGCACTTAAGGCATAATAGGAAGGGTAGGTGATGGATGGGTCTTCTAACAACTCCGAAATATAGAGTCGTTCTTTCTTTTTTTGATACATGGTGATATTATATTAAAATATTGAAATAAAATTTTAAAATATGTCAAATTGTCATATTAATAGATTTTTTCAACCATCAACTGCAATGTAATCCGATTGTTAAAATGATTTTCATTGATTCCATAGATTACTGAAACTGTTTGACCTATCTCAAATACCTCTTTGGTTTTAAATAGCACACCCTGTTGTATTACTCCCTTATGAGAAAAGGTAAAACGTCGATGCTCTTTCTCTTTTCCCATTTCAACTACATCTTCGATGGTAATATTTTTTGTAATAAACTTTGGTCGAGGATTTCCTTGACCATAAGGTTCATAAGCCTTCATACGGTTCACAAGTTTAAAATCAATATCTGAAAAACTCAATTCACCTAAAATATCAGGGTCAAAAGCCTGCTCATCATAATTTTCTGCCATGTAATTTTCATTAATCTGTTTTTTGAAATGTTCTAAATTCTCTTTAGAAAGTGTTAAACCTATAGCTGCATCATGCCCTCCAAACTTATATAAAAGGGAACGACAAGAATTGGTAATTTTAAACAAATTACAGACATGAAAACTTCGTCCACTCCCTTTTAAATCACCATGTTCACTCTGCGTCAACACAATGGTAGGTTTCTCATGATATCGACCCACACGTGCAGCAACAATACCCACAACACCTTCATGCCAGTCATCACCAACCACAACAATTACCTTATCGTCAGGATTTACCAATGCCAATGCTTCATCGGTAATTTTTTGTTCAGTAATTTTTCGGCTGTTATTAAAATCAATCAATCGCTCCAGCCGTATTCGTGCATCATAAATATTGCTACTCAATAAAAACTCAACGGACCATTTGGCATCATCCATTCGACCGGCCGAATTCAATACCGGAGCAATCTGAAAACCAATATCTTCTGCAGAGAGTGCTACTTTGTCTAACTTTTCCATAAAGGCTCGAATGGCAGGTAACTCAGAACGGTTTAAAAGTTGCAAACCTGCCAATACCATGGCACGGTTGATGTGTTGCAGAGGCATCATATCTGCAATGATGGCTATGGTAACCAGACCAAGGTATGACTTGACATCTATTTGGCACTTTAAAGCCCTATTAAGAGATGCTATGAGGTACCAAGCAATCTGTGCACCACAGATTTCATCATGTGGAAATAAACAATCTTCTTGCTTTTGATTAACGATGGCATACGCTTTAGGTAAAATTGACGGTACCAAGTGATGATCGGTAATAATAAGTTCAATATTATTTACTTTACAAAGTTTAGCAGCTTCTACAGCTGCAATACCATTGTCAACAGTAATGGCTAAATCATAATCTTTAATTCTTGGAATCAGATTGGGTGAAAGTCCATAACCATCTCGAAAACGATTGGGAATAATCCACTCTAACTCAACACCAATCTCTGTGAAAAACATTTTCATTAAGGTGGTTGAAGTAACTCCATCAACATCATAATCACCAATAAGAACTATTTTTTCACGCGTATGTATGGCTTTAACAATACGTGCCGTAGCACGCTCCATATCTTTAAACATAGCAGGGTTTGGTAAATCTGAAAGTGATAAAAAACCTTCATCTTTAAAACGAGATTGTAAGCGCTGTTCAATTATTTGAGGAGAAATTTTAGGGTAAGGCAATGATGATTCCTTGAAGAGTAAAAACAATGATGGGCTATTGGGGAATAAATTCCTACCTTAAAGATCGCGAGTTTATTACTCGCTATCTTTTCTACTTTCCATTCTATTTTTTATGGTCGTTTTAACAAAAGCTAAAATCGATGGATTTGGATTTTGTAATCGCGATGTAAATTCCGGGTGAAACTGTACTCCTAAGAACCACGGGTGATCTTTGACCTCAACGGCTTCAATTAAACCTTGAGATTCACCTGTAATCTCCATACCATTGGCTTCAAACTGCTCACGGTAAGCAGGGTTTGCTTCATATCGATGACGGTGACGTTCATATATTGTTGATGCTCCATATGCTTCACGTAAATGCGATCCCTCTTTGGTATCACACTCATACTCACCAAGACGTAGGGTACCACCCATTGGAGACTTGGTGGTACGAATCTGTTTTGATCCGGCAGAATCAATAAACTCATCAATTAAATAGATAATAGGATTTTTTGTCTCTGAATTAAATTCTACTGAAGTTGCATCTTCGATTCCCAAAACATTACGTGCAAATTCAACCATTGCCAGCTGCATTCCCAAACAAATACCTAAAAAAGGTATTTTATTTTCACGAGCATAACGGATGGACTCAATTTTCCCTTCGACTCCACGTTCACCAAAACCACCGGCTACTAAAATACCGTCACAATTGTTTAAATATTTTTTAGCACCGTCTGATTCTACTTTTTCACTGTCTACCCATTTAATCTCCACAGCAGCATCTAAATTGGCTCCTGCGTGAATTAATGCTTCAGTTAATGATTTATAGGACTCTTTTAAATCCAAATATTTTCCAACAAAAGCGATACATGTTTTATTGCTAGGCTCAATAATTTTGTGTACCAAATCCGACCATAGCTGCATGTTTGGTTTTAATTCACCTAAATTTAACTCTTTAGCAATAGGTTCTAAAATATCTTGTGCCATAAAGTTCAAAGGTACTTGATAAATGGTTGCTGCGTCTACAGCTTCTATAACAGATTTTTCATCGACGTCACAAGAGTAAGCAATTTTACGTTTAATCTCGGTTGGAATACGCTCTTCTCCTCTTAAAATTAACATTTGAGGAGTAATACCAATACGTCGTAATTCTTGAACTGAGTGTTGTGTTGGCTTGGTTTTAAGTTCACCGGCAGTTCGAATATAGGGCAGTAAGGTAACATGGATGTTCATTAAGTGCTCTTTACCCAACTCATGTTTCATTTGACGTATGGTTTCCAGAAAAGGCATTCCCTCCATATCACCGGTGGTACCACCCAATTCAACAATAAGAATGTCTTTACCTTCACCGGCCATGACAATACGTTCTTTTATCTCATTGGTAATATGAGGAACAATCTGTATGGTTTTTCCAAGATATTTACCTTTACGCTCATTCTCTATAACCGTTTTATAGATTTGTCCTGTTGTAAAGTTGTTGTTTTGAGTTAATGAATTATCTAAAAAACGTTCATAATGTCCCAAATCTAAATCGGTTTCGGCACCATCTTTGGTGACAAATACTTCTCCATGTTCTAAAGGTGACATGGTTCCCGGATCGACGTTGATATAGGGATCAAGTTTTAGTACAGCGACTCTAAGTCCTGAATGTTTTAAAAGGGTTCCGATACTGGCTGCAGTAATTCCTTTTCCAAGAGAACTTAATACGCCTCCTGTTACAAATATATATTTGGTTGGGTTGGTTAACATTAATAATTTTCCTCTGTTTATGCAATAATCGGCATAATAACTGTAATAAATTGTTTATCTTTTAAAACAAATGGTAGGGTCGGTTCATTTAATAAAATTTGAAAAGAACTCTCTTCTGTTTGTGTGATAAAATCTAAAAGATAACGACTGTTTACGTTTAATTCAAATCGTTCTTCTAATCCTGTATGAATTAAGAGTTCGGTTTTAGCTTCAATATTATCAGCTGTTAATGAATTGAAAATAATGCTCTCTTCTAAAAAAGTAATTTTAATTTCTTGAGAGATGGTGGTAATCATTTTAATAGAATCAAGCATCTCTTTTTTAGGAAGTTGAATGGTAATTTTATTGTCAGCCGGGATAATACGTTCATAATCAGGATAGTTGCCGTTAATTAGACGAGTAAAGAAATAATAGTTATTGTTTTTAATAATTAAATTGGTTTCGTCATAATAGATGTCAATTTGATCTATAAAAAGTTTTTGAATTTCTAAAATGGCTTTTTTAGGAATAATAATTGAAAATTCATGTTCATTTTGATTTTCCATAGATACTATGGCCAATCTTCTTGTATCTGTTCCTACCAATTGGGTGCTATGATGTTTTATACTTAACAGAGCTCCATTCAATTCAAATTTAGGATTGTTATTATCAATAGCAGAAGATATTTTTTTTAATCCTTTAATGAGACCAATTGAATCCAATGTTATTTGAGGTTTATTGTCAATAAGAGGAAAAGATGGATAATTTTTGGGATTAAATGTTGGTAATTTGAATTTTGATTTATTTTGTTTGATGTTTAAATTATTTTCCAATTTTTCAAGTATGATTTCTTCATCTTTTAAGATTCGAACAATATCTAAAAATTTTTTCCCATTGGCTGTAAAGTTACCTTCATGTTCAACAATCATATTGTTACTGTGAATAGTTAAACCAATCTCTCCATCAGTTGCTTTAATGGTACAAATATCATTAATAGCTTCAAAATAGACATGAGATGTGATTTGACTGGCATCTTTTTTTTCTAAAAAAGGTTGCAAATTGATAAGTATCGATTCTATCAATGGTTTAGTAACACGAATTTTCATTTAATCTCCCTATTTTTTTACTCTTTAATTCTTTAATAAGTAGTTGTAGTAGTAGTTGTTGTTGAAAAGGTGAATAACTCTATCTAACTTAGATATTTTGGGCTTTAAATTGATTCTTTTGGGCTTACAAAGTTTCACATGTTTTCACTTATTGAATTATATCTTTTTTTAATATATCTTTACTTTAAGTATAAATTTCAAAGTAAACTCTCTAAAATGATGAATGAACTTAATCAAATTTAGAGGAGTTGGCATTAACTTTATTGGAAAATTCTTCCATTAGTACTTTAAAGTTTTCATCATTTTCAAGGGTTTCATTAATTTTTTTCATGGTATGACTGACAGCAGTATGATCTTTCATTCCAAAATAAACAGCAATTTGTGGCATGGAATTTGGGGTTAAGTTTCGTGTTAAATAAATGGCAATACGACGTGCATTAACAACATCTTTGGTTCTTTTTTTAGATTTTATGTCTGATAGTTTAACATTAAGTTCTTTTGAAACCAGTTTAACAATATCATCAATAGTGATATTGGCTTGTTTTTCAGTGAGCTGATCTTTAATGACATTTTGGGCAAATTCAAGGGTAAGTTTTTGATTCATTAGTCCGGCGTAGGCATTGAGTTTAATGATGGCACCTTCTATTTCTCGGATGTTGTTTCCCATATTGGAGGCTATAAAGTTAATGATGTCTTGATTGAGCGTAATACCGTCAATTTCACATTTTTTCTGAATAATAGCAATTTTAGTTTCCAATCCAGGAGGCTGAATATCGGCCATGAGTCCCCATTCAAAACGACTTCGTAGTCTGTCTACCAATCCGGCTATTTTATTGGGTTGTCTATCTGAAGTGATGACAATTTGTTTTTTAGCTTGATGAAGTTCATTGAAGGTGTGAAAAAATTCTTCTTGTGTTTGCTCTTTTCGGCTTAAAAATTGAATGTCATCAATCAGTAGTATATCACACTCTCTGAAGTGATCACGAAATCTATCCATGGTCTGTGAACGTAGGTGAGAAGTAAACTTATTCATAAATTGTTCAAAAGTGGTATAGATAACCTTTTTTCCCATAGCGATTTGGTGGTTACCAATGGCTTGAATAAGGTGTGTTTTACCTAAACCTACACCACCGTAGAGAAAGAGAGGATTATAGAGTGCACCGGGCTTTTCAGCCACACTTTTAGCTGTGGTGTAGGCAAATTGGTTTGAATCCCCGACAATAAAGCTTTCAAAAGTGAATGATGGGTTTAGAATGGTACTTTTCGTTTGATTTTTTTGTTCTGAATCGGAAGAGCTGTTTTTTTGTTTTGTATTCAGTAGCTTTTTTTGACCAATAGAGATAATCACATTCGGACGGATATCGGTTTCAACTTCAAAGAGATGGGCAATTTTGTCTTGATATTTGGTTTTAATCCATTTGGCTACCAACATATTGGGGGCATAAAATTGTGCAACATTACTTCTTGATGCTGACTCATCGTAGTTTAATGTCTTAATGTATCGTTCCCACTCCTTATTACTTATTTCTTGTTTAAGTTTTTTAAGTACTTTGTTTCCTATGTTCATCGGCTTCCAATTCTTAATGTGAATAATTCTTTAAATATTATCAAAAATTGGCTAAAATGTGGGTTTAAAACGAGGTGTGAATGTATTATTCACACTGTGAACAAAGGTGTGAATGAAAATCTTAGGAATCGATCCCGGTACCCGAAATTTAGGCTACTGTATACTAGAATTAAACCGTGAAAAGTATGGCTTGATTGAGGCTGGAATACTTAAATTTAAAAAAAATATTTTAAAAGAGCAAATATTAGAATTAACTAAAGGATTGGATGTAATTTTATCTTCTCATAATATCGATGAAGTGGCGATTGAGGACATTTTTTATGCCCACAATCCTAAAACTGTACTTAAGTTAGCACAGTTTCGTGGAGCTTTAAGTTTAAAAATACTTTTATCTGTTGGAAATTATGAAGAGTACACCCCTTTACAAGTGAAAAAGTCTATTACCGGAAATGGAAAAGCAACAAAAGAGCAAGTAGCTTTTATGGTTAAGCGATTGTTAAACATTAAAAAAGAAATTAGACCTTATGACATTACCGACGCCATGGCAGTTGCCATTACACATGCACAACGTGTGAAATTTTCCGGTACCATGCTTTAGATATTAGGAGATAGTGAGGTGGAAAAACAATGGATTACCATTGCTCTTAGAAAGAGCAATGGTGTGAATAACTTATGGTGAGTACGCTGTTGTTAGTATTGAGCTGTCTGGTTGTTACGATTGTAACTTCCTCTTTGTGAGCTTTCAATGAATGAATCGTACTCATAAACATCTTTTCTAAAGTGTGTAAGACCATTACGTTTAAATACTGTAAAGTACGTTGTATGGACAGGTAACTTTTCTGTAAAGTTAATTACTTTATTGGTCAGGGTGTTACGGTATTTATTGATCTGGCTAATGTCCGAAGACTTGAGTCGAGACTTTAATACCTCAAGCAATTCAAATGGCTGTTCTAAACGCATACATCCTGAACTGTAAACACGGTAACGACGTGCAAAAAGTGATTTGTTATCGGTATCGTGAAGATAGACAGAGTACTTGTTGGGAAACATAAATTTTATGCGTCCTAAGGCATTATCATCCCCAGGGTACTGGACAAAACGGTAAGGGATACCCCCTTTCTCCGGATCTTGATAAGGAAGGAGTTTATCTATGGTAAAGTTTTTAATCTCATCATTTTCTTGCCAGCCGTTAAATGCATGAATATTATGCTCTTTCAAGTAGTTAGGATTTTCTATTAAAGCTGGAATTAAATCTTTTCGAACCAAGTTTTCAGGAATGTTCCAGTTGGGATTAAGTTCAAGATAGGTCATGTAACTTGAAAAAATCGGTGTTGGTCGAACATCTCTTCCTACTACGGCATTCATGTGTAAAATAGAATTGTTATTACGATAGTAATCCATGGTGAAATCCGGAAGATTGACGCGAATATATTCCTCTGGGAACTTATTTGGAAACACTTTGAGTTTATCTAAATTGGTAATAATACTTTGGGCATGCAGATGCATTGGCTTATTAAGATAGTAAACAGTAATTTTATCAACAATACCATTTTGTTCCAATTTAAAACGATCTTTATAGCTATAGAGTGCTTGTGCTAACTCTTTATCAAAGATATCGTTGGTGTTATTTTTATTTTGAAGATCACCGGTGATAATTAATCGTTTTTTAATGTCTTCAATATAAAGATATTTATCACCCAATTTGAGATCTTTACCATATTTTATGCGTGGAAGTGATCGAATACTTTGGTAGAACATAAGTGAGTCTATAAGCTCTTGATGTAACTCTGGAAGAGGGGTTAATGATTGTAGAAAGCCATGAATGTTTTGGCTACTTATTGCTCTAAACAGTTCGCTAGGAGATGGAGAACTTTTACGTACCATCTCCCAGTTCGCAGTAATATCTTTTGTTTCTTTAAGTGTAGCAATTTTATCTTGTACCATATCCCAATCGATATCACTCTGTACGATAAAGTTTGTCAATGCCAAATAAGCACGGGTTAATACAATGTCAAGTGTTGCAAGTTCATTACTACTCTCATCTAAATTCATTTGATCATGAAGAAGGTAAGTATACTGCTCTATTTGGCTTTGATGAAAATCTTTATATTTATAGTTAAAATAAGGATTTTGTAGTGCTTCTCTTAAGGCATTTAAATTATGTGCATGACCAATCCATAGTGGTCTGTTTTGATTCATTCCATAGAGTTGGCGTATGATGTCCTGCTCATTTTTATGCTCAGAGAGTTGATAAGGTTCATTGTTGATAATAGATTGAAGTCTATTGTCTAGCTGTGTTGACCAAAGTGCTGAAAAAAGTAGGCTCAGAAGTAGTAAAAGTCTCAAGGGAGATCTCCTATTAAAGTTTTTAAAATATGTATAAAAACTTAATCTTGTGAAATTCTTAGAGATATTTTAAGGGAAGTAAGGAATAATCTATTTCAACCTTTAAAAAAGGTTGAAATATCTAAGCGTTCTTAGAATTGGTAAGCAGCACCAAGAGTTAGACCCCATGTAGAAGGAGTGTTTGATTTTTTCAAGTAGTTTACAACATCTGTAAATACAGACACATTATCAGTAAGACCATAATCAAGACCAGCACCATAAGAGAAACCTGATTCAGATGCTTGAGCACCAGCGAAGTTTGTTTTAGAAGCACCTAATAAACCATAAAGGTTGATTACATCAGTAACATCATAGTTTGGTTTAAGGTAGGCACCATATTGTTTAAATTTAGTTCCATTATCTTTAGCAACACCGTAAGTACCTCTTAATTCAGCACCTAGGTAATCCATAAAGTCATAACCAATTCTACCTGTTAAACCAACTTGTCTCTCTTGGCCTGCTTCATCAGCAAAGAAGTTAGCTGTATCAGTAGAGTGTACAGCAACATCTGTAAGACCACCGGCAACATAAAGACCTAATGGTTCTGCTACTACCGGAGCAGCTACTACTGGAGCAGGAACAGCTACTGGCTCAACAGGAACCACTACTGATTCTTGTTCGAATACTGGCTCGATAATATCTCCACCAGCAAAACTCATTGTACTTAATGCAGCGATTGCTACGATTGAACTTGTTAATTTCATATTGAAATCTCCTTAATATAATAAAAATATATAGCATTATATCACAAAGACTCTAAAATAATTACTAAAAGTTTTAGTAATAAAAATAATTTTTAAAAGTGTGTTTAATCATGCTTCATTGTGTTTAATCATGTTTTTCATCGTATATTTTTTCTTTAAAAAGGTATTGATGTTCTCTAGGGAGAGCAGTGTAAAGTTTTTGTGCCATTTTACGTATTTCCCATAATGCACTCTTATTACTTCGTAATTCTATGAAGTTTTGTAAGCTTCGTGCATTAATGGTCCACGTGAGTTCTGTTTTATAACTTTCAGGTAGGCAAAATTTAGCAATATCATTACCGATTCCCTCTTTTAAAATGGCTTGAAGATTATTAAGTGCTTTTATGGATGCTGTATCTACTAGAGTATTACCGGTTAAAACTATAAATTTGTTCGCACTTTCATAATCATCTTCTTTAAAGGGATCTATATTTTTAAGTTCTTTTAGTGTGTAACGGGTACTTTTTACACTGGGGCTTGCCATTCTGTGTCGTGCCAATTCTTGAAGTAGGGCACGTGAAATGCCTTTAACGTAAAAAGTATAAACCAAATGTTCTAAAGTTGAAGCATGTTTGTATTTATTTCCTACACGATCTATGAGTGCTTTATCTTTTTCTCCACCTTCATCACTTTTGTCAAAACTTTGCCAACAGGTACGAATAGCATGAGCACAAACATCTAAAGGGGTATGGTGCATAAGGGTGACTTCCATTAAAAACTCCTAGAATATATTTAAATTTTTCAATTATTATTGCATTTTGAAAGAGCTTTATTATAACGGTTTTTGCGATAATATATTCTTAATTTTATCTGACATTAAAAGGGTTTACTTACTTAATAATCTTTAATAATCTTTGGATATAATTCGCGTAATTTAATTAATTAATAATAGGAAATCCTTAATGCAAAAAATCAAAAATATTGCCGTAATTGCACACGTTGACCACGGTAAAACAACGCTTGTAGATCAGCTTCTACAGCAATCAGGTACCTACGCAGCACACCAAGAGGTACAAGAAAGAGCGATGGATAGTGATGCCATTGAGAAAGAGAGGGGAATCACGATTCTTTCTAAAAATACAGCGATTGTTTATGGTGATCATAAAATTAATATTATTGACACCCCAGGTCACGCCGATTTTGGTGGTGAGGTTGAGCGTGTGCTTAAAATGGTTGATGGTGTACTTCTTTTGGTGGATGCACAAGAGGGTGTTATGCCTCAAACCAAATTTGTTTTGAAAAAAGCAATTGGTTTTGGTCTTATTCCTGTTGTTGTTATTAACAAAATTGATAAAGATGGTTCAGATCCAGATAGAGTTATGGATGAAGTCTTTGACCTGCTTGTGGCACTTGATGCCAATGAAGAGCAACTTGAATTTCCTGTACTTTATGCAGCAGCTAGAGATGGTTATGCTAAATGGGACATGGAAGATGAAAACAAAGACATGACGCCTCTCTTTGAAGCCATCTTAACAAAGGTACCTTATCCCGTAGGTTCAGCAGACAACGATACTCAAGCACAAGTATTTACCTTAGATTCTGACAACTTTGTTGGACGTATCGGTATTACACGTATCTTTAATGGTAAAGTGAAAAAAGGTGATGAGTATCTTCTTGTAAAGGCATGTGGTGCTAAATCAAAATCTCGTATCTCAAAACTTATTGGATTTAAAGGTCTTGAACGTATAGAGATTCAAGAAGCAGAAGCTGGTGATATCGTAGCGATTGCTGGATTTAATGACATTGATGTGGGTGACTCGGTATGTGACCCTGTTAATCCTGTAGCCCTTGACCCCATGCATGTTGAAGAGCCTACACTTTCAGTTATTATGTCGGTAAACAATGGACCATTGGCTGGACAAGAGGGGAAACATGTCACTTCAAATAAAATCAAAGAGCGTCTTGAAAAAGAGATGGAGACCAACATTGCTATGAGAATGGAACCAATGGGGGATGCCTCTTTCAAAGTTTCTGGTAGAGGTGAGCTTCAGATTGGTATTTTGGCCGAGAACATGAGACGTGAAGGTTTTGAGTTTATGTTGGCACGTCCTGAAGTTGTAACCAAAGAGGAGAATGGTGTTAAAATGGAGCCATTTGAACACTTGGTTGTTGATGTTCCTGAAGAGTTCCAAGGGGTTGCCATTGAGAAACTTGGAAAAAGAAAAGCAAACATGACGTCTCTTTCTCCAATGCCTGATGGTACCGTACGTTTAGAGTTTGAAATTCCTGCACGTGGTCTTATCGGATTTAGAAATGAGTTCTTGACCGATACCAAAGGGGAAGGTATTATGAACCACTCGTACTTAGAGTATAGACCATACTCAGGTACGGTTGAGAGTAGAACACCCGGTGCATTGGTTTCTATGGATGATGGTGAAGCCGTTGCTTTCTCTATCTTTAACTTACAATCAAGAGGTGTTATGTTTATTCACCCACAAGATAAAGTATATTCAGGAATGGTTATTGGGGAGTCTGCACGTCCGGGAGACCTTGATGTTAACCCACTTAAAGGTAAACAGTTAACCAACATGAGAACGTCAGGTGCTGATGATGCCATTAAATTGGTTGTTCCAAGAGCGATTACTCTTGAGTCAGCAATGGAGTGGATTGAAGATGATGAGTTGGTTGAAATTACACCTCTCTCTATTAGAATCAGAAAGAAATTTCTTGATCCAATTGTAAGAAAAAGATTGGCTCGAGACAAAAAAAACTCTAAATAATCTATAACGGTGGGCATTTTTGCCCACGCCCACGCTATATTGTTTAATTTTCTTCAAGTATTTTTTTGTAAATTATCTAGGTTGTTGACATCGTGGGTCAAAACCAATTTTCAAAATTTCTAGTTTCATTGTAGCTACGCCACTTTGAACCAAACCCAAAGTTTTAGCCACAGCATAAGAGACATCGAGAATGCGATTACCATGGTATGGACCTCGGTCATTAATTCTAACCGTTTCACTTTTTCCTGTTTTTTTATTGGTTACTTTAACCAAACTATTAAAAGGGAGTTCTTTATGGGCTGCTGTTTTTTTATGCATATTGTATCGTTCACCATTGGCTGTCTTTCTACCATGGAATTTTTTTCCATACCAACTAACTTTTCCAAAGGTTGTTCGTCCTATTAAAAGTGTATGAAGGTTAAGGTTATCATCTTCATCCTCAATTAAATTCTCATCTTCGAGTGCTTCATATTTCCCCTCTTCACCTGCTTCTAGTGGGAAACTTTCTAAAATTTTCAACTCATCAAGAGGTTCACAGCGTGCATCTGATTGAGGAAGATGACTGCTGTCACTATTATTTTCAATTGTTATGATGGGGTCTATATCCTCAAGAATTTCATTTTTCCAAGAACAACCACTAAAAACAAAGAGGCTCAAAATGGATAATATGATGTAACTTTTTTTCAACTTATTTTTCCTTTAAATAACTCTTTGATATGTTTATAAATATTAGTACAACTTAAGTAAAATATTTGTCTATTTATTGCTCTATTGAGATCTCTTTATTTTCCCCATCCATTCACTTAGGGTTTTTTCAAATCCAATCTTGGAAGTTTCATAAAATTTCATTGCCTTACTTAGATAGTTTTGTTCAACCCAACCACCGTAATTGTGTGGGTAGAGGTAGTTGATGTTATCATGTTTTATGTTGGTTGGTATGGGATGAATCTCTCCGTTTTTTATGACAGAAAGGGCATTGTTTATTGCCATATAGGCTGCATTTGATTTTGGAGATGATGCTAGGTATATGACCAGTTGTGCAAGCGATATACGTGCTTCAGGATAGCCTATCTGTTTGACAATGGTTAGTGTTGATGCTGCTAAGTTTAAGGCATGAGGATTGGCATTACCTATATCCTCACTGGCAAGTATACAGAGACGTCTTGCTATGAATTCAGCCGGTTCTCCACCATTAATTAGGCGTGCAACATAGTAGAGACTGGCATCAATGTCGGAACCTCGTATGGACTTTATCATGGCAGAGGCTAAGTCGTAGTGTGAATCGGCTTCTGAACTTCCTGCTTGCATGGCGTAGGGACGTATAGATTTTAATTTTTTTAGTGAAATTTCTGAGCCCAATGCCATAGCAGACTCTAAAAGATTTAACATGGCACGAATATCACCTGCTGATGAGCTGACTAAAAAGGCTTTTGCTTCATCGTTTATATCGATAGATTCTTTTTCAAGTATCTTTTCAAGTTGTTCGTGTAAGGAAAAGTTATTCACATGTTTTAGTTCAAAAAGATGAGAACGAGAACGCATGGCAGCTGTGAGTGAATAGTAAGGGTTTTCAGTAGAAGCTCCAATAATCAGTGCAGCATTATTTTCCATAAAAGGTAAAAGTACCTCTTGTTGATTTTTACTAAGCCTGTGAACTTCATCAATAAAAATAAGAGGTTTTTCTAAAGCATTGCTGTAGTTTTTAAATATTTTACGTAAATCTTCTATTTTCAAAGTGGTGGCATTAAGCTCGTAAAAGGGGTATTTTAGAACTTTAGCAATGATACGTGCTAGGGTAGTTTTTCCACATCCCGGAGGGCCATAGAAAAAAGAGTGCAGTAGGGCATTTTTTTCTATGAGCGTTCGTAGAACTTCTCCTTTAGCTAAAAGATGATCTTGCCCAACAATTTCGTCAAGTGTAGAGGGACGATACTTTAGAGCAAGAGACATTACTGCTTCTTATTCTTTTTGTTAGGATTGTTTCTGTTGGCGTTTTTTTGATTTTGCTCTTTGATTCTTTTTTTCTCTGCAGAGGCTTCTCGTCGTGCTTGATCTTCAGTTTGGTTTTTCTTTTTCTCACGAAGTCGTTCAGCTTGAATTCGGTCTTCTTCCTCTTTTTTCTCTTGAGCCTCTATCTGTTTCATGGCTTTAAGGTACTTGTGTGTGTCATCATATTCACGTCGTGTGAAATAACGGGTTTTACCCGTAGGAAGGTTGTTTAACTCTATGCCTCCAAATTCTACTCTTTTAAGGTCAAGAACATTGGCTTCAAAGTGTCCAAAGAAACGACGTAATTCTCTGTTTTTACCCTCAGCAATGGTGACACGTAGCTTGGTAAAGTTTTCAGAAACAGCACGAATTTCATAGTGAACAAAAGGAGCAAACTCCATACTGTAAACTTTTGATTTTTCATGTCCACCGGCCCTTGCATCGTCTAAAATCAAACCTTCACGCATTGCTTCTTCCATTTCAGAACTAAGTGGTTTGTCTATTTTAATGTTGTAGGTACGATTCAAATCACCACGCATCATCACCTCGGCTACGGTTGGAGAATCGGTAAGCAGCAAAAGCCCTTCTGAAGCAAAGTCCAGTCGTCCTATGGGAATGAAGTGTCTGAATTTACCGGGGAGTTTATGAAAAATGGTGGTTCGTCCACGGTCATCTTTTCGGGTAACCAAGGTACCTTTAGGTTTGTTAAATACAATCATGGTAAGTTCTGTACGCTCTTTGACATGAAGACCTCGAACCGATATTTGGTCTCCCTCTTCTACTTCATAACCAAAGTTGTCTATTTTTTTACGGTTTACAGTAACTTCACCGGCTTCTATAAGGGCATCAGCTTCTCTGCGAGAGTATTTACTATTGTGTGAGATATATTTGTTGAGTCTCATTTTTTTTCTTTATATGGGGGTTGTGAAAATAACTTATTCACATTATTGTTGGAATTATAGCATAAGTAAGTGGAGGATGTCTATTGACAACTCCCTGTATCGACATAGTTTAGGGCAGCCTTTAACATTAACTCATTGCTGTCACCCATCTCATGGTAAGGGTCATCGTTTATGTCACAACCTGCTGTGACAGGCAGACCATTAAAGTAGTCATAAAACCCAATAGAGTTTTTAACCACAAAGTTAATAAGAAAGTAGTAATAGCTCTCATCTGATCTTCCACCCATGCCTACCGGCTTTCCATGGGTATCCTCACCAATGACAACAACCTTACTCTCTTCCATATAGGGTTTCATAGCTGAAATAACCAGTTCACTAGCCGATGCAGAATCTTTGGTGGTTAAAAAGAGAAGTTGTTCTAAATATAAGGAGTTCTCTTCGGTTTTAAAAGTGTAGGTCTCATTATTTTTTTGATGGTCATCATTCCATGCCAGTGTGAATTGTGAGGCTTCATTGTGGGTATTGGTCAATTTGTTTAAAAGTGCTGAAGCAACATCAACCGATCCTCCACCATTGTAACGAAAGTCAATAACCAGTTTGGAGATGGCAGCTTTTTTAAAAGTATCAAATGCCTCATTAATCTCTTGTATAATGCTCTCATCTCCTAAAAAGGAATCAAAACGAAAATAACCAACATTTTGATGGTTGTTGGTGTTTATAATTTTGGCTTGAGCAACTTTATAAGTGTAGTCACGAGGGGTTATTTTGCAGGTACAGACTTCCTTTCTATTGTCTCGTTCTATTTTAAAATTGCTAAGCACACCTAGGTTGTCTGCTGTTTCATACAAAAGAGCTTGGGTTGCATCTTCTTCATTAATCCGAGAAATAACATCTCCCCTTTTGAGTCCAACTTTATCAGCAGGTGAATCAATTCTAACATAGGTAACGTGACAACCGTTACTTACATCTTGACAGAAAAACCCAAATCCATCAGATTTTTGAGAGGTCAGATCAGCATAGGCTTCTTTTGTAATGGCAAAGCTCCATCTATCTTTCTCATGTTTGAGATCATCAATTAAACTTTGAGGTGTGCTATAGGCAGTATAGTCAAAGTTATTAGAGGTTTGGCTAGCCCAGTAATATTCTGTCTGAAAGAGACCATAGAGACCTGCTTTATCAAATTCTACTGTTGTGGTAAGAGGAGTTGGTGTATCAGCAAGGGTATGCAGTAATAATTTGGGCTCAGAACCGGGATTATCTATCTCAATAGTAGGGCTATAAGCATTTTTATTGTGTAAAGAGTTAAGAGGTGCCGGTTCGCAATGTATTGGAACATCATTAGAACTTGTAGTTCCACCTCCTCCACAAGCTGTAAAGATCAGTAGTATAAAAGTAAAAAGAGAAATGTTATGCTTTTTAATCATCTTTATACAACCCACACAATAGAGAGTTCTTCAACATTAATATCACTTTTTCTAGGTTTCATAGCAGATTCTTGAATTTCAATGGCATCAACATCAAATTTTTCTACCAACTCATCTATTTTTCCTTCTAACTCCTCAGCTAAAAGTTCTATCTCTTCATGTATCGCTTCAACCTGCTCTTGGGCTCTACTAATGTCTCCTCGTTCTTTGTAGGCACGACTTCCTTTAGAAAATGCATGTCCAAGTTTTGCTGATGATGTTCGTCCAAAGAGTGCACCCAAAATAGCGATACCTGTATCAACCATAGATTTACTAGCATCGGCTTCTTCTTTTTCTACGAGATCTTGTGCCCGTTGAAGACGTTTGAGCAATAGGTGCTCTTTTTTGGCATAACGCTCTTGAAGGGTTACTATTTCATCTTCTTTCTTCTCTTCAAGTATGTCTTTTATACGTATTTTAAAATCGGTTAAACGCTCATAAGGTTCAGATGTGAGTCGTGGTGAGCTACATTTATATGTTAGTAAACGTTTTGTTTTATAGATCCAGTCTATTAACCCTTTTTGGGTTTCTTTAAGAAATTTATCATTAATAATATCAGTATTTAAAGGAGCAAAGGTAGCATTACTTGGTTTAGATCCATTTGCTTTTGGACACTCTTCTAGGCTTTGAGCATTATTCCAATCAATGCTCTCATCTTCATAGAGTTCAAGATCCAAACAGAGTGTTTCATGTTCATCTACCCCTTTGCTTTGGTTGAAATAGTGCAGTTCAACTTTTCCTTGAAGTGTGGCACGAAATCTGTTTTGACCTGTAACATCAATGGAAAATTTTTGATCGATACTACCATCAAGGGGTATAAATTTTTTATATCCATCTTCTTCAATGCTTTTGTGCATAATGGTCTGAGGTTTGGTAGCTTTTTTTGCTTCCATGAGTTTTGAAATTTCATCTGCTTGTAGGGGTCCTTTTAGATAGGACATTACCCAACGTGTTGAAAAGATACTCAAGTCATCAAGGTGGGCACTTTTAAGGAAAAAAGTTCTTTCTTTTAGGTTAGAAAGTAGAGATTTAATTTCACTTTTTGAATAACTGGCTCCCACCTTTCCTCCTAAACCATCAATAACACGATCAATATCTTGAGATGTTTGTAAACGACCAATAAACCATGTACCAATATTTGAAAGCCCTTTATAGTCAAGATCGACAGGGTTTTGTGTACTTAAAACAACCCCCACACCAAAGGCTCGGGCTTGTTTTAAGAGCAGTAACATAGGCTCTTTTGATGGTGGGTTTTTACTTGGTGGGAAAAAGCCAAAAATCTCATCCATATAGAGTAGGGTTTTTAGGGCTGAAGTTCCAGACTGTCTTCGCATCCATGCAATATATTTATTGAGGAGTAAGGTCACAAAAAACATACGCTCTTCATCGGATAGATGAGAAATGGAGAAGATGGAAATTTTTGCTTTTCCATTGTCATCATAGAGGAGTTTTTGAATGTCCAAAGCATCACCCTGTAACCACAAAGAGAATGTTGGTGATGCAATAATGGAATTAAATTTGGTTGCCAATGCAAAACGTTTGTCGGAAGGATAAAAACTCTCCAATGGAAGAACCCCAATTTTATCAAAGCTAGGAGAGATAATGGCTCCAATAAGTGCTTCAAGTGAAACATTTTCACTAGCCAACCATTTGTTTGCTAAGATTTGTGCAATCAGTAAGTACTCTTTTGAGCTTACCGGATCAGCTTCAATTTTAACGAGTGAAAGTAGACTTGATACCGTACTTTTTAGATAAGATGCAAAGGTATCAGCATCGTCCAATATTTCAGAAGGTGGTGCCTCAAGAGAACCTAAAATATTAATGGAGATTCCGGAAGAACTGCCCGGTGTGTAAATGGTTTTCTCTACAGCTGTGAGTTTAGCCACACGGCTTTCATCTTGATGGTCACGTTTGATTCCTTCTTGCCACATGCTGGCGATTTGGGCAGCATATTCATCTGGATTTTTTTCTTTGTTTTTGGCTTCATCTTCGACCCAAGGTTTAAAATTACTAGGAGAAAATGTTGGATCTGTGAGCAGTAAATTACCCATATCACCTTTAGGATCAATAATCAAGGCAGGAATATTATCGATGGCAGCTTCTTCAATAATTCCGATACCTAAACCGGTTTTACCTGAACCGGTCATACCAATAATGGCTGCATGAGTTGTAAAGTTTTTGTTTTTAAGTAACGTTAATGCTTCGGTGGCTTTTTGTGAGTTTTTATCCACATTTCGACCCAAATAAAAGAGTCCAAGTTTTTCATAGAGATTTACCATAATACTATCCTTTGGTGAGCTAATGGTACATATTTTAGCATATTTTAAGGGAATTTTTACAGGTTTTAAAAGAAGTCTCTAGTTAAGAAGATGTTCGTGAAATATTTTTATATTATTGGGAGAATTATAAGGGACATTTCGTCTAAAGAAAGAATAAACATCTTCTTAACTAGGTGTAGTGTACAAAATATATTCTTTTATAATACTTAAAAATTACTATTATTTAATAAA
>JAHJJU010000017.1 GCA_018822805.1 bacterium
ACTTAAAAATTACTATTATTTAATAAAATTAAATAATAGTAAAAAAATTTCTTAGAAGATTTGACAAATAACTTTTGTAACAATAAATCCACCAATTACCAACCACGCAAACATTCCTAAAGCAGTGTAGATAGGTGCTAGACCTAAACCTTTGAATTTAGAAAAACGTGTTCCCATACCTAGAGCTGTCATTGCCATTGTAAGTAAAAAGGTATCGATTTCATTAATCAAATTGACAATGTTTTCAGGTACAAGATGCAGTGAATTGAATCCGGCAACGGCAATAAAGTAAACAGCAAACCAAGGTATAACCAATTTTACATCGGCAGCTAAACCACCTTCTTTTTTGGCAGTATAACTGAGATAGATTCCCAAAACAATCAGCATAGGTGCAATCATAATAACACGGGTCATTTTAACAATGACGGCAGAATTGGACATGACTTCCGGTGCATTAGGAACAGAGGCCGGAACAGCAACCACCTGTGCTACTTCATGAATGGTACCACCTACATAGATACCAAATTCACGTGCAGTCATGTGTAGAAAACCTGATGCTTGTTCAAAAATAGCAGTGTAGAGTACAGGATAAAGAAACATAGAGATGGTTCCAAAGAGTACCACCATTGAGACAGCAATGGCTGTTTTATGCTCTTCTGCTTTAAGTACGGGTTCCGTTGCCAAAACTGCAGCAGCACCACAAACAGCTGCTCCCGATGCTGTAAGCATTGAAGTATCTTTCTCCATACCGAATACTTTATACCCCAACCATGTTCCAAGAATAAATGTTGAAGCAAGCATAATGAGTGATACTAAAAAACCTTCCATTCCTACTTCCCCGATTTGCTGGAATGTAATTCTAAATCCATAGAAAACAATGGCAAAACGAAGAATTTTTTTAGCTGAAAAGACAATTCCACTCTCCCATTCTTTTGGAAGTTGATTGTGTAGCGTATTGGCATAGAAAATCCCCATAACAATACCAATAACCAAAGGCGATAATCCCAGCGTTTTTATGGGGGTTAACCCGGCAATAAAAGTAGCAGCTGCTGCAAAAATAGCAACAAAAAGTATACCACTCATTGTTCCGACACGTTTTTCAGGTGAAAATGCCATATATTTTCCTTTTTAATTCAATCTTATTGATGAAAATTTTAAAATTATACTCTTTTTTTGATGAAAATAAAAATAAATTGAATTGATAGATATCATCATTGATTATGAAAAGAAAAAAATATTTATTTTTCTTTCTTAAGTTTAAATATACCCAGTTACAATCAGATACAATAAAGAAAATGGAGGTTTAACATGGCATTTCAATATGCTGTTGTGTTAACAGGAGGAATTGCAAGTGGAAAAAGTTCAGTAGCCGTATTGTTTGCTTTAGATGGTTTTGATTTAATTGATGCAGATAAAGTTGCTCACGATATGTTGGAGCTGCATCAAGAGAAAATAGCGCAACTGTTTGGTTCGGAGTATATAAATGAAGGAAAAGTGGATAGAAAGGCATTGGGGGCATTGATTTTTTCAAATCCAGAAGAAAAAAAACGTTTAGAGGCACTGATGCATCCTTTGATTTTTGAAGAGATAAAACGACAATCTGAAGAAAAAGATCTTTTGAAACGACCTTATATTATTGATATTCCTCTCTTTTTTGAGACCAAACGTTATCCGATTAAAGAGTCAATTGTGGTCTATACCCCTAAAGAAAAACAGCTAGAACGTTTAATGAAACGTGATGATTCTACGAAGGAGGAGGCAGAACAACGCATTAATGCACAAATGAGTATAGAAGAAAAGAAACAAGCAGCAACGTATTTGATTGATAATTCTAAAGATTTGAAATTTCTTCAGGATGAGTATGCTAAAGTTAAAAATAAAATATTAGATAATTATATTAAGGACTAGTGATGAATTTTCGGATGTTTTTTCTATTTATTCTTCTTTCTCTCTCTCTTTTGGCAAATGATGGGCGTTTTGCTGAAAAAGTTATTATAAAAAAATCTACACGTATGCTCTATTTATCGAGTCAAGGTGAAATTTATAAAAAATATCACATTACTTTAGGACAAATTCCTGAAGGTGCTAAAGAGTTTGAAGGAGATATGAAGACGCCGGAAGGGATTTATATCTTGGATTGGCGACAATCAAGCCCCCAATATTATAAATCGATTCATATCTCTTACCCCAATGTAAAAGATAGAGCCTATGCAGAAGAAAATGGAATGAGTGCAGGGGGAATGATTATGATTCATGGTACGCCTACCAATTGGTCACTCTCTCCTCTTGGGGATTGGATGCCGATGTTGTTGGATTGGACTGAGGGATGTATTGCGATGAGTAATGATGATATGGAAGAGGTTTGGGCGCATACTACAAACGGAACACCGATAATTATTATTCCATAAAGGTGACAAAGTCACCTTTACATGCCACCTTGTGTTGCCATCATGAGTAGGGGTAGAACACTTGCCGTTAAGTTGTTGTCGTTTACCATAAGTTCTTGATTTTTATACGAACCATTAAGAATATATTTCCCATTCTCCTCTTTAACAAAACCTTGAACCACAGCCATTTGAATCTGCTGTGTTAATGTTTCAGCATCCGGAAGTGCTTTAATATGTTGGGCATCAACGTTGATATTTAGATGAAGTTGGATCATGGTTAAAAGTTCGCGTTGAGCTTTTAAAGCAATCTCTTTAAGATTACCATCAAATTTCATATCTCCTGTATATCCCACTTCTGCCGAGGCAGAGCTTGTTTTATTATCTTTGGTTTGGGCATCAAAAGCATAATTGAGTAGGGTTTTATCTTTAATCAATAGGGTGTTGAGTGCTTGAACAATTTTCCCCATCATATTTTCTTGAAGTTGACCAAACTCTTCAAAAATTCTCTCTATCTCTTCAGGATGGTTTTGCATTTTTGTTATGAGTTCTGTTTGGGCTTTTTGCATCTCTTGAGTGGCTTTTTGAAATTTAATCATTCCGTCTATGCCAATGTACGCTGCACCCAGTTTTGCATGTATGGTTTTTAGGTTTGGAAAATCAGCCGGTAGTTGGGTATCAAGAAAGTCGATATCGCCTTCCAGTTGGGTATTGATGCTTTTTTCACTGTCTTTTGTTGTTACCATGTGCAGCGTGCTTTTAAGATTAATGTTTTTCAGTTCTGGATCAGAATCATCTTTTATTAAAAGGTTTCCAATGGCTAAATCAAAGGTACCCAGCATCAGTGCATTATCAATAAACTCATTAATTTCAATGTCCATGACAAGATTGTCAACTTTGAGTTGATTCTCTGTCCCTTCTTTTTTAAAGAGCAAGTGAGGAATACTTAAGCTCCCTTTTCCTTTAAAGGTATCAAGATTGGTGCTTCCTGTTAGCGATAATGGTGCAATCTCAACATGGTCCTCTCCCTCTTTAATTTGAATAGGATCACTACTCATTAGATAATTGGCATTTTTTAAAAATGAAATAATTATTTCACTTTTAATGGTGACATCTTCTTTAAGCAAATCTAAAAATTCTTTTTTATCCTTACCTTTAAACAGAGAGCTTAATGCTACTTCATGATGAACTTTAGATAATCCAAGACCTAAACCATTTTGAAAAAAGAGAGGACCATGTTCGATGTTATAATCAATTTTAAATGGAAGATCATATGACTCTGACAGTAATTCAACCAGAGAAGGATCGGTAATGTCTATGCTAACTTGAGCTGTTGAATTTAAAAATGATTTTTGATAATCAGTGAGTTTAAACTGTAGTCCATTACTTGCATAAAGCCTGTTAGTTTTTTCAATATAGTTTTGAAGTTCTTGTTCTGTTTGACTGCCAATAAGTGCTGTAGATCCTACCCAAATAGCAACGACTGCAATTAATGAACCAAATATCTTTTTCATAATTTTCCTTATTGAAGTATCTGCAGAGATACTTACTCTATAGTTTATGAAATTGTATCGAAAAAGTGAATGAATCTACTTGTGTGATTATAGAAGATAACCATCTGCTTCAAATATAAGAGTAGATGGTCAATGAAGGGTAAAAGTAAAAGAGTTAACCTTATTTTTTTATAGGTGTTACATACATATTGACATAACGACCATCACGTTTAGCATCTTGTTCTAAGTTACCAACATCTTCGAGCATTGGCCATACACGATTAAGAACATCAATTCCCCATTCAGGATTTGCCATTTCTCGACCTCTTAAAAAGACACGAAGCTTAACATGTTTTCCTGCTTCGAGAAATTCTCTAGCATGTTTCACTTTATAAGCAATATCATTATCAGCAATTTTACAAGAGAATTTAACCTCTTTTACATCAATGATTTTTTGATTTTTTCTTGCTTCTTTTTTCTTTTTTTCTAGCTCATACTTATGCTTTCCATAGTCCATTACTTTTGCAACAGGTGGTTTCGCTTCCGGTGAAACCAATACTAAATCTAATCCTTTGTCTTCAGCAATTTTTAGTGCTTCATCACGAGAAATAATACCATACTGTTCACCATCATCCCCAAGAACTCGAAGCTCTTGAAATCTAATCTCATCATTCATAATGGTATCGTCAGGCTTTTTTCTTCCTCTGTTATTTTTGTTTTGTTGTCTACTCAAATTTTACCTTCGTTAAGTTGTTGTGTTAATTTTACCATAAATTCATCAAAAGAAAGATTATACTGCTCTTTTGCACGTCTATCTCTTAGTGCAACGCTTCTATTTGCCACCTCTTCATCTCCTACAATGACCACATAAGGAACTCTTTGTTTTTCTGCATTTCTTACTCTTTTGTTTAAAGAGTCATTTTTATCAAAGATTTCTGAATCAATATTGATGTCAATCAGTTCATTTTTAAGCGCATTTGCATACGCAACATGGGCATCTGAAATGGGTACAAAAATTACCTGTGTTGGTGCCAAAAAGAGTGGGAACTCACCGGCATAGTGTTCGGTTAAAATGGCGATAAATCGTTCAAATGAACCCAAAATCGCACGGTGAATCATCACAGGTTGTTTTCGACTGTTGTCTTCTGCTACATACTCTACTCCAAATCGTTCCGGAAGATTAAAGTCTACTTGAATGGTTCCACACTGCCACTTACGTCCCAATGCATCGGTAATTTTTACATCAATTTTGGGACCATAAAATGCTCCACCACCTTCATCTATGGCATAAGGTAGGTTGTTTTCATCCAGTGCATCTTTAAGTCCTTGAGTTGCCAACTCCCAAACAGCATCTTCACCAATGGCTTTTTCCGGTTTGGTTGCGACCTCCATGGTGTAGTTGAAGCCAAAGAGTTTCATCACCGAATCAACAAATTCAACAATTTCAATTACTTCAGAAGCAATCTGCTCTGGTGCACAGAAAATATGGGCATCATCTTGTGTAAATTCTCTTACTCGAAGCAGTCCATGTAAGGCACCTGATTTTTCATGACGGTGTACTACCCCATACTCATAATATTTTACAGGTAGGTCACGGTAAGATTTTCCAGTCTGCTTAAAAATTTGAATATGCCCAATACAGTTCATGGGTTTTACTCCATACTCTTGCTCGTCAATGGTCGTAAGGTACATGTTTTCACCATAACAAGCATAGTGACCTGAAGTTCTCCACATATCGGCTTTGAGCATCTCTGGGCCTCGTACCGGCTCATACCCTCTTTTACGATGAGCTTTGTGCAGAATGGTCTCTAATTTGTGGCGAAGACGTGAACCTTTTGGCATCCAAAACGGTAGACCGGCACCCGACTCTTCATCAAACATAAAGAGCTCCATCTCGGCACCAATTTTTCTATGGTCACGTTTTTTTGCCTCTTCTAACATGGTTAAGTGTGCTTTTAATGACTCTTTGTCTGCAAAGGCTATACCATAAATACGGGTTAACATCTCAGCTTTTTCATCACCACCAAGATAGGCACCTGCCACACGTGTTAGTTTAAAATTATTTAAAAACCTCAGTGCAGGGACATGAGGCCCTTGACATAAATCTTCAAAATTACCTTGTTTGTAAATAGAAACAGTTTCATCTGGAATACGTGAAAGTACAGCCAATTTCAAATCATCATTGGCAAATTTGCTTAAGGCTTCCTCTTTTGAAATTTTATACTTTTCAATTTTATGCTTTTTCTTGATGAGTTCTTTCATCTTTTTTTCGATGGTTTTTAAATCTTCTTCACCAATTTTTTCATCCACTCTAAAGTCATAATAAAAACCTTCATCAACCGTAGGTCCTACAAAAAACTTAGCATTGGTATAGAGTTCAGTAATGGCTTGTGCCATAAGGTGAGCTGTAGAGTGTCGTACAATTTCTAAAGAGGCTGTTGAATTATCGTACTCAATAGCAGTAGCATCGCAGTTCTCTCCTGCACTCTGTGTATCTATAATATTTCCTTGGTTATCGAGGTAACCGATTAAATTTTCACTCAAAATTGACCTTTTTCTTTTCATAATAAATGGTTGCATTATATCTTCTTTTCTCTTAAAACTATTTCCGGTACCTTTATGGGTTTTCATCATTATTGTGTTAAAATGTTTCCATCAATTTTAGGAGCAATGAATGGAACTTTTTGGGACAGATGGAGTACGTGGACTAGCAGGTGGGAAATTGAATGCCATGAATGTGATGCGTTTGGCATTGGCAGCAGGAATTCACTTAAAAAAAACGAGTAAATACAATAAAATTTTAGTCGGTAAAGATACAAGACGAAGTGGCTACATGATTGAAAATGCTTTGGTTTCCGGTTTAACAGCTGTTGGATTTGACGTCATTCAAATAGGTCCGATGCCGACTCCTGCTATTGCATTCATTACTGAAAATATGCGTTGTGATGCTGGTATTATGATAACGGCTAGTCACAATCCTTTTTACGACAATGGAATAAAGTTTTTTGGGAATACCGGGAATAAATTGGGCAAAGAGTGTGAAGGGGAGATTGAAGAAATTTTTCATAATATGGAGCGTGTTGAAAATGCATTTGTAACACGAAAAGAGATAGGTCGTTCTGTTCGTATAGATGATGTTATCGGACGTTATATTGTGCACATTAAAAACTCCTTTCCTAAAAAGTATTCTCTCTATGGAAAGAGAATTGTGGTTGATTGTGCTAACGGTGCTGCATATATTGTTGCCCCAACTGTTCTTCGTGAATTGGGAGCAGAAGTTATTGTATTGGCAAATGAACCTGATGGATACAACATCAACACCAATTGTGGTGCGATGCATCCTGAAGTTTTGGCTAAAAAAGTAATTGAGACGCGTGCCGATATTGGGATTGCACTTGATGGCGATGCTGATAGAATTGTTATTGTTGATGAAAAAGGTAATGTGGTTGATGGAGACAAACTCATCGGTGCTTTGGCCGTACATCTGAAACAAGAGAATAAGTTAGCAAACGATAAAGTGGTTGCAACGGTTATGAGTAATCAGGGTCTTTCAGAGTATTTGAAATTTCATGGTATAACCCTTGAGCGTAGTGATGTGGGGGATAAACATGTAGTTGAAATAATGCAAAAAGTTGAATCGAACTTTGGTGGTGAACAGAGTGGACATATTATTTTTTCTGATTTTGCTAAAACAGGAGATGGCTTGGTCTCGGCATTACAAGCATTTGCGTATATGATTGAGAACAATAAAGTTGCCAGTGAGGCGTTTAATGTATTTGAGCTTTATCCACAAGAACAAGCCAATTTAAAGATTTCTCACAAGATACCGATAGAAGAGATTACAGGAGTTGAAGCGTTATTTGCTGAGATAGAATCTTTGGGTATGCGTCATCTTGTTCGTTATTCCGGTACGGAAAATCTTTTACGTATTTTACTTGAAGGAAAAGAACAACATGCTCTCCATAATATGATGGATAAAACAGTTTCCTTCTTTAAGAAGGCATTAGCATGATGCGTTCCATGCTTATCTTTCTTTTTGTTTTGGTTGGTACCTTTCTCATTGACCAAAATCTTAAAGTTTTAGCGATGGAAGCTGTTAATGGAGTGGAATATGCAACCATTTTACAAGGTTCATGTATTGATTTAGAACTTCATTATAACAAAGGTGTTGCATTTTCGATGTTTACCTTTTTAGGGGACAACTTAAAGTGGGTACAACTGGTATTGATTTTAGGGATTATTTTTTATATTTTTTATGAAGGTTATTTCAAAGTGTATGCTTTCCCTCTGGGACTTATTTTAGGTGGAGCTTTAGGTAATCTATATGATCGATTTAATCATCCTGGAGTAGTTGATTACGTTGCCTGGCATTGTGGTTTTGACTTTGCTGTCTTTAATTATGCCGATGTGATGATTGATCTGGGTGTTGCCATTATTTTACTACTCTCTTTTTTAGAGTATCGACGTGAGAAAAAAGCTTCATAGCTTGATCTAATTTTTACGTTTCCATTATTTTCAACAACTTTTAATGGAAACGAAGCGTAACCTCTTTATGCTCATTAATATAGTTGTTTAATTCACCCACAGTTTTACATCCATGTTTTATAGCTTCGTTTAGCATTGCTTTCGTAAAAGTAATTTTCATGATGTATCCTTTATAATTAAGATATTATTTATTTAGATATTATAACATTTAAAATATGAATTTATATTAAAAATTTAAAAAATATTTAAGATTGTGGAGAAATTAGTATACTAAATAGAGTTTGTCTATTTAGTATCTGAAGTGATTAGTGAGATTTAGTAGACTATTTTAGCTTGTCCATAGAGTGTCTCTACTTTGTTTTGTAGGGTTTCTATCACTTTTTTCTGTTTAAGCATCTGTTCAATACGATCTTTTGCTTGAGAAAAAGGAAGTTTTGCAGCAGGCTTTTTATTTAATAGGTAGACCACATTGTATCCATGCTTTGTTTTGATAGGCGTAGCAAGCAGGGTTTTAACCTTTGCTTTATAAGCTACATCAAACAGATTTTGAGGTGCAGTACCTTTACCAAACCATCCCATATAACCATTTTGTTTCTGTGCCTGAGCAGCTTTAATAAATGCTTCATCTAAGTTTGTGGCACTTTGTAAGGACTTTAAGATTGTATCAGCTTCACTTTTTGTCTTAACAATAATATCAGCTATTTCAATAGAGTCAGGTAAATCAAATGTTTTTTGATTGTTGTCATAAAATGCTTTAACCTCGGCTGCACTTACTTTTGTTTTTTTAAACTCTTTTTGTTGGTAGAGTGCAACAGCGATAGAACCTTTTATACTACGAATTTGCTCTTTGTTTAAGTCTTTTCCTGTACTTTTTTTGTATTGTTCTTGTGCTTGTTTTTTTTGCTTTTCAAAGGCTGTTGTAAATTCTGAATCCTTAACAATAGAACTTTTTAATAAGTTGGCATGTAGTACCTCTTCTCGAATAAGTTGTTCCATAAGATTATTACGTTTTGTATCGTCCAATTTCTCATAACCCGGAGGGATAATGGCATCAGTAATGGTATGCCCATTCACGGTTACTAAGTTTTTCCCTAAAAGAAGTGATGAGCTTAATGCCAATACTGTGACGAATGTAACTAATTTTTTTTGCATTTATAATTCCTTTATTAAGTATTTATAGTTGTAAAATACTTATGTTATAATTTTAATTCTATCATAACAATTGTGAAATAACTGTGTGATGAATTCAATTTATTCATTTAATCAATCGTTTGAGCCACAAATGTTTGGGTAACTTTACCACCAAATCTATAAACATCATCTTCTAAACTAATGTAGAGTTCATCTCCTGATCGTGGAAATATTTTGACATTTTCATTTACTAAGTTCTCACCATAGGCACGAACAAAAGAGGCAACCATTCCTGTACCACAGGCGAGCGTTTCATCTTCAACACCACGTTCATAGGTTCGTACATAAAGTGTGTTTTCCACTATTTTACAGATGTTGACATTACAGTTGTATTTGTTTCGTAAACGACGTGCTTGTTCAATGTCAAATTCATCTATATTCTCACGAATGGCAACCAAGTGAGGTACACCGGTATCTACAAACCACCAGTTTTCATCATCTTCTTGAATCTCTTGACTCAGTATAATGGGTTTGGTCATGTCTGAGACCACATAGAGTCCATTGACCCGTGCTCGAATGACACCGGCACCTGTTAAAAATTCTGCTATACCATCTTGTGAAATTCCTTTTTGCATGGCAAAATGTGCCACAGCACGTGAGGCATTCCCACACATGGTAGCAGTTGAGCCATCGGCATTGTAAAATTCCCATTCAAAATCATACTCCGGATGAGGAATGAGTACCACCAAACCATCAGCTCCCACACCATTTTGACGATGACAGAGTCGTTGTGCCAACTTTGATCGATCTTTTTTCTTTTTTTTGATTATCATAACAAAGTCATTGCCATTGGCAGAGTATTTGGTGACTGTCATCTTGCATACCTTATATTTTTTTGTAAGTATTGCATATTTTGGGTTAATATTTGACTTCTTTAGTTTTTAGATGGGGCAGGTATATCAATGTAAATATATTAATATAAAAAAGTAAAGCATGAAAGAAGCCTCGTTCATCATAGTGAGGCTTAAGATATGGGTAGAATGTTGAATTAAGAATGTAGGGTTTTTTGACGACTTTTAACAAACCAAATAAAGAGTGCCAAACCAGTCAAAATAAGTAGAGCATTACCAATATAGTCATGAGCTAATGAAAAGTTATTACGCCCTTGTAGAACAAATTGGGTTACCAACCAAATTCTAAAGATATTCATGGCTGAAATAATGATGTACCCCATAATAGACCATTTTATTTTATGCATAAGGGTGGAGGGAAAGGCAATTATGGAGGCTAAAAAGAAAAGATATGGAATCATGCCATTACAGGTCTTCTCAATAACCAATGCATAATGTGGATTAATGATAATACGATGTTGTTCCATCATATTGTCAAGCAAAGTTAATGAAGTCAGGTAAGAGGTTAGGTCTGTTTGTTGCTGATTGATTGCATGACTTAAGGGAGATAAATCCCAGTAAAAAAGTCCAAACAACAAGGCAATCCCAAACCAATAAGTTAATAGAAATTTTTTCATTTTTAAATTTTCCTTAAATAAAAATATTAGATTTTTTTTATAATTTTTATCTTATCATATTATTGTGGAATATTTGCTGGTACAAGGTTATTATTTGGATTATTTGCACCTTTTTCGTTTAAATTTGTTGCATTGACATCAGGTTTAGGTGGAGCTAAAGGAATATTTTGTGCCATAAACAGTTGAGGCTCTTGACCTTTTATTTGAATCATGGCTAAAATTTTATTGTTTTTCTTACTTTTATAGATCTTAAACAGTTCAATGTTTTTCGCTATAACATCCACTTCAACACGCTCTTCGTTTTTTAAAGGAATAGTATACTCTCCACCTTCTAAGCGTAAGAGGGTATTTTCATCTTTATAGACCATCCAGACAACTTTTGCTGCTCCCTGTCCATACAGTGAGTGGGTGGTATTACTAATAACAAGTCGGTGAAACTTCTCTTCACTCGTAACGGTAATGTTGTGGTCAGCATGCATTAAATCCATATAGAGTGTCTTACTTCCTTTGAGGGTATGGATAGATTTTTCTAAATGTTTAAATAAATGGAGGTTTGAATCACGTAAAATATCGGCACTTTTATAAAGTGCCATAAGTACTAATGAGAGGAGGGTGATGGAGATAAGAACTTCGACAAGAGTAAAGGCAGCACGTTTATTGTTCATCTTTTAATTTAATCTTCCATGATCCCAATACGCACAGCCTCTTCATAGGAAGTTTTTCCTGCGATGAGCATCTCTTTGAGTTTATCGGCAATGGTTTTCATACCTAATCGTTTCATCTCTATTCGTATTTGGTGGTCATTGAGACCTTCTTTCATCATCTCTTTTACTCGGTCATTCATTACAAAAAGTTCACCAACAGCTTGCCGTCCTCTGTATCCTGTAAAGTCACAACCGGTACATCCTACAGCTTTAAAGTACTCGATATTCGGTAGAGATAACTCTGAAATAATGGTAGGAGCTAATGAAGTTGGTATTTTACACTCATTACACAGTTTACGCGTCAATCGTTGAGCCAACACACCAAGGAGGGTTGAGGTTAGTAAGAAATCTTCAATGCCCATATCCATAAGTCTAGAAAGTGCTGAAGTCGCGTCATTGGTGTGTAGGGTTGAGAGCATAAGGTGACCTGTTAATGCTGAACGAAGAGCAATATCGGCTGTTTCACTGTCTCGAATTTCCCCTACCATAATGATGTCGGGATCTTGTCTTAAGATGGAACGTAGTCCGGCTGCAAAGGTGAGTCCGACTTTTGAGTTTACTTGTATTTGATTGACATTTTCAGCATTGTACTCTACGGGGTCTTCTACGGTAATAATATTCTTATTTGGGGTAGCAATGTGTTGTAAACAAGCATGAAGCGTGGTGGACTTACCTGAACCGGTAGGACCTGTAACCAGTATCATTCCATGAGGATGGGTAAGAAGTCTGTTTAGGTCTTTGGTTAACTCTTCAGTGAAACCAAGATCTTGAAGAGTTGGAATGGTATCACTCTGCATCAACATCCTCATAACCACACGTTCACCATAATAGGTTGGAAGTACAGAGACCCTAATGTCGAGAGTCTTACCTGAAATTGTAACTTGGGTACGCCCATCTTGAGGAATTCTTTTTTCTGAAATATCAAGATTTGAGATAACTTTAATACGAGAAATAACCAAACCGGTAATGTTTTTGTCAATATCGAGATGTTTTTTCAAGGCACCATCAATACGTAAACGAACTTCTCCTTTTTTCTCCAGTGTTTCAATGTGAATATCACTGGCACCTTTTTTAATGGCTTGGAAAAAGAGAGAGTTTACCAGTTTAACCACCGGTGCCGACTCTTCATTAGAGAGTAGATCATGAGAGTTTCGTATGAAATCAAGTAGATCGGATTCAACTTCAATAATATCATCCCCCGAGGTGGTATTGACATTTTCGAAGTCACTTCCCGTTTGAATTTCTCTAAATTTATGTGAAAGACGTTCAAAACTACCATTGTCAAGTTCAGCAATGGGATAGTCAATATTAAGTTTAGAGAGGTGATTAAGTGCTGTTGCTAAAGTTTCTCTTTGGACAATGGCTGTAGCGTGATTATGTATGTTGGCAAATAGAAGATAATGCTTCATTGCCAATTTATTGTCTACCTCTTCACTCCAAAGAGGTTCTAAGTCGATGTTTTCAAGAAAAGGTAATTGTATCATCTTTTTTTCCTAGTTGTTTCGAGGAACATTTGAAAAAGTGGTCTCTTCATTGTATTCAATACCGGTATTAATACGGTTAAGATTGACATTTTTTCGTTGGTTCAGCGTATCCATAATGGATTCACTTTGGACATAATCTTGCTCTTCTGTATAGCTAGGGGTCTCTACATATTCAACCGTTTGAGGTATCTCTTGCATTGGTATAGGATCGGGTCTATAAACTTGAGGTACAGCAGCTTGTTGTGTAACAACCTTTGATTGGCTTACAGGTTTTGCTGTTTCAATGACAGGTGTATAGTTTGAAAATGATTCAAGATCTTCATCAATTGCCGTTGATCTTTTAGAGGTACTAGAGAACGTTACATGTCCACTTCCTTTTGTACCATTGGTCTTCTCTTCAAGCGTATCATAGACAATTTTATTGTATTGTTGTTGAATGGATTCTAACTCATCAAGATGCTTTCGTAGATTGGTTAAGTCAGAACTTTTTGTAATAATGTACGGTGTTAAGTAGATGACAACATTGACTTTACTTTCTGAGTCACCTTTTGAGGTAAAGAGTCTTCCTAAGATAGGGATATCACCTAAAAGTGGAATTTTGGTTACACTTTTACCATCGGCACTTTTAATTAGTCCACCTAAAATAATGGTCTCAGCATGATTGACAATGGCATTGGTTTTAACCGAACGTTTGGTGGTGGTTGGTCTATCAGCCGTAGCACCTGAACCAGGAACAATATCTTCAATGGTGGTTTCAACTTCTAGGGATACTTTATTATTAGAAGAGAGTCTCGGTTTGACTTTAAGGGTAATACCAATATCTTCACGGCTATAGTTGTTTAAGATATTCGATGAGCCTTGGGTACTCTGTTGAGATTGGGTTAAAATGGATTGTGTTTGACCCACATAGATACTTGACTCTTTGTTGTTGGTACATAAAATAGAGGGTTTGGATAAAATTTGTGCTGCACCATTTTGTTTTAAAAGGTCAAGTTGTGCACCTAAAGCAAATACTTCATTGACTTTACCAAACTCAAAAGCTCGCTCATTTGAGGTGTAGGCATTTCCATTGTTATCAAAACTTGTGGTGGTATTATTTAAAAAACCAAGCAGTGAACTTGAAAGTGCTAAAGGAGAGGCACCGGCATTTCCTGCCAATGAAAAAAGACCGTTTGAGGTGATGGAACCACCATTAAATCCATATTTAAGACCGATATTTTCAGCCAAGTTGGTATTGACCTCTACAATTTTTGCTTGAATATAAACTTGCGATTTTTCAACATCAAGCAGTTTTACTGTTTCTAAAATATTTTGGTACTGATCAACGTTGGCTAAGATAATTAATGCATTTCGCTCTAAATCGGAAGCAATAACAGCTTTAGGCGTAGGCTTACCTACAGCACCACCGGTAGCACCGGTACCATCTGTACCGGTCATTTGAGGTACAATTTTACTTAAAATTTTCTCCATCTCTTCAACATTGGAGTTGGCAAGAGGAATAACATGCATTCTTTGATTATCTCCCTCACCTTCTAAATCAAGTTGTTGGATGTATCGTTGCAGTCGTAAAATGTTTGATTGTTTCCCCACTAAAATAATGGAGTTACCACTTACATCTTGCATGACATCAACTTTTTCACTCTCTATGTCTTGAGGGAAAAGTGCTTTTGCCATGTTTTGAACATTCGGAAAAACATCCTTAACTCGAGCATTTTGTAAGTTAACTATTTTACTCTGTTTGGCTTGTTTACTTTCAATTTTATCAATTAAGCTTTTAATCGATTTGAGTGTATGAGGGTAGGCTGTGATGGCTAAGAGATTGTCTTTCTTAAAAGAAACAATCTTAGCACTTTTGTGCAATAGAGGTTTAATCTTAGTACGAATAACAGCAGCATTTGCATTTGAAAGTTGGAAAACAACCGTTTTCATGGTGCCGGTACCTGAATTGATGTTTGAGCTCACAGGCAGCCCCTCTCCGGCTGCATCATTACTTTTTACAACCTGATAGTAGTCTCCTTTATTGACCAACGTCATGTTTTTTGTCTCTAAAATGGCATTTGCCAAAGGAATAAGTTCACTTTTCTCAATAGGTTTATTGGAAACAAAGTTGATTTTACCTTTAACTTCTCCATCGACTAAAATATTCTTACCTGTAATTTTACCGACCATTTTGATAAAATCACTAATACTTAAATTTCTAAAGTTGACATCTACTTTCTCGGCATGTGCTTGTATGCTTAATGCTAGAATGAGTCCTAATGCTAATTTATTGAATTTCATATTCTATATCCTCGCTTTTACCATTGCGTTGAACGGTTAATGTTAAATTTTCTATATTCTCTATCTCTTTAAAAAAGTTCATGGCTGCACCATAACTGTTTAACTCTTCAGCATTGATTGCCATAAGAAGGTCACCCCGTTTAAGTCCTAACTTTTCAAAATCGCTGCCTTGTTTGACATAATTAATTTTAAATCCATTGAGTTTTCCATCTACTTTATTTTCCCCAATACCAATGTCTTTCCAGATTTTATCCACATCTTTGGTATAGGAATCTAGCAGATTTTTTGAGATGATTTTTTTACCATCTTGTTCAATAATACCTGTAGAGTCTTTTTTGTTTTGGTTTCCAATATTGGGTCTTTTGCCTGAAGTATTCATTGTCGTATTTTGACTATTATTGTCCATTTTACTAAGACTCAAGCGAAACTCTTTACCGGCTTTGGTAAAGATGGCGTAGTTTGATCCTGCTGAACTGAGCGTAAAGCCATCGACTTTTTCACCTTTAGCAAGAATGGTTGTTTTACTACCTTTCTCCACCGTTACAACCAATTTGTCCGAAGCATTGTAGAGGGCTAAGAGTTTAAACCCTTGCATTGAACTGATTACAGGTGCTTGAGATCTATTGTTTACGACGGGGGCAATTACAGCAGATTCATTGGTTAATTTAACTCGATAGTAGAGTGCTTTTGCTTTACCCTCTTGGGTATATTCTTCACCACTACTTGGTAAAAAAAATAGTGAAATTACCAACCAAGTAACTTTTACCAGTACCATAACAGATAAGAAAAATATAATGGTAGAGAAGAGTTTAGAATTAATAATTTGTTTCATAGTACCATCCTCCTTGCTTATCTTTTTTCAAAAACTTTTTAAAGGCATTAATATCTTTTGCCACAGGAAAAAGTAGTTTTATTTTTTTCTCTACAAGAGCAACTGTGCCGACCATCGTTCCAAATGAACCCAAGCCTTCAAGCTGTACCTGCATCGGATCGATGATGGAGTAGGTAGCTTTTAGTTCATCAACTGCTTTGGGTGCCACATGATGCAATGATGCATCCATTTTTATACCTTCTACCGTTAAGGTATTGTAGAAAAAGAAAAGATTAAGTTGTAGGTCAGCTGCCTTAGCAACATTGATGCCTTTAACGTAAATATTTGCATTGCTAATGTTTAGACCAAACCAGGTATCTTTAATGCTCTCATCCGAGATAACAATATCATTCTTTTTTAAGGATTTTTCTATCAAATAATAGAGTTCCTGTTTTGGAGCAAAAAGCCACATAAGTAGAATAAAGAGAAAAAAACCACCAATGATTTGTTTTACCATTTGCATGTTAACTCCATTGTAAATTGATTTTTTGTTTGCTCTTTAATCTCAAGATTAACAATTTGAATAGGCATATTCAAAAGTTTATTGTTGATTTGATTTAATTCATTGGCTGTAAGGTTGACATAAGAGGCTATCAGTTTTTTAGACTTTTTTTGAAAGCTTTGTACTTTTGAAGCATTGACAATGCTTTTTAGTACATTAACCTTGTTTGACATTCCTTTCCCATCCCACTGCTTTTGGTAGTTACTAATTTTTGTAATCTCTGAAATCTGTTTCTGTATGGCAGCTTTATTTTCTTGAACATAACTCTTTGCTGAAAGTTTATAAAAAAATGCAAAGAGTGCAAACAGTAGGGTTAGTAGAAGAATGATCTCATTTCTGTATCGTTGAAGGGTCATTATATTCATAATGTTTTCTCAACTTTCAGATCAAGTCCGGTACCTGAAGTTTTAAACTTCTTAGCTGCTGCATGCTCTTTTACTTGTTTGTTAATCGTATTATCAGCCGTTGTAATATTGGCTGTAATGCTTTTTTCATTCACACTTAATGATTTGAGTTGACTCTTTGCCGATAAGAGTTTAGAGATCTCTTTCATCGTTTCTCGTTTTAATCGTTCATTGGTATCAATGGGTTGATATTTCTCTAAGATGCTGTTTCGTAACATGCTACTGGCATATTTTGGGTTTTCATCTAGAAGTGCCGTAAGTTGTGCATCTTCAGTTGCTATTGATGATTTGATACGATTGCCTTCGACAATAAATACCAATCCTAAAATAAAGAGCAGAGAACTTAATATAATGGTTTCTTTAAGTGAGACAAAAGAGTTGAGTGATGCACCCATACTGATGCCACCTTTAATCTTTAACTCATCGAGTGCGAGTGTTTTGTATTCTGACTCTCTTCCCATGATTCGTTTAGGAATTACGGTAACCACATTATCAATATTTTTTAAAACTGATTTTTCACTGAGTAAAACAGGCTCTTCAAGTTCATCACTAATCTGTTGTGCAAAATAAATTTTTGAAACACGATGTTTTTCAATACCTACACTCTCTAAAAACTGATCAATCTCGTCGATATTGTAGGCAAAAAAGCACCATTGGTCATCACATTTATAGACATAATATTGATACTCAATTGATGAACGAATATAGTCATCAAAAATTGATGGTGCAATTTGTTTGGCTTGGTAGCTAAATTTTAAATCTAGATCTTCACGTAAAAATGTATAAAATTGTGGTGTTAATATAATATCGACGGAATTTTCTAATGTTGTAGGTTCCATATTTCTATGAATTAATAGTTTATTATTGCTTTTTGCCGTTAAATTCAAAATTACCACTCCTTCCCTCTATATAATCAAAATTAAATGTATAATACCCATCTTTGTAGGCATATGATTGTTCACAATGCATGGCATTGAGTGCTTTGTTGGCATAAATTTTTTTATTAACAGGCGTTATGATAGAGTTTTCTCTTAAAAACGAAGCCAAAGTACTCTCCCCAGATATCCAACTCTCTTGTACTATTTCTATAGGAATATCAAAAGCAACTGAGATGAACTCAGGTGTTAAATATACGCCATCTATTTTTGTTTTTTCATTTACTTTTCCAAAAGTAAAATAACGATCCCATGGGACATTTAAAATTTTGCTATCGTCATAACGTAAACGGTAGTTTGTAATCACTCTATTAAATTGTTGTTTTGAGATAATACCTTTTTGAGGTTTTAATCTCGGTATATAATCTTCATTTTCTGTTGTTTTTCCTGTGATGGCCTGCATTAAAAGTTCTTCTAAACCATTGGGCTCTTCAATGTCATAACGCTCCATTACTATTGCTAAAGTATCTTTTGCTAAGTTCATTTTTTCAGGAGCTTGAGCTGTTAAATCTTTGTCTAGCCAGTTGATGGGAACCCCCACCATTAAAGGTTTACAACTTAGGTTAAGTCCAAAACCACTTTTTGCTTCGCTGAGTACCAATGGCATGGTATATATTAATTCTAATTTTTCAGCATTGTCCCTTCCTGATGGGAAAAATCGTTTTAAAACGGTAACTGTATTGGTGTATAATAGATTTCCTTGTATGACTGCTGATGTTGTTCCGGCATCTTTTTGCACTTTTTCCAAATAGGTAAATGACACGGCTATGATAGACATAATCGAAGCAATCACCATCAATGTTATAAAAAGTGCTATACCTCGTTTTCTTTTATCCATAATAAAGCTCAATTCAAGTAAAATCACCAATATTATAACTAACTTTATCTAAGGAGTTTAAACATGACTGAAGAAATAGAGCTAAAAATAGAAGAAAACAATATTTTAAGGAAATATAAAATAATGAATCTAACTAATGAAATTAAGTATAAACATGAAAAAACAGTAAGAAAAGCAAAAAAAGCCTTTTCATTATTGGAACTCTTAGTGGTTATCTTAATTCTTGGAATTTTAGCAGCAGCTGTTGTCCCGAAAGTTGTGGGTGCAGGAGACAAAGCGAAAGTAGATTTGGTCTGTGTGAACATGAAAGGTGCAGCCAATGCACTTAAAATGTTTAAACTTGACAACGGAATGTACCCTGAAACTGAAGAGGGTTTTGAGGCATTAATATCAAATCCAGATTCAGATAAATACTCCAACTATGCATCATCAGCTTATTTAGAAAAGCTACCAAAAGATTCATGGGGTGCAAAAATGGTTTATATTAAAACAGGAAATGCTTTTGATATCATCTCTTACGGTGCCGACAAACGTGAAGGTGGTACCGATGAGTATTCAGATATAAAATATTCAGGTTGTAAATAATTTTGGTAGCCACGTATGCGTTCTAAAAACATGCTGGTCAAAAGACATTCAGCATTCTCTCTTTTAGAACTAATTGTTGTGGTGCTTATAGTCTCTCTTATTGGTTTTCTAGTTTTCTCTTCAGCCATCAAGCAGCAGACAAAAACAGAGGTCTTAGACCCCAGCACCCTTCCTACTACATTTCGAAAAACTTTTCAAGGTCAAGGTGATATTGAGCTTTTTTGTATTAATAAATGTACTGAATGTTATGTGGCACAAGGTAAGCAGATTACGGCTTATGATGGAGGCATACAGTTTGGTAAAAATATAGAGATACATCAACTCGATAAGGATAACCATCTGGTGCATATGGATGAGTTAGGTCGAATTAAAGATGAAAAGATCTGTTTACGATACCACCTTTACCCCAATGGAAGTACCACTCAAATGATAATTTCTAATGATCAAGGTATTTACTTTTTACCAAGTTATTTTGGAGAAGCACAAAAAGTGGAAGACATGGAAGAGGCAAAAGCACTGTGGATAAAAGATACATATGATTTAAGAGACAGTGGATCATTTTACTAAGTGAAGCTGTAGCTATAATAGAGGAGATAGAATGTATAAACCTTATAAAAAAGCTTTTACGTTGATAGAAGTGATTATGTCGGTCATTATTGTAGGCATAGTAGTCATGGGTGCAATGCAGCTACAAGAACAAAACTCAGATATGGCAACCTATTTACTTAAACGTGGAAACAGTGAATTAGACAATGCACTTTTTTTAACTGAAAAAGTACAGCGTTACAGCAAAGATAAAAAGAATGCTTACGATATGTTGGTGGACGAATTTAATATTAAAGATTTTGAGAGTCGAGATATTTTAAAGAAAATAGAAAAAAATATTAATATCACTGAAGCACAGCCCATTCCTGTAGGAGGAACGGAAGATGAAGCTCCTGTTTTTGTTTTTTATTCCAATGAAATTTTACTTAATGGAAATTACCCGGCACGGTACTATACTTTTAAATAGTATAAATATTTTTACATTCCTTGTTTACGTTTATCATGAATAAGGAGCATTCCAAAAGCTGCTAATGTGATGATAGACTCATATAAAAAGAGATACTCTCCATAGATATAACCGGATAAAAAAGCCCCTACTGAACCACCCAATCCAAATGAGATACCTAAAAAGAATTGTTGAGCTAAACGCTTTTGACTATAGAGAGAAAAGACATAGCTAATGGCTGCTGTATGGTAAAGAGCAAAACTAATGGCATGTAAAGATTGACTAGCAAATGCAACTTCAATAGATGCAGGGTAAAGGTAGAGCAATAACCATCGTAATGCTGTAATAAGGGTGGCAATTTTTAAGATAGTTAGTAGGTTTCTTTGGAGTAATGGACCTTGAAAATAGAGCATAAGAATTTCACAGATGACGGCAAAGGTCCAGAGGTAAGAGATGATTTGAACATTTAGTCCTTGTGCCTCTTCGTAAATGGTAAAGAAGGTATAAAATCCACCAAAGGCGACTTGCATCAGAAAGATGCTTGCCCAAAATGCCCAATAACGTTTGAGTGAAAAACTGCTATCACTTTCTTGGTTTGTCTCTTCTTTGTGCTGATCATAGTGGAGTACAAAATAACCAAATATCAAGGTGAAAAAGCTTGTTCCAATTAAGTAATAGAGTGTCTCTATAGGAGAGGGTTCAATCTCTCCTAATCCCAAAGAGATAACAATAAAGCCAACAGAACCCCAAAGACGAATTTTGCCATACATCTTTTTTGAGAGTTGTTGTAAAGAGATGGTCTCCACAAAAGGAAGACTGACACCCATGGCAGCACCCAAGAGTAGATTGGCAATGAGATGTGCTGAAAAATTGTCAACGGTTTGTAAAAAAAGCAATGAACTCAAAAAAGTAAAGAGCAGTGCATAGAGATAGATTTTGTCTGTTAATTTGATATAGTATTTGAAAATAAAGGGGAGTAAAAAACGCATAAAGGGTGCAGCAGTAAAAATTAGACCAATTGCTACAGCATCGTATCCAAAGCCTTTAAGTGCTTTTGGCATGTACATCACATAGACACCTACCAGTGAAAAGTAGGCAAAATAGAAGAGGGATAAGATGGCTTTCATCTATTGGTTATCATTTTTAGTTTCAAGATTTTTTCTATCTTTATAGGGAATAACGCAGGTATTGCTTAAAAAGTCATGTAAGCCTCGTTTGTCTTTTCTAAAAAACATCATGATCCATCCAAATAGAGTTAGAATGCTTAAAATAAGTGCCAAGTTTCTAAAGAAAATAGAGAACAAAGAGGGCTTGTCCAAGGTATGAATATCAATCACTTTTAGACCATTTGCTCTGGCTCCAGGGGTTCGACCTTGGTCTTTGTACATAAAAATGGTTTGTAGTATTAAAAAAGGAACAAGAGCATAGCCCCAAGCCAGTAATTTGTGTTCAGAAGCAGCCTGAAGACTTCCAAAGACAACATAGATAACAAAGTAAAAAATAGGCATAAAGAGCATAAAAGTATCGGTTAAAAATGCTTTGGCTTTAATGACATTTCCTGCAAAAGGAATGCTTGGTTTTTTTACGCTATTTTTTTTAGATAGATTGGTTTTATTACCTTGTTTGGTGTCACGGAAACGTTGTTTCTTTGCCATTAAAACTCCTAATAATTATCATTAGGAGATTGTATCTAAAAAAGGTTTATTGTGCACCTAAGTTCATAGAGAAGATCGGTAATAACATGGCAGCAACAATCACTCCAACAACCAGACCGATAAAAAGCATCATTACAGGTTCAAGTAGACTAAGGAGAAGTTTAAGTTTGTCATCATTCTCTTCTTGGTAGAGGGTTGAAATGTTCCCTAAAATGTTTGAAACCTCACTTGACTCTTCACCCAGTGCTAAGGCTTGCATAAAGTTTCTTTTTGGAAGAACACCCTTTCCTCGTTGTAATGAGTGTGAGAGTTTATTCCCTTCAATTACCCGTTCAGAGGCTTGTTCAAAGCTCTCTTTAAAAGCAGCATTACTAAAGGTGGTGGTCGCTAATTTGACAGCGTGAGCATAGGAGACACCGGAGTCCAACATAAGAGCCAAAATGTACGAGAACCGACCCAACTCATGGTTTTGTATTAGTTCACCTACAATTGGCATTTTAAGCATAAAACCATCATAGGCTTTTTTGAAACTATAGAGGTACTTATAGGCTGATTTAAAAGCTATGATAATTAGAATAAATCCAACTATTAATGTAATATAGTTGGCAGATAAAAAGTCAGAAACACCTAAAACAAACTGAGTAATTTCCGGTAACTCTTGTCCTGTGTCTTTAAAGATTCCTGTAATTTTAGGTACAACAAAGGCGATAAGGAAACCGGTCATACCAATAGCAACAAGGAAAATGAAAAGAGGATAAGCCATGGCATTTCCTACTTGCTTTTTTACTTTGGCTTGACTGGAGAAGAAGGTTCCCATATTAATAAGCACGGAAACCATTTTGCCACTTTGACCGGCGACATTAATACTCTGTAAAAAAAAGTCAGGTAGTGCGTAGACTGATTGAGAACCCAAAGCATGGTAGAGTGATTTCCCCTCTTCAATCATGGTCCTAAGGGAGCCTAGAAATGAAGCATATTTTTTCTCTTTTTTATGTTGTCCCTCTATAAGTTTAATGGCTGTTAACACCGTCATTCCCGAATTAAGATATGAAGATAGCTCTTTAGCAAAAGAGCTGAGGAGTGGACCGGGCATCTCTCTTTGTGAAAAATTTTTCATGGTAATTTGAGAGCTCTCTTGAATGTCTTGGTAGAAAATACCTTTCATTTTGAGTTTTTGTTTGGCTTCTTCTATGCTTGAAGCTTCAATACTCCCTTTGGCACTTTTACCCTGTTTTGTCATACCTTTATATTTGAATAGCATTGTACATAACCTTGTTAAATTCTAATGCTATGATTATATCATGTATTAAGAATATAAATATTAAATATAT
>JAHJJU010000018.1 GCA_018822805.1 bacterium
CAAAATATTAATTTATATTATTTTTTATGCTATAATATTTTAAAAATGAGGAATTTTTAAAATAAATGACACTAAAAACTTTTTTGAATCCAGCACTCTATGTTATGAATAAGTTATCCTTTAAAGTAAAGATTATAGTGTCTATATCTATACTTTTTATACTACTTCTTTTCCCTTCACGTACTGTATTTATGAATTACGTTGAGAAAAGCAATACCTATAATAAACAACTTATAGGTTTGGAATATATAGAAATTATTAATAAATTTATTAAAACTGTTCAAATACATCGTAGCCTTTCAAAATCTTTTTTAAATGGGGATAAAACATTAATAGAAGAGATTACAGATATAGAAGATAAGTTTTATAAGCAGAAACATACCCTTATGGATTATGACGCACAACATTTAAAAATTCTTAAATCCAATCAAAATTTTGCCAAAGCCATTGCCCTATTTGAAGTCATTAAAATCGATAAAGTTGACGCTACGATCCCCAATAAAAAGAACTTTGGAACACACGGAGAGATAGTTGATAAATTAATTAAAACCATACTCAATATATCTGAAGCAACTACTTTTTCTGCCAGTAAAGATTTAAGAATCAATTACCTTGCCGACATGCTACAAGAGAAACTTTTACGTCTTTATGAATTTTCACGACAACTCAAAGACTCTTCTACAGATTCATTAAATAAGCAATATATATTAAAAGAACAAAAAAAGATACTTTTTTCACTCTCTACAGACTTAAGCACTTTAAAGTTAAATCTCAAAGAGAATAAACTCCTACGTGAATTAAGAAACTACCACTCCTTAGAGGAACAAACCACAAGTGTTACCTATAAGTTGGAAAACATATTAAATGTTATAGATGAAAATATTCTATCTAATCAAGAAACCACATTCAATAACCAAACATTCCTCAACAAAACAACTGAAGCCATAGAGTCACAAGAGACACTTTATGAGATGTTTAACTATACCTATAAAGACACCACAGAAGCATTAAAATCTGAAGTTAATAAGCAACTATGGTCATTGTTTATGGTTTTTCTTTCTATACTTATGGTGGCTCTTTATATCTTTATTGCCTTTTATCAATCTATTACCGGAAATCTAAAGAAATTACAAACAGCATCAGAAATGATATCCTCAGGGCAAACTAAAATAAAACTAGAGGTTGATAAACAAGATGAAATAGGTAATGCACTTCTCGCTTTTAATACCATGAGTGAAAAACTCAATGAAAATATCTCTTTTCTTGATGGCTATAAAACAGCCATTGATAACAGTAGTATTGTTTCAAAAACGGATTTAAAAGGTATCATCACCTACGTCAATAAAATGTTTTGTGATGTCTCAGGTTATAGTAGAAAAGAGCTTATTGGACGTTCTCATAATATTGTACGTCATCCCGATATGCCTAAAGGAGCTTTTAGAGATATGTGGCAAACCATACAAGCAAAACAAATATGGAAAGGTGTCATTAAAAATAGAACCAAAAGTGGTGATGCTTATATTGTTGATGCAACTGTTTTACCTATTCTCGATCGAGATGGAGAGATTATTGAATATGTTGCCGTACGACACAATATTACTGAACTTGAAAAAAGTAAAGAAGAGATTAAGAAACAAAGAACAGATTTATTAACAGGACTTCCCAATAGAAACCAACTGCTTGAAGATTTAAAAACAGCCATAAAACCCATTGTCTTTTATCTGAATATTGATGATTTTTCCGGATTTAATGACTTTTATGGTTCAAGCATAGGAGATAATGTTCTACTTAATCTTGCTAAAACATTAAATAAAATAAAAAAAGAGAAACATTTTCAACTCTATAAGCTCCAAGCCGACCAATTTATTTTACTTTTCCAAGAGGGTTTCCTAGCAAAAAATAATTTTCAAATCTTCTTTGAAGAACTTGTAGAGTACATTGAAACTAAAATAAGTGAGATCAACTTAGAGAATCAAAATCGTATTAGCATATCAATAACCAGTGGAGCTGCTAGCTATTATGCACATGACAATTATCAAAAACTTATTTTATATTCAAATATCGCACGGAAAAAAGCCCAATCAGAACATAAAAAGTTTTTACTTTTTAATCATAGCATGAGAAAAAATGAAGATTACGCAAAGAATATCGAATGGATTAAAAAAATAAAAGAGGCAATAGATGAAGATAGGGTCGTAACTTATTATCAACCTATTCTAGATAATAAAACCGGTAAAATTGTTAAATATGAAACATTGGTACGAATGATTGATCGAGACGGTCACCCGGTATCCACCCAAACATTTCTAGAGATTGCTGAAAGAGCAAAATTCTATCCACAAATTACAAAAATTGTTATTGAGAAAGCGTTTAAAACTTTTGAAAATTTACCATCGTTTGAGTTTTCAATCAACTTAACCATTGATGATATTTTATCAAAAGAGACCCGTAAGTATATTTATGAAAAACTTGCAATGTATCCCAATAGCCACAATGTTGTCTTTGAAATTACTGAATCAGAAGAGGTTAACGATTATAAAATTATTAATGAATTTATACAAAGTATTAAAAAATATGGCGTAAAAATTGCGATTGATGATTTTGGTTCAGGCTATGCAAACTTTGAGCATATTATAAGCATTGATGCTGACTTTATTAAAATTGATGGTAGTTTGGTTAAAAACCTTACTACTGATAAAAATGCACGTATTATTACCGAAGCCATTATTGCATTTTCAAAAAAATTGGGTCGTAAAACAATTACAGAATATGTACATAATGCAGAAGTTTATCAAATTGTTAAAGATTTAGGAGCAGATTTTTCCCAAGGTTTTTATCTTGGTGTGCCTTCATCAGAAATCAATTATTAGTTTTTATTATTTTTAATTAATATA
>JAHJJU010000019.1 GCA_018822805.1 bacterium
CGCACGGCGGTCCGGTCGAGCTCGCGATCTACGACATCACCGGCCGCAAGGTCGCCACCCTGGTCAGCGAGGTCCTCGATCCCGGTCGTTGACTTATAAGAATTCAATGATTGTAGGAATTAAATGCTGATTTGTTATAACAACCAACCTGTCTAATTCTTCCTCTTCACCCTCACCTTCGTTGGTGCAAACAACTCCAACGCCTTAGCCACCATCGGTTCGTCTAAAATGGTGCGTTCATCTTTCTCTTTGGCAGCTTCTACCCCATCATCACTAGGAGCCACACAGGAACTTTTCATCGGTGCTTCATCACCTAGAGGTTCATCAATTCCTAAAACCTCATCTTCTATCATAGAGACAGGTTCTTCACACATCACTTCATTGGAAACTTGATTTGTAATCTCTTCAGAAACTTCTTTGGAGGTTTCTACACCGGAGGGTAACTCCTTTGGTATGTTTTTGATTTTTGTCTCAAAACCAAAAATCTCTTGTACCATCATACGAATAAGACCCCAATTGTTTTTTAATAAAGTTTTCTGCTCTTCATTCGCTGAAGATTCCCACGTTAACCGATGATTTTCAAAAGAGTTGTAGACAATACTCTCTTTAAAGCACTCACCCAAATCATAGTTACGGTCGTAAAGTTTTTCTTCTAACTTTTCAAAAAGCTTTGCCCCTGCATCTAAAGGTTTAATGATTTCTTGAACCTCCACAATGGGCTCTTCTATCATAGGCTCTTCGTTAACAGATTCTTCTTCAACTACTTCATTATGTGTTTCTGGTTCTGCTTCTCTTTCTATTACAGGTTTTGAAATAACTGTTGGAGCAAGCACCTCCTTCACTTTAACACCTGAAAGTTCTCTCTCAAGTGAACGAATCATACTGTCAATGTCTTTTATATGTAAGGCTTCCATCATTTTAAAAAGTGTTAAGGACAAAACAAATTCACCATCCGTTCCCATACTTAGCAGACTTTTTGACTCAGCCAATACTCTAAAGAAACGTTCTATAATCATCGGAGCCAATTTATGCGAACCACTTAAAAGCATATCTTTAAGGTAAAGCATCAACTCATCAATCACCATTTCAGCTTCAAACTCAGCAGCTAAGTTAATAAACTCTAAAATTTTTCGTTCATCTTTTAGCATAATATCATCCAATAATGCTTCAAGTAACGAGGGTTCTATAATGCCCAACATCTTAGTAACCGTTTCAATATTAATAAAATTTTTAGAGTAGACAATGGCTTGGTCAAGCAAGGTTAAAGAGTCACGTACACTCCCTGCCCCTGAACGCGCAATAATATCAAGTGCATTTTGCTCGTACTCAACTCCTTCTAGGTTTAAAATATGTCCTAAGTGTCGTGCAACAACGGGTTGTGCAATTTTTCTAAATCTGAAATGCTGTGTTCGACTTAAAATGGTTGCTGGTAATTTCAGTGGATCCGTCGTTGCCAAAATAAATTTTACAAAAGCAGGAGGCTCTTCCAGTGTTTTCAAAAGCGCGTTAAAGGCCTCTTTTGTCAACATATGCACCTCATCAATAATAAAAATTTTATACCGTGCTGTTGAGGGTTTATATTTGGTATGTTCAATCAATTCTCTAATGTCATCTATTTTACGGTTCGATGCTGCATCCATCTCTATAATGTCCATATGACGGGACTCTGAAGCCATAACACAATGGGAACAAACCCCACAAGGTTTAGAAGTTGTTCCCTTTTCACAGAGCAATGCTTTAGCAAAAATTCTAGCTGTTGAAGTCTTACCGGAACCTCGTAAACCTGAAAAAAGATAGGCATGAGAAAGTCTATCACTGTCCAATGCCAAGCTTAAGGTCTGAGATACTGCTTCTTGACCAATCAAATCGTCAAAGGTTGCAGGGCGATACTTTCTTGCTAATGCTAATGACACATGGAACTCCTTAAATCGATTGTTAACTAATGTTAATATTGTAGTCAAATTTTACTTGTGATATAATTGTTTTCAAAATTACAAATGGAGTCGGATTATATGAAATGGGAAGATCGAGAACAGAGTAGTAATGTAGAAGATAGACGTCGAGATGGAAACAGTGGTGGAGGTGGTATGCGTGGTATGCCTTCTATGGGTACCATTATGTTTTTATGGCCGGTTATCCAACGACTTTTGAAAACCAAATTTGGCTGGGCAATTATTGGAATTGGAGCTGTTGCTTATTTTTCAGGATTTAATCCTTTAGCCTCCATGATGGGTGGAGGAAGTGCAAAAGTAGCCAACCCTGCAGCCGATGATAGACAAGCAGCCTTTATTGCTACGGTATTAAAAGATACCGAAGAGGTATGGAAAGGTATTTTCCAACAACATGGAGCACAATACAAAGAGCCAAGTATGGTACTTTATCGTGGTAGTACCCAAAGTGGATGTGGTCATGCTTCTGCACAGATGGGACCATTCTATTGTCCTGCTGATGAGAAAGTCTATCTCGATTTAGGTTTCTTTGATGAATTGGGTAAAAAGCACAATGCCACTGGTGATTTTGCACAAGCCTATGTATTGGCACATGAAATTGGTCACCATATTCAAAATATGGAAGGTACACTTTCCAAAGTTCAACAAATGAAACAACAAGCCCGAGGACAAGCAGGTGAAAACCAACTGCAAGTTCGTGTGGAACTTCAAGCAGACTGTTATGCCGGAGTATGGGCACATCATGCACATAAACGTTTTAATATCTTAGAACAAGGAGATGTTGAAGAGGCACTCAGAGCTGCATCTGCAATTGGTGATGATACTTTACAAAAACAAGCACAAGGATATGTTGTACCGGATGCTTTTACACATGGCTCATCAGAACAAAGAGTTGAATGGTTTAGAAAAGGTATTAAGAGGGGAGATATTCGAACCTGTAATGTAGGTTTATAGAAATATATTAATAAAAGAGAAGGAGTCACCTTCTCTTTAGACCACACTATATTCTAGATTTTGCGTAATTTACCCAAAGTAAAAAATCTTTAGCAGCAAAATAACCTTTAGCTGTTGCCAAAGCACTTCCATTGGCTCTCATAAAATAAACCGTTGGTGCAAGTTTTGGTGTATACCCATTGTTTTTTGCCTCATTACTTCCCTTTTGAAGTTTGACCCAAACAAAGTTATCTAATGCATTTTGTACAGCCTTATCTTCAAATGTCTCTTTACGCATTTTTTTAGACCACTTAGAAGATGAATTCTCAACATAGACCATCACTTGTTTTCCCGTTTGATTCGCATAATCCATTGCTGAAGCAATATCATACATCCAAACATCACTCTGAGTCGTTATTTCAGAAGATACAACTGATGCATCACTCCCATTCATCCCTAGTTTTGACTTGGTATCGTCAATCCAAAGATTAAAGTCATCTTCTCCAAGATAACCTTTTACCGTATTAACTACTTTAAATTTCGGTGATATAAAATAGACCGTTGGGGTATAACGCGTTGATGGCAAATATTTTTTTGCCTCAGCATCCTCTTTATCCGTAACAGTAAATATAAAACCATTCATATTGTTTTGTACACTGGCACTTTTAATAGTCTTATCTTTCATCTTATCACAATATTGACATGACTCTGCTGTTACATAAACCATAATTGGTTTTTGCTCTTTTTTTGCTTTTAGCAATGAATCTTTTAGTTCACCTGATACCAAAAGCACAGGTAAGTAAAAAAATAGTGCAACTTTTTTCATTTAAATCTCTCCTATATTTAATTGTTAATAGTGTAATATTATTTTATTAAAAGTGTTATATAATTTCACATTTATTTAATAAATTTATATTATTTTGTGTAAATTATGTTTTTCTTTATGTAAATAAATTGTATAATATTTTTAAACTTACATAACACTCAAAGGATGTCACATGAAATTTATCGCTACAAGATGCCTTGCACTCAGTGCTTTATTACTTGCTTTTAATGTTTCTGCTTATGCAGAGTCTGCACCAGCCCTTCCAACTAGTAAACAGCTTTCAAAAGAAGCTGATACAGCAAAATCTGAAAAAATAGAAATTGTTGATGAAATTAAGATTCAAACTGATACTTCAACGAAAAAAAGTAATCCGGCACTTAAAGAGGGTGAAGCTTGTGATGATCAAAAGTTAGAAGCAGCTGAACTAGGTCCGGACGATTATATCGATGTTCCAATGGCTGAAACAATGCCATGTGACACAGTAGACTGTTCAGATTTAAAACCTGCAAAACTTCATAAAGATACATTCAAAAAACTCCCTATGGCAAAAACTGAAAAACTTGTGCCTTGTAAAAAATAACGCTTCAATCTAATTGAAGAGGAGTAATTCTACTTCTCTTCTCTCTTATCTTCATACACTTTTTGCCAACCCAAATCTTCTTTTTGATATAATCATCCTAAAAAATTTTAGGGCCTATTGCATCGTGAACTTTGAAACTTACCCATTTGAAAAACTCAATAACTTATTAGAAAATATTACTCCAAACAGTGAATATTCAGTACTTAGTTTAACCATTGGTGAACCCCAATTTGAAACTCCTCAATTTATACTTGATGAGCTTAGTAATACAGCTTCTCTACTCAACAAATATCCAAAAACATCCGGAGAAACAGTACTTCGAGAAGGGATGCTCACTTACTTAAAAAATCGTTTCAGTCTAGAACTCACGAATGAACAGATTATCCCTACTTTTGGAACCAGAGAAGTACTCTTTAATTTTCCTCAATTTTTACTTCATGAGATTGAAAACTCGGTAATGGCATATCCAAATCCTTTCTATCAAATTTATGAAGGAGCAGCCAAAGCAAGCCGTTCAGAAGTTATTTATCTTAATTTGACAGCCCAAAACAATTTTCAACCTCTCATAGATGAAGAGGCGTTGAGCCATTGTGATTTTGTTATCATTAATACCCCAAATAACCCAACAGCCTCAACCATGCTTATGGATGAACTCAAAAAGTGGGTTGAGTTAGCACTTAAACATGACTTTGTTTTAATGAATGATGAATGTTACATCGACTTGTATTTACAAAAGCCACTTCCTTCTCTTCTTAATGCAAGTATAGAAGTAGGAAACAGTGACTTTAAAAATATATTGGTTATTAACTCCATCTCAAAACGCTCATCGGCACCGGGTTTACGTTCCGGATTTATTGCCGGTGATGCAGATATACTTAAAGAGTACATGACCTACAGAACGTATGTAGGTTGTGCTTCCCCTCTTCCACTACAACATGCAGCAGCTGTGGCATGGGCAGATCAAAAACATGTCGATGGGTTCAGAGCTAAATACATTAAAAACTTTGAAATCGCACAAGAGGTTTTAGGCATTGAACCTCCCTTATCGACCTTTTACATTTGGTTGGCTGTGGACGATGAGATAAGCTTTACAGAAAATCTCTACAGAGATTACAACCTAAAAGTAATCCCAGGATCATTCTTGGGTCGAGAGGACCAAGGTCAAGGCTATGTACGATTGGCACTGGTTTATGAAGAAGATAAAACCAGAGAAGCATTAGAACGAATTAAAAAAGCACTAAAAAAATAATCAAGGAAATAGACCATGCAACAACCGGAAATAGATATCGAAGCACTAAAAAAAGATGAGAACTTCATCAACGATTTAAAAAAACTTGAAATAGAGATGATGAATGAAAAAAGCATCGACAAAGGCTACAAACTTTTAGGGACTAAACTAGCCATAGAAGCCCCTGAAGATGAGATCAATGAAATTTTTACGTTCATTGTTAACCAAGCATTTGATGTATTGGCTGAAAACCTTACCGTACATAAAGGATTTAGCCTTAATGACCCAGAAGATTTAGCAACGGCTAGAGCCATTTATGAGCATGGTATTCAACGCTACAGTGAAAATGACATTAAAGGTTCAAAAGAAATCTTTTTAGTCCTTCACCACACCATTGAAGATGATGACTTAAAAGATGCCATGATGATTCACGCTTGTGCTGTCATGGCCGGTCACAGTTTTGAAGATTTTATTAATAACCTTGCTGATACTTCGAACATTGATGAGATGAGTCCTACGGCATTCTTTATTCAAAGCTTTGTTCAACCAAATGATATTTTACTTCAAATGTTTCAAAAATATGTAAAACTTGGGAAATCTGATTTAAAAGTTTTAGAAGAGAGTAAATAAATGAAAATACACTTCATAGGAATCGGAGGCATCGGTCTCTCAGCACTAGCAAAATTCTTAGCCAATGACGGTCATCAAATCTCGGGTTCAGACATTAAACAGACAGAAATCACCAATGATTTGGCTCTAAACTTTGGAGCTAAAATTACCATTCCTCACCATGCTGATGCTGTAGAAGGTGTTGATAGAGTTATCTACTCAGCAGCTGTTCGCCCAAATAATCCCGAATACCAACGAGCCAAAGAATTGGGCATTGAACTGCTTTCACGAAAAGCATCACTCAAAACCATTTTAGGTAAAAAAGAGGTTTACGCCGTGGGGGGAGCCCATGGTAAAAGTACCACTTCAGCGATGTTGGCTTCTATCATCCCCAACTCCAATGCCCTCATTGGTGCAATCAGTAAAGAGTTTGGTTCAAACGTACGTTATGCTAAAAACAACAAAGTGGTCTTTGAAGCTGATGAGAGTGATGAAAGCTTCTTAAACTCGAATCCTCATTTAGCCATTGTAACCAATGTTGAACCTGAACACATGGAGTACTACGAGTATGATGAAGAGCGATTTTACAATGCATATAAAAACTTTTTAAGCCTTGCTAAAATACGTGTGATTAATGCTGAAGATGAGTTTTTATCTTCTCTTGATATAGATGCAATTAAACTTTACCCATCACAGGATATTAAAAATACCGAGTTTGTTTTGGTTCATGGTGAGCCTCACACCAAATTTACGTTAAAAGATTTAGGTGATTTTGAGGTCTTTGGGTTTGGTAATCACATTGCACTGGATGCTGCTTTGGCTATTTTAGGTGCCTTAGAGATAGGAGAAAAAATTGAAGATATTCGAGCCAATCTGCTGAACTACAAAGGAATTAAAAAACGTTTTGATATTGTTCAAAACCAAGAGAACTGTGTAGTTATAGACGACTATGGTCATCACCCTACCGAAATAAAAGTAACCATAGAATCTTTAAAAACCTATCAAAAATTAAGAGGGTTCAACAAACTTCAAGTAATTTGGCAACCTCATAAATACAGCCGAACCATTGACAATTTACCTGCATTTGTTGACTGTTTTGAAGGGGTTGATGAGCTGGTTATTTTACCCATTTGGGCAGCTGGTGAACTCAAAGTAGATATTGATTTAAAAGGTGCATTCAGCCGTTATAAACTTCATATGGCTGACAAAATTACCCGTAAAGACGGCGTGGTTCAGATTATTCAAGACAACAATATTATTACCGAATATCGTGAAGATTTAATCACTGCTTTTGGTGCCGGTGACATTACCTATCAGATTAGAGGAGAAGCTTAATAAGCATCTTCTCGGAAGTGGAGACTTTAATCCCACTAAGATTAGTGAAACTAAAAATCATCACTTCCAAAAAGGAAATGTAATAACTTTTAACTTTTTTTCTCAGAAAAATTAGCTACCAACTTCGTAAAAAAGCTTGTAATCTCATCAACAGCTTCTACAGCCAATTTTCCAACACTCTCTTTTGAACTGTTAAACTCTTCAGTGATGGCTTTACCTTTTTTCTCCCAAAAGTCTTCAGCTTCCATCTTTGCCAAGTGTGCTTTAAGTGTTGCCGTATCCAGAGCTGTTTGTGCATTTTTAGTTATTTTTTCAGTAAACTCTTCCATCCCTTCTTTCATACCCTCCATCTTTTCACGTGCTTCCATCGCTCCAAGGTGAGCTTGTAAAGTTGTCTGATCACCAGCTTTCCCAATGTCTTCCGATGCTCCTTTTAACTTTATACGCATACTTGCTATATTCTTTTTTAAATCACCCCAAAGTTCTGTAGCACTTTCACTAAGCTCTTCTGCCATATCCTCAACTTTATCCTCTAACTCGTGCATTGCTTTTGTTGATTTCTTGATTGCTTCTTTAAAATCTTTTTCCATGGTTTAATCCTTTTAAAATTTAGATACTTAATTATAACATTTTAGAATAAATTTTATCACAACAAAAGTGCATAAAAATTTCTAGGAGCATCTATTTCAAAGCTCAAAGGTTTTTTACTTAAAGGATGAATAATGGTTAACGATTTCGAGTGAAGCCCCATTTTCTCACCTTTTTTTCCATAACGTTCATCACCAACAATACTGTGACCCAACCAAGCCATATGGGCACGTATCTGATGTTGTCTTCCTGTCTCTATTTTTACTTCAAGCAGTGACCGATCTGTCGCTGTTTGCATCACCACATAATGTGTAACGGCACTTTTTGCATGAGGGTGTTCTCCAACATGCATACGGTACTCTTTTTCATCAAGTCTTAAAGGCTGATTGATCGTTCCCTCTTTCTCTTTAGGAGAACCTTGAACCATGGCTAAATAGGTTTTTTCCGATTCATTCCATTTACTCATAACAGCTTCTCTGGTCTCTTTTGATGTCGCAAAAAGTAAAATACCAGATGTATCTCTGTCAAGTCTGTGCACAGGCCAAAGTTGGACTTTGTTTTTTCTATCTGAGAGTTGGTTTCTAAGTATTGCCAATGCATGTTGCTTGTTTTCTGTAGTCGTCCCCACCGACAACAACCCAGCCGGTTTATTGATGGCTATTAAATCTTTGTCTTGATAGATTATTTCTAATGTTTTTACTACCTCTGGAGCAGCTCTTTTAGCTCCTCCAATTTCAACCACATCATCCTTATTTAAAGGGAAATCATGTTTGGTAGTAAATCGACCATTAACAGAAACTGTCCCACTTTTTAACCGTTGCTTGACGGTCTTTTTAGACCAACCTGTAAGATTAGAAAAAAGGAACTCCAAGAGTTTACCCTCTTCTACTACTGTAAATTTTTCTGCCATGTATAGCCTTTTTATTGTTCTTTTAATTTTATCGTAAAAGTCTTCATGGGAGTATTGTTATTTAAATTGTTGTAAAAAAAGGTAACACGATTAACACCTAAAGCAAAGGAATAAAAAATAAATAAATGAGAAAAAAATCTATGATATAATTCACCCAATGAAAACCCTAACCCAAAAACTAGACCTAGATACTTTTATAAGCAACTTTAAAAACTTTTATGCCCGTGATAAAAGCATTGATATGATGGGGGACATTAACCAGCATTTTCGATATATTGAAGCCCTTTCTAAAGTAGAATTTCCTCCTATTAAAGAGGTTCCTAACCTTGATGATGAACTCAATAAGATTAAAAAGCAAGGGGTCTTGAGGCTTGAAGAGATATATGCTTTTGCTACGATGATCGCTTATTTTAATGCACTCAAAGCCCTTAGTTTAGCTGAACCTGTAGGGAAATGGATTGAGCAGATTGATGTGCCTGATGAAATTAATGATATTTTACTTTACTTTACCGATGAAGGGAACATTAACCCCGAACGTGAACCTGAACTTTATGATATAGAGAAGGCTCTCAAACTCAATAAATCAGAACTCAAAGATAAACTCTACCGTTTGGCTCACTCTTCTACGCTTAAAGAGTATTTGGTTGATACCCAAGTGCATTATTTGAATGGGGAAGAGACACTTTTGGTTCGTGGTGGATTTAATAAAGTAATTAAAGCTTCTGTTGTGGGGCGTACTTCTGCCGGGTTCTTTTATATCTTGCCCCAATCTATCTCACATCTTAAAGAGAAAGAGTCAGATTTACTTTCACGGAAAGAAGAGGTTATTTACCGATACTGTCAAAGCTTTTCTGCCATTTTTAGTAAGTGGCATCTCTTTATGCGATTTATCAACCGTGAGTACGATCGGTTTGACCACTACCAAGCTCGGGTCATGTTTGCTAGAACCTATGACTATCAGTTCATTTTACCTTCTAAACGGAAAGTGGTCAACCTTAGTGAGTTTTGTCACCCTGCCATAGATAATCCGAAACCTGTTTCTATCAACTTAGACAAATCCGTTATGTTGGTTACAGGTGTCAATGCCGGTGGTAAAACCATGTTATTAAAATCCTTGCTTTCAGCCGTTTACATGAGTAAAAATCTTTTACCGTTTAGGTGTAATGAAGAGAAAACCGAAGTGGGTCACTTTAAGAGTATAGAAGCTGTTATCGATGACCCACAATCAGTGAAGAATGATATCTCTACTTTTGCAGGGCGTATGGTGGAGTTTGCCAAACTCTTTGATAAAGAAAATGCCATCGTCGGCGTCGATGAGATAGAGCTTGGAACCGATTCAGATGAAGCTGCGTCACTGTTTAGAGTCATGCTCGATGAATTGCGTAAAAAAGGCATCACCTTTATTGTCACCACGCACCATAAACGTTTGGCTTCGTTGATGAGTGCTGACGATGATGTAGAACTCATTGCAGCATTGTATGATGAAGAGCGACGTGTACCAACCTATACTTTTTTACAAGGAAGCATCGGCAAGAGTTATGCTTTTGAGACGGCCGAGCGTTATGGGGTTCCTGAACGTATTGTAGTTGAAGCAAAAAAGGTTTATGGGGAAGACAAAGAGAACCTGAATGAACTGATAGAAAAGTCAACGACATTAGAACGTGAAATGCGTCTGAAAATTGCAAAGATAGATGAAGAACTTAAAGCTGTAGAACGTAAAAAAGAGGACTTAGAGAACATCGAAGAGCGTCTAAATGAGCAACATCGAAAAGCCATTGCCACTTTAGAGAACCGTTACAATGCAGCGACCAAACGAGCCCAAGAGGCAATGAAAGTTAAAGAGTCTACGGAAGGACGGCGACTTTTAAATGAAGCCCATAAGCATAAAGAGCGTTCCAAACAAGCTAAAGAGGCACAACAAGCAGAGAAAGTTGAGCTAAAAGTGGGTGACCGTGTCAAATACAGAACGTCTAAAGGTGACCTACTTTCCATAAAAGGAAAAGAAGCAACCATAGAAGTAGATGGTCTAAAAATGCGTGTTCCACTCTCACAACTAAGATACATTGGAGCCTTACCTAAAATTCAAAAAAAACCAAAAACCAATGTCAATGTTGAAAAATCAGGACGAGGGTCTATCTCAATTAAACTCTTGGGATGTTATGCCGATGAGGCGATTGATAAACTGGATGTTTTTTTATCTGATGCTTTGGTTTCCGGTTTTTCAGAGGTCGAGATTATTCATGGGACCGGTTCGGGGATATTAAAAAAAGTAATTATAGATTATCTTAAAAACTATCCTAAACTACAATCGTTTCATGGACTCAAAGGGAACTTAGGAATTACCATCGTTAAACTATAAAACCTAAATTATTTTAGGTATAATAATAGGATTTTTAAAACACGGAGCAATAAATTGAGTATTACGGAAACCATAAATGAAGCAAAAAAAGAGTTAACAAATGATGAGCATATGCTCGCCTCTGCCTTTAAACTCGAAAAACTATATAAAAAACATAAACTTAAACTGTTTACAGTTATTGCTGTAGCTGTACTCTACTTTGGTGGTACTGCCATTATGGACACTATAAAAGAGCAAAAGTTGGTTGCTGCAAACAATGCCTACTTAACTCTGGCACAAGATGCCAACAACACAGCTGCATTAACAGAACTTAAAACAAACAATCCTGCACTGTTTGAACTCTACAGCTACCAAAAAGCGATAAAAAATTCAGATACAGCAACACTTAAAACATTAAGTATGAGTCAAAATGAGATCATTGCTGATATGTCGGCTTACCATTTGGCTATTTTAGAAGGTAAACCAAGCCAATCAGAGCTTAACAGTGATATTTCACTTATTAACAATGCTTACCTTTTGATCAAAGAGGGTAAAATAACAGAAGCGAAAGAGCAACTTGAGTCTATTTCTGAAGATTCTCCGGTTCACAATATCGCGCAAATGATTAAACACTACAGTATTAAAGGTCAATAAATGTATAAAAAAATTCTACTTGCCGGCTCAATTGGTGCCATCATGTTCACAGGATGTGGTTCTAAACAATATTATACACCAGAGCAGTCAAAAAGTATTTCCACTGCCAACATGGGTGATAGCATTATCCACTATTCACGTGATGGAGCAACCCTTGCGAGTGGAACCGTACTGACTAAAAATGAATCTGTTAATTTAAAGCTTGAAAAAGGCTTCCACTTTATTAACAACTCAAGTAATGCTGCAATTACAGCTGACCTACAAGGAAACTGTAACATCGTTACAGTAAAAGGAACAGCTGCATCAGCTAAGTTTCCTCAAGCACTTGTGGCCGGAACACTGATAGGAAAATATTTGGTTTATGTTCTTCAAAACAACAATTTTGGAGTTTATGACTTTGAACAAAAATCTGTTGTTTACAGCAATAAAGCTGAAAAAGCATATGCCATTGACACCCGTATTGCAAATCCATTAATCGTTGACAATTTGGTGGTTATTCCTACACTGGATGGAAAGTTAACCATACTTGATTTAGCCACACTAAAAATTGCAAAAGAGATGTACGTGAGTACAGAGACTTCTCTCAACAACATTATCTACCTAAACCGTCTTAACAACACACTGCTTGCAGCAACTCCTAGCAAAGTATTATCCATTAGTAATCAAGGGAAAAAAGAGTTAGAGACTGCTGTAAGTGAAGTGCTTATCGATGGTAATTCACTTTTTGTTTTTGCTAAAGATGGAAAAGTGATTAACCTTGATGAATCGTTATCTGTTATTTCAGAAAAAAAGTTCAAGTTTGCACACTTCTCTGTTGCTACCGTATACGGTGATAAAGTATTTGCTCTAGATAAACAAGGATACTTGATTGTTTCAAACAAAAGCTTTAGTCAACATAAAGTCTATAAAATTGACAAAGTAGAAGATGCTGCTTTTGTCTCTAATGGAAAACTTTATTATGATGGAAATATTGTCGAGTTAAACAACTTAAGTTATGAGTAATCGTAATCTACTCATCGCTTTTGAAGAGTACTTACATATTCACAAAGCTCTTGAAAAAAACTCCATCAAGAGCTACCTTTCCGATTTAGAACAACTCCAATCTCACTTTCATAAACAAGACCTTTTGAAACTAAAAACAGCCGATATTTTTAGCTTTTTAGTAGCATTCGAAAACAAACGTACACTTAATCGTAAACTCTCCTCTATTAATGCTTTTTACGACTTTTGTCATAAGTTTGAATTTTCCAACAACAGCATTAATATACCCATGGCAAAAGTTCCTAGAAACCTACCCAAGTATCTCTCTTTTGAAGAGATACAAACCGGACTAAAACTAGTAGACCGAAGTAACCTTTTAGGCTTAAGAGATTATGCTCTAATTCTCTTTCTCTATGCTTCAGGATGTCGCATCTCTGAAGCACTGTTAGCTAAAAGAGAAGAGATTCATAATGGCTGGTTAAAAATACGTTTTGCCAAAGGACAAAAAGAGCGTATTGTTCCTTTGGCTCCCGTTGCCATTGAGGCACTTGAAGCTTATTTGAAAGCAGCTTCATTACAAAGTGAACAAATTTGGTTAAATTATAAAGGAGAGCCCTTAAGTCGTATTTCTGCTTTTAAGATTGTTAAAAAATATCTTGGAGTTTCCCCTCATGTGTTACGACACTCTTTTGCTTCTGCACTTATTTTAGGGGGTGCGGACCTACGTGTGGTGCAGGATTTGCTTGGTCACTCTTCACTAGAAACTACACAAATTTATACCCATATTCAACAACAAAATCTTGCTGATACCATGCACAAATATCATCCATTGGCATAAAGAAAAAGTCACAATGAAAGAGATCGTCAACCTACTCCAAGAGAAAAATCTGATTTTTAAATCACTCAGACCTATAGAACCCAAAACTTTTGGAAGTCGCAAAAAGATAGAAATTTATTTGGGTGTTGATTTAAAAAAATATTACGCTTGTGTTCTACGTATCCGAAAAAAAAGTCGTATTTTAAGCAAAGAGGCAATGGATCTTATGGAGTTTCATAAGAAATTGGAACTGATGAATAAGAGTAAAATCAAAAAAAAATACATCTACATTCAAGCTCCACTCTGCTCTAAAGCAAAAGCTTTACTACAAGAAGAAAAATGGGTTGTATGGCATGAGGAATAAAAATTAACGTCCTGTATAACTGTAAAGTAAAGCTGTTTTTAAACGACTAAAAACCGTCCATTTATCTTGGGGTTTAATGGCAAAACAACCATAACTTCGTCCTGCCCAATTAACATAGTTGGCTGTATGTAAAAGAATGTCTCGACCACCTTTCCGTGTTGGCTCTCCAACTTTTTTATTACTTTGTTCTAAACCTTTAATCGATAAATATTTATATTTCTTTTTATAGGTCGTACCTTCTTGTACACCTACCTTAAAAAAACCATAAGGGGTCATATGTGTATTTTTAGTATTGCTTGAACGCCATACACGACCTCCTTTTGCTCCGGAATTTTTACCATGAGCAACATGATGTGAATTAACTACTCCACTGTGTAGATTAATAATATAAAGACGTTTTTCCATCGCTGTTTTTGTATAGTCTGCAATAGCTATATAGTTTGGTGAAAGTCGTTTTTTATAACGATTTTTTTCATAATAATTAAATGCCTTAGAAAGTGCTCGTTGACTTACATTACTGGTTCTTTTGACTTGATTCAATACTTTATGCAAATGTGGTACACTAACATAATGACTCTGATAACTACTCTTAGCTGTACAATTTGTGCTTATAAACAGCAGTACTGTTAAGACAATAATAATAGGTTTCATAATCTATTCTTTCTTTAAATTTTATATTTATTTTAAAACAACTTTCACAAACCC
>JAHJJU010000020.1 GCA_018822805.1 bacterium
TAATACTTTTAATATAAAAATAAGGAATTGATTATGAAAAAGACTTTATTATTACTTTTGATGGTATCAACCGTCAATCTAACTGCAGATTCAAACAATTTTTATGCACGTATTCAACACTCTAATATGCAAACAGCTCAATATCAATCAAGCAGTCAAGCTGTAGCTAAAAAACTTTTTTATGCTAAAAGGGCAGCACAAAAGGGTCATCCAAAAGCTCAATTTGATTTGGCAATAATGTATGCGACAGGTCAAGGGGTACAAAAAGATGAACGTATTGCTTTTAATCTGTTTCATAAAGCAGCCAGAAATAATAACGTAGAGGCAAAATACTATATGGGTTTGAGTTTTCTTCAAGGAAGAGGGGTAAAACAGCAGCCTGAGTTGGCTCGATATTGGTTTAAATTGGCTACAAAACAAGGACATATTAAAGCACTTCAACATTTGACTCAAATGGAAAGATCTTCAATACATTCAATTTAACCTACATACTCTTTAAGCCAACAGTTTAAGCTTGAAGAGATTAATCTAAAATGTATAAAACCAACTCATCGCTTAAGAAATAGTTATTATTTTTATATCGATTTCCCTCTTTTATAAGCTTCTCTTTTGTGACTAAAAAATCAGCTTTCTGTTGTTGCTGTTCAGTTAAAAGGGTTATCGGAACACCAATATTACTACGTAGCCCCAAAAAGAGATGTTCGGTTAAAAGTTCCTCTTTATTGATAAACTCTTTGCCAATCGCTAAAGGATTAGAGATATACGCCTCTATATCGGTTGTTGGATAAAAACGGGTATCGCCTTTAAAACCAACAGCACCGGCCCCTACACCTATGTAGTCTTTTAGTTCCCAGTAACCTTTGTTGTGTTCACTCTCAAAGGTTCCAAAATTTGAAATTTCATAATGCTTAAAGCCATGTTTGATAATTTCATCTGCCACAAAAAAAGCCAATGTATCATTCTCTTGTCGTACCGTAGGTGTTGAGGCAAACTTTGTTTTTGCTTCAATGGTGAGTTCATAAGCAGAAAGATGATCAATAGGCAGTTTAAAGGCTTGGTCAATATCATTTTTTAATAATTCAATGTTGTCACCTTGATGGTTATAAATAAGGTCAAGTGAAAGATGTTTAAATCCAATCTCATGAGCATGATTTATTGCATCAATGGCTTGTTGTGGTGAATGTGCACGGTTAAGGGCTTTGAGTTTCTCTAAGTTAAAACTTTGTACTCCAAAAGAGATGCGATTAACCCCTAAGTCGTACATGCCTTGTAGCCACAATGTTGTAGCAGAGTTCGGGTTTGCTTCCGTGGTAATTTCAGCACCTTCTTTAAGAAAGGGTTTAAAGCATTCAAATAGTGGGGCATAGAGTAGTGGGTCAATCGTAGAAGGTGTCCCCCCTCCTATAAAGACGGTTTCTATTTGTTTGGCTTGAACCTCAAAGCGTTCCAGTTCATGTTTAAGTTGTTTTTCCAAAGCGAACATATACTGTTTTCGAGTGTCAAACTTGTCAACATAAGAGTTGAAACTACAATAATGACACTTTGAATCGCAGTAGGGGATATGTATATAGAGAAGCATTTTATTTCACCAATTATTAATCAATTTTTCGATAAAATTCTACCAAAATAATCATGAAAGGTACCCATTCTAGAACATTGCCTAAGCACAGTATTTTTGGTGCTTAAAAGGCGTTCTCATAGGTAATGGTAATAAAGAGTAATAGATATGCAGACAGAAAAGCGTTATCGCCAAAATGTCGCAGCTGTTATACTCTCTTCAGATTATCCACAGCGATGTGAATTTTTTTTAGGTAAACGTTCTGATGTAAAGAACACATGGCAATTTCCACAAGGTGGTATTGATGAGGGAGAAACTCCCCACCAAGCATTAATGCGAGAGTTACAAGAGGAGATAGGGTGTTGTCAAGTGGATATTATTGCAGAGTATCCAGAGTGGATAACCTATGATTTTCCTGTTGGTACAAAAGCTCGTAAAATGTATCCTTTTGACGGACAGACACAAAAGTATTTTCTAGTACGCTTGCATGACTGTGCTGAAATTAATCTTGAAGAATTTCATGAACCTGAGTTTGAAGATTACAAATATGTAGAGTATAAACAGTTGCTTAAAAAAGCGACTTATTTTAAACGACGCGTCTACAGACGTGTTATAGAACATTTTATAAGAGAAGGGCATATAGTCAATGTTAATAGTGCATAAGTATGGTGGAACCAGTGTAGGAAGTTTGGAGCGAATCACCAATGTAGCAACCCGTGTTGCTAGAGCAAGAGATGAAGGTAATGATGTAGTTGTGGTTGTTTCAGCAATGAGTGGTGAGACCAATAAATTAATTGATTTTGCAAAATATTTTTCTGAAAATCCATCTAAACGTGAGATGGATATGTTGTTAAGTTCAGGTGAGAGAGTAACAGCAGCACTTTTAGCCATTGCTCTACAAGAGCAGGGGGTTGATGCCATTGCCATGACAGGAAGACAAGCCGGAATTAAAACAGATAGATTTCATACCTATGCACGAATTGAGTCTATAGATCCTACAGCTATGAATAATGAGATTGCTGCCGGGAAAGTAGTGGTTGTTGCTGGGTTTCAAGGTATTAACGAAGATGGTTCGGTAACAACATTAGGGCGTGGTGGTTCAGACCTTTCAGCTGTAGCCATAGCAGGTGCATTAAATGCCGATGCATGTGAAATTTATTCCGATGTAGACGGCATTTATACGACTGATCCACGGATTGAACCAAAAGCTCAAAAAATGGATTTTATCTCGTATGAAGAGATGTTGGAATTGGCTTCATTGGGTGCCAAAGTTTTACAAAATCGTTCTGTAGAGTTGGCAAAAAAATTAAAAGTTAAAATAGTAGCAAAGAGTTCTTTCTCAGATGCAGAGGGAACAGTTATAGGAGAGGAAAACAAAGAGATGGAAGAAGTATTGGTAAGTGGTATTGCATTAGATAGAAATCAAGCAAGAGTAACCTTAAGAGGTGTTTCTGATCGCCCGGGTATTGCAGCAGAAATTTTTAATAAATTGGCTCATGAGCAAATTAATGTTGATATGATTATTCAAAATGCAAGTAACGATGGAACAACCAACTTAGGTTTTACCGTACCACAGAGTGAACTTGCTAATGCAAAAGCTGTTATGGAAGCTTTTGATCATGATATTGGTGGTATGGACTTTGATGACTCTGTTTGTAAAGTATCGGTTGTTGGAGTAGGCATGAAGTCACATTCGGGTGTAGCAGCTGCAGCATTTACTGCTTTGGCAAATGAAAATATTAATATTGAGATGATCTCAACATCAGAAATTAAAATTTCTATGGTTGTGGCTGAAAAATATGCAGAGTTGGCCGTACGTACATTACATTCTGTTTATAAACTAGACCAGTAGTTTTATGACATCTCTACTAAATTGGACTTTAGATACCATTCGTGAAGAGGATTCCTCTTTTTCGTGGATGGAAGAGTGTCGTTATGATTGGGTACCGGTTGTTCAAAATGCTGTTTCTAAAATTGTAGAGGGGCAAAGTATACTCATTTTAACCGATGAGTCACGAGGTTGGTTTGCACGTTATGTTGCTAATAAAATTAACAACTTACACAATGACCGACCATTTTTACCTGTCTATACATTGAAATCGATGTTTCCCAACTTAGACAAAATGCAAAATACACAAGAGCTTGATCTGCTTGAAGATATGCTGGATATCTCGTATCCGAATGGGTACTTTATTTGGTACATTGGAAGTGCAGAGAGTTCGTACACGAAGTTTGTTTTTAGAAATGATGAGAATCTTTTATGGATTATTGATGGGGATGTTCCTAATAGTTTTTATCTGCGTGCCGGAAACACTTCATTAGATATTAAAATGATTCAGCTTTTTAAAGTCTTTAACAAAACCATTGACGCTGCACTTTTTGGCGATATAACACTGGATTAATGATGCGTCTGGCTTCCGGAATTATCATCACTCATCAACCCGATAGCGTGATGATAGAGCTAGAGCAGTTACGCACTACAGAACTTTTCACACTGATAAAAAGTCAAGACGACAAGGGAACTCCAAAAGAGTTTCTAGTTGAACATGCTCAAGAAGCTATCGCTAAAGCATACATAGCCAGTGAGAGTTTAAACTACATTATCTTAATTGCCCCAAGATTTTCAGCTGTTGCTCAAAATAGACTGTTAAAAATTCTTGAAGAACCTCCTAAAAATAAAGCTTTTATACTCATTACCGAGTCCAAATCAGCACTTTTAGATACCATTCAGTCGCGTTTACCAGTTACCGTCTTAAGCGATGCAGCAGAGGCAAAGCCCTTTAGCCTAGACATGACAAACCTAAATTTAGCAAAAGTTTATGAGTTTGTTCAAGAGCATCAACGTATCTCAGCTGTAGAGTGCAAAGATTTGGTTGAAAAAATTTCTCTTAATGCTATGAAATCACAAAAATATAATCTGGATGAATCCACTTTAAAAGTTTTTTCAGACAGTATTAAAGCCCTTGAAGTGGGTTCTCCTACCACATTTATTCTTAATACATTGCTTTTGAAGTTGTTGGCGAAGAAGCGATAATATTGACTTTATTAAGCTAGCCATGTTACAATAGTACCAAATAAGATATTTATAAAGGTACAAAATATGACACAAATTTTAGCAAACTACACAACAAGTATTTCCGAACTTAAAAAAAGTCCCTCTTCTGTGATTGAAAATGCAGCAGGTGAAGCTGTGGCGATTTTAAATCACAATAAACCAAGTGCATATATTTTGTCACCAGAGATGTTTGAGCATCTACTTGAAATGGCAGAAGAAAATATGTTTTTAAAAGAGGTAGCTAAGCGTTATGGTGACAGAGAAAATGTGGTAGATGTGACATTAGATGAGTTATAAACTACAGTTTCATAAAAAAGCTCTAAAAGAGTGGAAAAAGCTTGACAGTAGTATCAAGGAACAGTTTAAAAAGAAGTTAGTCAAGCGACTTGAAGAGCCTCATGCTCCTCATGATAAATTGAGTGGTTATGACAATGTTTATAAAATCAAGTTGCGAACAGCTGGTTATCGACTTGCATATGAAGTAATAGATGATAAAGTTATTGTTTATGTCTTAGCTGTTGGGATTCGAGATAAAAGTAGAGTATATGAGATGATGAAAGCTCGGTTTGAAGATGGTCAAGAAGAGTAAATTGGAAGTGGAGACTTCAGTCCCCACAAAAGTAGCTAGAGGGGAAAAGTTGGAACTAGTCTATTTGTGGGTGTTAGAGATAAAAGCTTGGTTTAAAGAGAAAATAAGGTTGGGGTAGAAAATGACAATTAAAGAAGCTATATTAAAAGTATTAGATGATGTAAAAAAACCTATTTCTAATAGTGAGGTTTATGAATATATTACTAATAAGGAATATTATATTTTTGAGCGTGGAAAAACACCAGAAAATACAATTTCTGCACAATTAGGTAATTTTATTCGGAGTGGTGATAGTCGAGTAAAACGTTTAAAAGGTAATGGAAATTATTATTTATACTATTTAAGTAAGTATGAAAGTCAAATAGAAATTTATAATATAAAAGAAATAGATAGTTGTTCTATCGATAGTCAAAAAAATTATGATGAACGGGATTTACATTTATTGTTTTCTACTTATTCGGAGTCATTAGGAATATATACTAAAACTATTTTACATGAAGAGTCAAATAGAAAAGATGAACATCAAAAATGGATACATCCTGATATGATAGGTATTGATTTTTTAAAGTTTAAAACCAAAGAAACTGCAGGTCTAGTAAAAGCATTGCAGAGTTTAGACAGTTTTAAATTGACATCATATGAATTAAAAAAAGAGATTAGTACGGACTATGAGTTAAAGAAAAGTTATTTTCAAGCAGTCTCAAATTCAAGTTGGGCAAATTACGGTTATTTAATTGCATTTGAGATAAATAGTAATTTAAAAGAGGAGATGGAACGATTGAATCAAGCATTTGGTATTGGTATCATTGAACTAAGTGCCTATCCTTATAACAGTCAAGTTCTATTTCAAGCTAAATATAAAGATTTAGATTTTAGAACTATAGATAAGCTTTCTAATATAAACAAGAATTTTTTAAAATTTATGATTTTGTTAGAAGAGATTATTACAGCAAATGGTAAACATATCGATAGAACAAAAAAAGAGTTAATTGAGTATTGTGATAAGATTTTAAAAAGTGAAGATGAGATAAAGGATTATTGTAAACAAAAAAGTATACCTTTAGAATTGGATGAAAAAGGTTTGGATTAAATATTGCTATATGTTGACGTTTTTTGTGGGAGTAAACTCTCCACTTCCGAATCAATTCCTGAATTTAATAAAAAAATCCAATCGATAACTGACCAATTCAATAGATACTGTCTGATAGATTATAATAAGAGGTAAAATTCATGCACATCTACCAAATAAACAACATAAAAAACAAAAAACAGTTCCTAAAAAATCTAAATGTTGAGGGTGGAGGAGTCTCTATTATGGCTAAAAAAATGGAGCTACTCTACTTTTACATTAAAGATTTACGCACACCAGCAGCGAATATCTTGAAGCAGGATGCCTTGAGTATAGGGGCTGAGTTGGCTGTACCGTCAGGAGTGATTACTTGTGCTAAAGAGCAGTATGATTGCCTGTTGATAGGAACACGAAAACATATGGAGATACTCTCTAGAAAAGAGTTGGCTCAACCTTTTGGATTGAAAACAGTGGCTAAAGAGTTACAGAATTTTTTGAAAACAAAAACGTATCCACTGAAAATTATGGGGATTATTAATGCCAATGATGATAGTTTTTTTGCAGGGAGTCGTTTTAAAGCAGATGAAGCGATAGAAGAGATAAAGAAGATGATAGGTGATGGGGCGACGATTATAGATATTGGAGCCGTATCGAGTCGTCCGGGGGCAGATGAGGTGAGTGTGGATGAAGAGTTAGATAGAATGAAACCCATTTGTGATGTGATTAAATCAGAAAAACTTTATGAAGAAGTCTCTTTTAGTATTGACTCTTATACTCCTGAAGTGATTGAATATGCGTTAAAAAGTGGGTTTAATTTGATTAATGATATTACAGGGGCAAGCAATCAAGAGGTGATAAAATTAGCTGTGAAGTACGATGCAAAACTTTGCATAATGCACATGCAAGGAACACCCCAAACCATGCAGAAAAATCCAGAGTATGATGATGTAATGGTAGAGGTTTCTGAGTTTTTTGAAGAACGTATTAAAAAGTGTGAAATTATGGGGTTGAGTAAAGATGATATTATTTTAGATGTGGGTATAGGGTTTGGTAAAACATTAGAGCATAACTTGACACTGATTAGAAACATGGAACATTTTAAAAAGTTTGGTTGTGAAGTGTTGGTAGGAGCGAGTCGAAAATCGATGATAGATAAGATTATTCCAACCCCAACCGAAGAACGGTTGGCTGGAACTTTAGCTATTCATCTGAAGTCTGTTGAGAACGGGGCAACGATTGTTCGCTGTCATGATGTGAAGGATCACTTTCAAGCTTTTGCTGTTCTGCATTCTCTTTCCATTTAGTACATTTGAACTCTTCATAGCTTTCACAGTGTTTTTCGGTACAGACTGGAATACCTTTGTCACTGACTCGACCACAATTGTTACAGCCATCAAACCACTCTAGACATTTGTCAGGTACAGGAGTGGGAATGGTACTGACTTTTGAGGTGATGGTTTTATTTTCTATGACATTCTTTTTTAAGCCATTATCAAAGGTAATATTGGTAACCGATTTGGCAACTTTGTAAGCAAGGGCATAGTGTGCCATGTCACTGGTTTTCATGCTGGGTTCATCACGACCTATAATAATGGTGATATTTTCTGCATTACCGGTAGGGGCATCAACTGAAAGAACAGTAGAACCTGATGATTCAGTGATACGATAGAGCAGAAGATTATAGTATGAAAAATCAATTTTTTTCAGTAACAAAGTTTCTAAAAAGTTCTTTTTTTCATTCCAACTTTCTTGTTGGTCAACACTTTCTACAAAGTTGTCTAATTCCGTTTGTGTTTTGATGACTTGCGTTTTAAAATTGCTGTATCCCTGTTCACGGACAGGAATAGGAATATTGGCAATGGTATCAGAGCTTAATGCTTTAGATATTTTTGGTGTATCAATAATAACACTGTCATGCGTACAAGCAGTGAAAAGAAGGATCAGAACTGAAGTTAAAATAAGACGTAACATGGTTTTTCCTTTTTTTGTGTTTTTTTATTATATCATATTTTTTCTCATTTTTTTAAAATCTATGTTATACTCGTTTTATGAAAAATATAATTTTACTTATCTTATTTGTTGCAGCCATCTTTTTAGTAACGTATTACTATAAACAGAGTTCATTGACCCTTATTGATCAAGGTGTTCGATTAAAAGTGAAAGAGAAACGGGTTCTTTTAAATTATAAAGTGAAAGAAAAAGACTCTATTGTCTTTTCAAATGTGAATATCGAACAGAGTACTTTACTAAAAGAGCCGTATCAAGCGTACTTTGAAGTGGCAAGAGCAGAGCCTCTTTATGAGTTTAGTCAAAAAACAGAAGAGCTTGTCAGAATACTGTTTGAAGCAAAATCTTCAGAAACCATTTTTTCCATTAACGGTTTACGGGCTATGCAAGTGACTTTAAATGATAATCAAGTGATTAATTTATTTGTATCGGATACCGATACAAAAGAGTTGCATTTATTTTATGGTATTTCTAATGAATTGTTTGCTTCAACCATTAAAAAACTTTCAGGAATAGTGAGTGCAAAATTGGATTTAAAAGATGCAGTTGATTTAAATAAATCAATAACAAAATGGAGTGTCAAACATAACGATATAGATGGAATTATATCGTCCATTGATTATTAAAGTTTAGAGCGTAATGTCTGTTAAAAAAGTAGAAAAATTAAGTGAGACGTCGTCCCCATTTGAAGAACTTTTTATATTCTCGAAGTTTACTAATGACAATGCGTTTATGAAATCTACTTGCATGAATAAATTTTCCATTACCTAGATAAATACCAACATGACTGACGCGAGAGCTTTTTTTGTCGTTAAAAAAGATCAAATCACCTTTTCTAAGATGTTTCTTACTAACTTTTTTCCCAACTCGGGCTTGTTTTTTAGAGACTCTAGGAATTCTAATTCCATTTTTAGCAAAGACTTCTTTTGTAAAACCTGAACAGTCATAGGCGTAAGGACCGGTTCCACCCCACTTGTACTTTTTCCCAAGTTTTGCTTTTGCTATCTTTTCAATAAAAAGAGTAGGGTTCTTTTTATTGTATTTTGTACCTTCACTATGTCCCATGGTCGTCAGAGCAAAGAGTATGAAAAGTATAAAATAACTTTTTTTGAATATCATTAAAATTCCTAAGTAAAAATTTTACAATATTATATAGTTAAAAAATTAAATTAAGTTTAAAATTAAAATATTATTTAATACGTTTAAACGTAATTAAAAAGGTGTGTATTTTTATAGCTCTTTGATGATGCCCATTTATCAAGAGAGTATCCTAAGTATGAGATGATAAAATTACATAAATTGATTATAAAGATAAAAAATGACCAAAGAACTTTACCAAGAAAAAATAGAACTTTTAAAAAAATGGGCACATGCCTATTATGTAGATGACAACCCAATCGCCACCGATGACGAGTACGACAGACTCTATCATGAAGTTTTAGATTATGAAACAGCAAATCCCAACAATACGCTAGAAGATTCACCAACCAAAAGAGTAGGGGGTGTAGTCCGTGATGAGTTCTCTAAAGCCAAACACATTAAACGCATGTGGAGTATGGAAGATGTCTTCGATACCAAAGAGGTTCAAGAGTGGCTTGACAGAGTGGTAAAAAATGTAGGCGTGGTAGAGTACTTTTGTGAGCCAAAGTTTGATGGAGCCAGTATGAACCTACTTTATGAAAATGGTCAGTTGGTTCGGGCCATTACACGAGGTGACGGGCTTATCGGTGAAGAGGTAACGGACAATGTTCGTACCATTCGTTCTGTGCCTTTACGTATTGAGTATCAAGGACAAATTGAGATTCGTGGTGAGGTGGTCATACGCAAAGATGACTTTGAAGCCATAAACAAAGAGCGACTAGATGGGGGTGAAAATCCTTTTGCAAACCCAAGAAATGCAGCAGCAGGAAGTCTGCGTCAGTTGGATTCATCGGTTACGGCGAAACGTCGTTTGGTTTTTTACCCTTGGGGGTTGGGGCAGAATGTTTTAGAACAGAGCAATTTATCGCAGAAGATGGATTTTATTTATGCGTTGGGTTTTTTAAAACCACCCTATAGTAAAGAGTGTACGACCATAGAAGAGATAGAAGCGTTTTATCATTTTCTCATAAGTAAGCGTGATGAGATTCCAATGATGATGGATGGGATGGTTTTAAAAGTAGACGATGTTGTCAAACAAGAGCAGTTGGGTTACACGGTAAAAGTTCCTAAGTGGATGTGTGCGTATAAGTTTCCGGCTGTGGAAAAGATGACCAGAGTTAATGCCATTACCTTACAAGTAGGGCGAACAGGTGTGATTACTCCTGTAGCTGAAGTTGAGCCTGTAGAGGTAGAAGGAGCGATGATTGCCCGTGCAACTCTACATAATTTTGATGAAATCGAGCGAAAAGGTTTGAAGATAGGTGACTCGGTTATATTAATTCGTTCGGGGGATGTGATTCCTAAGATTACCAAAGTATTGACTGATAGACGTGATGGAACAGAGGTAGAGATTCATCGACCAACAGCCTGTCCTACTTGTGGAAGTGAGCTGTTGGATGAAGAAACATTGATCAAGTGTCAAAATTTGGATTGTCCTGATAGGGTGGTTAATTCTATTATTCATTTTGCTAAAAAGTCATGTATGAATATTGATGGTTTGGGTTCACGAATTGTTGAAATTTTGGTTAAAGAGGGAAAAATAAAAGATATTTTAGGACTTTATCATTTAAAACCAGAAGATTTAGAAGGATTAGAAGGCTTTAAAGAGAGACGAATTAATAAGCTACTGGATGCCATAGCTGCTACCAAAGGGGTGGTTTTAGCCAAACTTATTTCTGCTATGGGGATTGAGCATATCGGTGAAGTGGCAGGTAAATCTATCGCTTTAGAGTTTGGTTTAGGTTTGGTTGATGTTACCGAAGAGCAACTCGTAGAGATAGAGGGTATCGGTGTTGAGATGGCAAACTCTTTTGTTGAGTTTATGCGAGTGAATCGTGAGTTTGTTTTGAAATTGTTCGATGAAATCGAACCTACGGTTGAAGCAAAAGTGGAAGCAAGTGAAAATCCTTTTAAAGATAAAACCGTTGTACTCACAGGAACCATGTCGGTGGGTCGTGGGGTTATTAAAGAGATGATGGAAAAGCTTGGAGCCAAAGTAAGTGGTTCAGTGAGTAAAAAGACAGATTTTTTAATTTATGGTGAGGATGCCGGATCTAAGTATGATAAGGCTGTGAAGTTGGGTGTGGCTACTTTAACAGAAAATGAAATGCGAGATATGTTATAATAATCAAAACAACAAAAGGAAATTCAAAATGATACAAGCAACCATAAATAATAGTTTAGTTGAAGCCTTTTTATATGAAAAGTTTGATGGTGATAAAAAACAGATAACTGCTTATATCAATGACTTTTTAAATAAATACCTTCCTCATACTGATAACAATTTTGATGAAGATAGAAAAAGGTTTCATAAAATTTATGCACGAATGCAAAATAGAACAGAAGAGATGCTTTCTGAAGAAGAATCAAATATAAGAACTGAAAACTTTTTAAAAAGCTTATGAAAATAGTTAAAACTAAAAGTTTTCAGGAGTCTCTTGAAAATATTTTGAGTTATATAGCAGAAGATAAAAAGAGTGCTGCTATACAATTTAACCGTGACCTCAATAAAAAGATAAAAGATCTTAAAGATTTCCCTTTTATGTATCATAAATCTTACTATTTTGATGATGAGTATATTCGAGATCTAACGCATAAAGGATATAGTATTCCTTATGAAGTGGACTTAGAGAAGAAGATTATTGCTATCATTGGGATAACAAAATATAAAAAGGGATTGAGGTAAATATAAGGGTGAGAAGGAGGTCTACTCCTTCTTCCCCCACTCACCGATAGGCCAAGGTTTCTCTTCACTGTTGAAAGTAAGATAATCGATAATCTCTTTGGCAAACAGCGATAAATTACTTGTAAATTCCAATACTCTTTCCTGAGATTTTCCAAAAATCCATGTGTAGATGAATTGAAAAAGTGTTGAAAGAAAGACGATTGCTGAGATAAAATGTCCGATGATTAAAAATAAAATCATGTAAAAGAATCTTGAACGTAAAGGTTGCTTAGAGTTTTGAACTTCTTGTTTTTCTGTTTCCATTTTTTATGCCTTTTTGAAATTTTATAACTCCATTATAACGAAAGAGGGGTAACTAAACAGTAACAAAAAATTTCTGTATTAATTTTTAAAGAATATTTTTAGTAAAGCAGTTAATATAAATTAAAACCGTGTATAATTTTTTATAAAATAGTAAAGGCGACTGAACTTGCAACTCATAAAATTTCTCTTTGGCATCATTTTAGTTCAACTGGTAACTGTAGTGTTGGTTATACTTTTGCCAAACGAGTTGGATACGACAGGGCTTTTACGTTTGGCGATTCCTCTTTTTTTTATGGCACTGATGGTTGCGTTTTGGTTTGCTTCGCTTTCGGCTCATCATCGTAAAGATGAGGTTGAAAAGGTTAAAAGTTCTTTTGCCCAAGAGCGTGAAAAGCTCAAAGTCAATGCAGAACGAGCCAAGACTCGTGTGGTGAAACAGGCTCAAAAAGATATTGCCAAAGAGGCACGAACCACCCATGCCAAAGCCAATTTTAAAGTGGGTGCTGCCTTTGCAGGAGTTTTAGGTGTAGGGGCATTGTTTGTGTTTGCACAGATGATGACAGTAGGACTTTTGACCATAGCAGCTGCCGGTGGTGCGATGGGTGGATATTATTGGCGTGGAAAAAGAATAGAAAATCAATTTTTAGACAATAAAAATTCAAATATAAAAGTCCTTGAATCCAAGCCTTCTCGTTTCTAAGTACCTAACCATAATAAATGACATATTTTAATGAAATGAGTTTGCTTTAGATTTGTGACCAACTAGACGAAGGACTAGCCTTAGCTAATTCGAGGATGTACTTATCTTCCTTTTCAAAACAAATAGACCTTTATTCTTCATAATTACTATTTATTTCTGTTACAATTAGAAAAAATAAAAAGGATTCTCTATGGAAACAAACAGAGCCATACGAGTTTTAAGCTTTGGTTTGGGTGTGTTGATGCTCTTTCATGGTATTGATAAGCTCTCTAACGGTGTTGATCATATTGTAAAAATGCTGACGGGTGCAGGTATACCCTATGGTCAATATATCGCTTATGGAGTTTATATCGGTGAAGTTATTGCTCCACTACTGTTAATCTTTGGACAATACATACGACTATCGGGAGCTATTATTGCGTTTAATATGTTGGTTGCAATTTTATTGGTACATAAAAATGATATCTTTACTTTAGGAGAGCATGGTGCATGGAGTATTGAAGTGCCTCTGTTATATTTGATTGCAGGGTTAACTTTAGCGTTATGGAAAGTGCCGAAAAAGAGTGTGTAAATGCGAAAATTAATCATTTTACTTTTTCTATTTTCCACACTATTGCTCTCTAATGAAGCCGACGAAATTATCAAAAAACTTGATGAAAATATGCGTGGACAAAGCATTCACCTCAAGATGAACATGGAGATAAAATCATTAGGACACACACGCACCATTAAGATAGAAAATTGGGCAAAAGGCACCAAAAAGAGTTTTGTTAAAATTACCTATCCACCCAAAGACCAAGGTATTACCTTTTTGAGTCTCGATAACCAAATGTGGCAATATGTGCCTAAAATTGAACGGGTTATTAAAATTCCACCCTCTATGATGCTTCAAAACTGGATGGGCAGTGACATTACCAATGATGATATGGTCAAACAGAACTCCATTGTCGAAGACTATACGGCTCGAATTTTAGAGAAAAAAGAGAACATGGTAACGATAGAGTTGATACCCAAAGAGGAATCAGCCGTGGTGTGGGGGAAGATTGTGAGCCATATTGATACCAATACGTATACTTCTTCCAAAGATAGTTTTTATGATGAAGAGGGGAAAGAGGTTCGTACCTTTACTTACGACAACATCAAAAAATATGGCAAATACTATATCCCAACCTATTGGGAGCTACGACCAAGTGACAAAAAAGAGAACCACACCAAAATAGAACTCGAAGAGATAGAGTATGACATTGATATATCTGATCAATACTTTACAAAAAGTGCATTAAAACGGTTTTCACGATAATGTTCCATCTGGCTCTCAAAAACATTCTCTTCTATAAAGGTCGCTCGATAGCGACACTGGTACTGACCTTTCTCTCAGCTCTCTTTTTTATCGTCTATGTCTCGATGATGGATGGTTCACATAACGCAATGTTGCAAAACTCTCTCAAAATCTACACTGGAGCCATAGAAATTTATAAAAAGGGCTACAGAGACATTGGGGGCAATGAGTACCTACTAAATGATGTAGAGAGCATTACCCAAAAACTGGATAAAATAGAGGGTATAGAAGCCTACAGCCCACGCTATGAGACCTATGGACTCCTCTCTAGCAAAGAGCAATCAACAGCATCAATGGTGGTCGGTATAGACCCCAAAAAAGAGCAACAGCTTAATGAACTTAGTTCTGCTTTGGTAGAGGGAAAATATTTAGATGGAACTAACAACAACTGTCTCTACAGTGGTGTGGATTTGGTTAGCAAACTCAAAGTCAAATTGGGTAATGAAATAGCCTTTATAGGATCTGCCAGTGACAACTCCTTTGCTGCTGATATCTTCAAACTTTGTGGTATTTTCAAAACAGGACTCTTTGAGTTTGATGCCAGTTCCTCCTTTGTAGATAAAAACTATCTTGATACCCTGATGTATACCCAAAACAAAGCCTCGTACATTACCCTAAAGTTAGATGATATAAATGATGCAGATAAAGTAAATAAAGATATAAACAGCATTTTAGATAATGAAGTAGAGAGCCTAACATGGAAAACCCTTATGAGTTCGATGGTGGAACTATTAGAGGTCGATAGCATCTTTGGTTATGTTTCACTTTCACTTTTTTTTGTGGTGATATTTTTCGTCATTATGATTTACGGATTTATCAATGTCAGCTCACGCACCAAAGAGTTTGGTGTGCTTCGCTCCATTGGTCTCTCACGAGGCAATATACGAAAACTGCTCTTTTATGAGATATTTATACTCTCCTCTATCGCCATTCTTTTGGCGACACCTATCGGAGCCTATATCACCTACTACTATAGCCTAAATCCCATCATCATCGAGGGAATCGCCGAGACCTATAAACAGTATGGGATAGTATCGGATGAGATGCCATTTAGTTTTGATATGTTTACGATTTCTTGGAATGTTTTGGTGATTTACGGGTTGAATTTTTTGAGTATTCTCTATCCGATGGTCTATATCAATTCGTTTAATCCTATTGAGGCGATGGGGCATGTTTGAAAAAATTATCCTTATAAGGGTATAAATTTTAACCTTATAAGGGTATAATATATGAAAAAAGGTTTCCATGGTAGAAAGAAGCATTAGACCGATACTTGAAACAGCGTTAGAAATTTCACCGATTGTTTTACTTAGTGGAGCAAGACAAGTTGGAAAATCGACACTCTCTGCTAAACTGTTTACAAATTATGCCATTTTAGATGATGTTGATTTACGTTTAACAGCCATTGATAATCCAAAAGGTTTTTTGAAACGTTTGAAAAAACCAGTTTGTATTGATGAGATTCAAAAAGCTCCTAACCTGCTTGAAGCGATTAAGTTAGATGTTGATAAAGAAAGAATAAATGGAAGTTATCTGTTGACAGGTTCAGCCAACCTTTTAGATATGAAAAAAACAAAAGATACTTTGGCTGGTCGTATTATAGAACTTTCACTTTTTCCCTTAAGTGCTAAAGAAAAAAATGGAAAGCCTCATGAAAATGTCGTTGATAGGTTATTTGAAAAAGATTTTTCTTTGTCAAAAGTTGATACAGACTTTATTGAAGAGAATATCATTTCTGGTGGTTACCCTGAACTCTTAAAGCTTGATACTGAATTAAAAAGAAGATTATGGTTTAGCTCTTATATTTCAACCTACATAGAACGAGATGCCAGAGAATTAGGAGAGATTAGAGAGATAAATAACTTCTTTAAATTTTTCAATGTTATAGCCCCTAGAACAGCAACCTTATTAAATAAGTCGAAAATTGCTAAAACAGTAGCATTAAAAGATTCAGTAGTTGATAATTTTTTAACGATATTAACACAGCTTTATCAAGTAGAGTTACTCAGACCTTATTCTGAAAATATAGGAAAACAATTTGTAAAGTCTCCTAAGCTACATATGCTAGACACAGGAATAGTTTGTCATTTACTAAGAGTTAAAAATAGTAAAACCTTAGAAGATTCTACCTACAAAGGTCAAATTTATGAAACATTTATCTTTTCTGAACTTAAAAAACATATCTCTTTCGCTGTTGATAATACAGAAATATATCATTATCATACCAGTGATAAAAAAGAGATAGATTTTATTTTAAGTAGAGGAGATAATTTGTTAGCCATAGAAGTAAAAGCATCTCATTCTGCTGATAAGGGAGATTTTAAACATATTTTTGATTTTCAGACGGCGAGTAAAAAGAATGTGATTGGTATTGTATTTTACATGGGTGAGCATATTATTGAGATAGATGAACAGAATTTTGCTGTTCCTTTTGGGATATTTTTTTAGATAAAAGAGAACTATAAGCGTGATTTATATTTAAGTAAAAAATCATTTAAAAAAACTATAATATAGGTATTAAAACCTCAATAGTAGGTTATAAAACCTATAAAAAAGGAACTATTTTGTTAGAAGAATTATTTGGTTCTAAAAACCGTGAACGCGTTTTACAATTTATCCTTGCAAACAATGAAGGTTATGCCAAAGAGATAGCAGATTTTTACGATAGTAGTGTAGACCCCATACAGAAGCAGTTGGAAAGGCTAGAGTTAGGTTCTATTTTAGTCAGTCAAAAAGTAGGTCGTACACGGCTTTTTATGTTTAACCCTCGTTATGCTTTTAGAAAAGAGTTAGAAGCACTTTTGTTAAAAGCTAGAGAGTATTATGCTCCTGATGAGATTGAGAGATTGACCAAACAGAGAAAAAGACCTAGACGAATAGGGAAACCGTTGTGAAAAGCTTGAGATTTTTAGAGATAGAGTAGAAAGTTTAAAGGGGAAGTAGTGGAACTGGTTTATTTGTGGGTTGAGAAGCTAAGAGGGGAGGCTTTAAACATATTTTTGATTTTCAGAAGACTAGTAAAAAGAGTGTGATTGGTATTGTATTTTAGATTGGTAAACATGTTATCAAGATAGATGAATAAAGCTTTGCTGTTTCTTTTGGAATGTCTATGTAGCAAAGGTTAAAAGTATGTAGTAAAGTTAGATTTCTTGGAAAGAGTTTATGCGTAATGATTGATGAAAATAAAGGGAAAAATGATGAAAATAGCAGAAGTAACAATTAAAGGTTTTAGAAATTTTAAAGATGCAAAATTTAATTTTAATAATCATACAGCAATTATGGGATTTAATGATATAGGTAAGACTAATTTGATTTATGCATTACGATTATTATTAGATAAAAATATTTCAGAAGCAGATATGGAATTAAATGATTCAGATTTTTTTGTACATGAAGAGACAAGTGAAATAGAAATAGTAATTAAATTTGATGAGGTAGTAGAGGATTTTGTTTTATCAAAAGTAGGAAGTTCTGTATCTGATGATGGCATTATATTTCTTAAATATACTTTTTTAAAATATGATAGAGATTTTAAACTATTGATGGGTTCATCAATAGATTTATTAGAAGAGATACAAGGTAGATTTTATTTAAAAGCTTTTAATTTGAAGTATGTAGGGAGTTCACGAAATTTATCGTCATTTATTAAAAAAGAGAAAAAACACCTTTTAGAAAAAGCAAAAGAAATAAGAGAAGAAGCTGATATTCTAAGTGATTCTAGAATTATTCAAAATGTTGAAGGTTCTTTATCTACTCTTAATAACCAAGTACGGGATATATCCTATGTAAAAAATTCAACTACTCAAATCAATACTGAATTAAATAAACTTTCCTATAAAAATGAAAATCAAGAATTGGTATTTGATATGGCAGGAGATAATATTGATACTCTTTTACAGAAAGTAGATTTATCTGTATTAATAAATGATAAATTATTGGCTGTTGGAGGAGATGGTAAATTAAATCAAATATTTTTAGCATTATGGACTAGTAAATATAATAATGATACTGATTTAAATGAAGTGTCTTTTTATTGTATAGAAGAACCTGAAGCTCATTTACACCCACATCAACAAAGAAAACTATCCGAATACTTGGCTGATACACTAGATAACCAAGTCATAATAACAACTCATTCTCCTCAAATAATTTCTGAATTTAGACCTAATTCAATTATCAAGTTATTTGAGAAAGAAGGAGCTACTTATGGAGTAAATAATGGTTGTAGTTCAAATATAGAAGATGAACTTTTTAACTTTGCACATAGACTTGATATTATTTCTACAGAAGCATTTTATTCAAATGTAGTATTCTTAGTTGAAGGACAATCGGAGATACTTTTTTATAAAGCTTTAGCAAAAGCCATTGATATAGATTTAGATAGGTTGAATATTAGTATTTTAATGGTTGATGGTATTGGTTTTAAACCTTATATTAGAGTCTTAAATTTATTACAAATACCTTGGGTTATGAGAACTGATAATGATATTTTTGAAACAGCAAAAAATAGTACTTTATTTAGATATGCAGGAATTACAAGAAGTTTAGGTATCTATGAAAAATTTAAACAAAAAGTAGAATATTCTGAAGATATTAAAAATGATATAAAGAATATTTCAGGGTTTACAAAACCAATTGCTGGTGCTATTAAAGAGTCGGCTTCTAATCTTATACGATTTGTAGAACCATTTGATATATTTTTATCTCAAAATGATTTAGAACAAGATTTAGTTAATAGTCCATTATTTCCAAAACTACAAGAGTTTTTTAACCCAAAAATGACATTAGAAGAGTTGAATGTAGCTACAAGTGAACAGTTAATAGAGGTTCCAAATATAGGGGAAGATAAGGCTAAAAGTATTGTTGATTTTCAAAATACAAAACCATTTGAAAGTTTTGAAGAATTATGTACTATAGATGGTATAGGTAATGCTATTAAAGAAAGTATCGAACATGGAAAAGAATATAATCAAGAAGAAATTATAGAAAAAATGCAACAGAAAAAAGGTAGTCTAATCTTTGAGTTTTTATATAAATATCAGGATTATTTATCTATTTTAGATACAGAACAAATTAGTCAACCATTAAGAAGATGTAAAGAGATAATAGAAGCACAAATATGACACCTTCACAAGAACAACAACAAATTATTGATGTAGAAGGAAGTATTGTCGTAATTGCTCGACCTGGAAGTGGAAAAACATTTGTATTAGCTAATAAAATAAAAAAAGTATTATTAACTTTAGAAGATTATCAAGGTGTAATAGCCATCTCTTATACTCGAAAAGCAAGTAAAGAGTTAAAAGATAGAAGTTTGAAAGGAGGAATTGATAAAAAATCATCTTTTTTTGGAACAATTCATAGCTTTCTTATATTTGAAATTGTTTTATCTTTTGGGAAACAGGTATTTGGACTTCCTATGCAAGAGTTAGAAATAGTTGAACCAACTAATAATGATGAAAAAAATTATGTGGAAAATTTAGAGAAAAACTTTGATAAAAATAATATAGCACATATAGAAGATTTAAAAGAGATGTACTTATCTGGAAGAATCTATTTAGCTTTAATAGAAAAATATGCTATTTATATATTGAATCATTCATCATCATGTACGAATTATTTAAAAGCCAAATATAAATATATCATTATTGATGAATTTCAAGATTGTGGAAAAGAACAATATTCTATTTTCATGGGCTTAAAAACACATCTTGAATTGACAGCTATAGCAGTAGGAGATTTAGACCAATCAATTTTTGAATTTGGAGGAAAAAGTTCTAAATATCTTGCTAAATTAAGAAAAGATAACAGTTTTTATCAATTTGAACTTATAGAAAATTATCGTTCTCATCCATCTATTATAAACTATTCATTAACCCTTATGAATAAAAATACAACATTGATTGAAACAGATTCAATTAGGGTTTATTATAAAGACATTAGAGGAGATGAAAGAGATATTGGAAGATGGATAGATAAATGGATTAAAAGAAAAATGTGTAATACACCTTTTTCTAAAACAGCTATTTTAACAAAAAATGGAAGAACAGCTAAGATTATATATGATTATATGACTGCTCCTCGAAGAATTATTGAGAATTCGTCTTTAGAAAACAGTAGCCATATTGTTTCAATTCTTTTTGATAAGATTATTAAATTTGCATACAACAATCAACTTACTATGACAGAAATCATAGAAGATTTTATATATTTTGATAAGTTGAAAGATATAGAAAAAAAAGAATTAAAAGAAAAGTTTGAAAGAGTTAGAGATATATTGATTAAAGAGGACATTGATATAGGAAATATTAAAATATTATGTCAAACAATAGCTACTATATTACTCCCCCACCAAATTCAAGACAATTCATTAATCTTATTGGAAAAGGTATTATCTGAAGAGTTAGATAAATACTCATCTGTTTCGGAGGATGAGGTTCAAATTATGACTTTATATAAAGCTAAAGGACTTGAATTCGATATTGTATTTCATTTAGATTTGTATGAATACATTTTACCTCAATATAAGGGTAACTATCAACAAGATTTAAATTTACACTATGTTGGTGTTACAAGAGCAAAAAAAGGTTGTATTTTATGTACTAGTACTCAAAGAACAAAACCTAATGGAGATATTGTAAGTGCAAATATCTCTGAGTTTTTAACTTTGAATAATGTTAATAGTTTGAGAACGGGTTCTTAATATGTTTGAGTGAGACTAAGGAAATCGAATGAAAACTAAAAAAGCCATAATCACAGGAGCAACAGGAGGCTTAGGTCGAAACTAAAGTATAGACTTCATTTTCAATAATGAAATCGACAAGAAGCAATAGTTAATGTCTCATCTTCATATTTGTAAACGAGTCTATGTTCTTGTGTGATGCGTCTTGACCAATAGCCACTAAGATTTCCTCTTAACTTTTCAGGTTTTCCAATACCATCAAAAGGTTCTCGTAAACTTTCTTTGATAAGTTTGTCTATCTTTTTTGAGATAGTTTTGTCACTATTTTTAAAATAGAGATAATCCTCCCAAGCAGAAGGTTCAAAGGCTAACATAATTATTGTCCTAAATCTTTTAAATCTTTGTGTAGTAATTTATCTTTATTATTTTCAATATTATTAATAGCCTTTAAGAGACGTGAAGCATTGGTAGGGTTTGAAAGTAGATAGTCTGTTTCATCCTCATTTTGGGCTATTGAAATATTGATATTGATAGATTTTTCTTGAAACAGTTTTTTAATAGATTCTAAAAAGTTTATATCTAATTCATTGGCATTTAGTGTATAAGCTACTTGCATATAAAACTCCTTTTAGGTTAGTTAATTTTATTATATCATAGATGAATAAATTTATATCAAAATACTTAATATCTAATCTAGAATTTTATTTAACACCTATACTATAATTTAAAACAACCACGCTATAATAAAATATAAATAAAAAATAGTGTGGTTAAAATGTATTATAAAAGAGATTTAGAATCAAAAATAGAACGATATTTAGAAAGTTCAGAAATTATTGCCATATTTGGACCAAGACAAGTTGGTAAGACCACTCTTTTAAAAGAGTTTTACAATCGAGTAGAAAATCCTATTTTTTTGACCTTTGAAGACATAGAGCTAAAAGTTCTTTTTGAAGAAGACATTAAGAGTTTCATTGCACTTTACATTGACCCCTATGAGCATATATTTATAGATGAGTTTCAGTATGCTAAAATGGGTGGGAAACATCTCAAATACATTTATGATACGACCGATAAAAAGATATTTATTTCAGGCTCTTCTGCCATGGAACTTTCTATTAATGCTGTTAAATATTTGGTAGGAAGAATTTTTGTTTTTAACCTTTACTCTTTTTCATTTGGAGAGTTTTTACGGGTAAAAGATGAGAACCTTTATACGCTTTACACTAAAGCAGATGAAAATATTTCAGCTCCACTTTCTAAAAAAATATATGACTATTTAGATGAGTACATTACTTATGGTGGTTATCCTAGAGTGATTTTGAGTGAAAGTAATGAAGAGAAAAAAGAGGTATTGAAAAACCTATTGAGTATTTACCTCTTAAGAGATATCAAAGAGATAGCCAAAATAGCTGATGAAACCAAGATGTACCGACTAGTTAAAGCCCTCTCTTTACAGATAGGAAATGTGGTGGTTTACAGTGAACTCTCTAAACTAATAGGCATTAACACGGTGCAACTCAAAGAGTATTTGAGTGTTTTTGAAAAAGCATTTTTAACCAAGACCATTAGCCCATTTTTTACCAACAAACAGTTAGAGATAGTTAAAAACCCTGAGATTTTCTTTTTTGATATGGGGCTTAGAAATGTCATCATTAAAAACTTTTCTCCTCTTGAAGACAAAGTTGATAAAGGAGCGATGTTAGAAAACTTTGTTTTTAGAGAGTTGGTTGAAAGAGATGTGAAGTATTATCGAACTAAAAATGGGGCTGAGGTTGATTTTATTATTGATGATGTTATTCCTGTGGAGATAAGGTCAAATTTAACCTCCATGAAGATTTCTAAGTCTTATCATTATTTCTTAGCCAATTATAAACCTAAGCAGGGTTATGTCTTGAATTTTAATCAGCTTGGAAGTCGAGAATTTAATGCGACAAATATTAAGTTTTTACCTCACTTCTTGGCTTTTAATGGTGTAAAAGATGAAAACTAAAAAAGCCATCATCACAGGAGCAACAGGAGGCTTAGGTCGAAACTTAGGCGAGTTTCTAAGTAAAGAAGGTTGGGAACTTCTAGGTTTTGGACGCAATGAAAGCATAGGTAAAGAGCTAGGTTATGCCTTTAAAGCTTTTGACTTAAGTAATTTAGAAAAGACCTTAGACGCATTTGAAGAGGCTGATGTGGTGTTTCATTGTTCTGCACGTTCTTCTCCTTGGGGGAAGTATGAACTTTTTTATAAAGACAATGTACAAGCCACACAAAATGTTTTAACAGCCATGAAAAAGTACAACATTCCAAAGCTGGTGCATGTTTCAACACCAAGTATCTATTTTGATTTTACCAACCAATTCAATGTACAAGAGAGTTACCGACCAAAAGCGTTTGTGAATGCCTATGCCCAAACAAAATATGAAGCAGAAGCGTTGGTTTTGGCTTCCGATGTGGATGCTGTGATTATACGACCTCGTGGGATTTTTGGTGAATATGATTCTGTGCTTATCCCTCGTTTGGAGAAGATAGCCAATAGAGGGTTTTTACCCCTCATTAAAAATGGAAATGCTTTGGTTGATGTGACTTATGTTGGTAATGTGGTTCATGCCATGTATTTGTGTGCCACAAAAGAGCTACCTGAAAAAAGTATTTTTAACATTACCAATGCTAAACCCATAGAGATTTCAAAACTTTTTGAGATGGTAATGAAAACATTGGGCAAAGAGGTGAAGTATATGCGTGTTGGGTATACAACCATGATGGGGGTTGCAACAGTTTTGGAGTTTGTCGCTAAAATGGGTTTGAGTAAAGAGCCGATGATAACCAAATATGGTGTAGGACTTATTGCCCATGACCAGACTTTGGATTTACAAAGAGCTAAAGATATTTTGGGGTATAGCCCACAATATAGCATTAAAGAAGGATTGGAACGATATGCAAAAAGCAAAGATTAGCCTTTATCAAGTAGGCTACTGCAAACACCCCGAGTTTATGGTGAAACGTGGAGGGAGTTTTGCTTCCATAAAGTTTCCTGCGATGGTTGCATTGATAGAATACGAGGGTAAAAACTTACTTTTTGACACAGGTTATGGCAAACATTTTTTTGATGCTACAGCAAAGTTTCCTGAAAAGTTGTATGCACTCACAACCCCTGTAACATTAGAAAAGCCTTTGGTGGAGATGATAGACAAACCAATAGAGAGTATTTTTATCTCTCATTTTCATGCTGACCATATTGGAGGGTTAAAAGATTTCCCTGAGGCTAAACTTTACTGCTCTAAAGAGGCTTATGCGATTGCCAAAGGAAAGATGTCACGTTTTTCTAAGACCAAAATGGGTGTGCTTCCTGCTTTGTTGCCTGATGATTTTGAAGAACGTTTGACCTATATTGAAGATTTACTTCAAGTGAATTTACCTGACTTTTTGGCTCCTTTTGAAAAGGGTTATTTGTTGGATAATAGATTTTATGTCATAGAGTTGGGTGGTCATGCTCATGGGCAGTATGGATTGGTGGTGGACGATACCTTTTTTGTGAGTGATTCGGTTTGGGACATAGAAGCGATTACCAAAGGAATTAAACCCAATATTTTGACCCATCTTATTTTTAAAGATGCCAATGTTTATTATGAGACGATTGAGAAACTCAAAGTGCTTCATCGTCAAAACCCTGCTTTGAAAATTGTGCCAACACATTGTTCTAAAACACATGAATGGTATAAGCATGTTTAGAAAACTTGGCATTGTTAAAGAGTTTTTGTCGGTTAAAGATTTTACGAATAAAGAAGTATTGGAAGCGTATCAAAAAGAGAAGTTGGCAGAGCGTTTGGCTTCACATGGTAGCTTTTTTTATCCAAATTCTGAAAAATTAGAAGATTTCCCCATTATCAATAAAAAGATTTTTATGGAGAACTTTGAAACCATTAACACGGTAAAGATTACCAAAGAAGAGGCGTTTAAAGTGGCATTGGCTTCTGAAGAGAGTCGGAATTTTTCTAATAAAATAGGTGACATTTCGGTGGGTTTATCATCGGGTACGAGTGGTAATCGCGGTATTTTTTTAGTCTCCGAAAAAGAGAGCATCCGTTGGGCTGGGTATATTTTAAAACGGATGTTGCCTAAGCCTTTGCTACAAAGGCATAAAATAGCCTTTTTTTTACGTGCCAACTCGAATCTTTATGAGAGTGTTAACTCTCTTACAATTACGTTTACATTTTATGATTTACTGAGACCTTTGGAGGAGCATATTGAACGGTTAAATGCAACGCAACCGACTATTTTAATTGCCCCTGCACAACTCCTTCGGTTGTTGGCATTGTCTGATAGGTTAACAATAAACCCCAAAAAAATTATTTCGGTCGCAGAGGTGTTGGAGGAAGAAGATGAAGCATTAATTGTTCAACGATTTTCACAAAAGGTGCATCAAGTTTATCAGTGTACAGAGGGTTTTTTAGCCCACACGTGCGAAGAGGGAAATTTACATCTGAATGAGGATAGAGTCTACATAGAAAAAGCGTGGATAGATAAAAAAAGTGGACGCTTTAGCCCCATTATTACGGATTTTTTTCGTTCCTCTCAACCTGTTATTCGGTATAAATTGGATGATATTTTGGTACTCGAAAAAGAGCCATGTCTTTGTGGGTCTGTTTTTGAACGCATTAAAAAAATAGAGGGACGTTGTGACGACATATTGAAAGTGAAAGACAAAAAGCGTGAGCCTTATTTGTTGTTTCCCGATTTTATTCGTCGTGCGATTATACGAGCGAGTGATAAGATAGAAGAGTACAGTGTGGAGCATAAAGAAGATGTTTTACATATTTATTTGCAACCAATCAGTGTGAAAGATGAGGTAGAGAAATCACTTCAAAAGCTTTATGGTGAGCAAGGGTTAGAAGTTATCAAGCATCTTTACCATCCTTATAAAATAGGAAAACTGACCGACAAACGAAGAAGGGTGAAACAGTTATGAGAGTATTAATTACTTGTCCTAGAGCACCTGTGACCGTAGAATGGATACGTCTGTTTTCTAACGCAGGGCATGAAGTGTTGTTGGTGGACTCTTTGAATTTTCCCATTGCCAAGTACTATAAAAATACCAAATATATTAAAGTCTCTCCTCCACGTTTGGCGTTTGAGCAGTACAAAAAAAAGATGATGGAACTTATAAATCACGTGGATTGGGTCATTCCCAACTGTGAAGACCTTTTTTATTTGAGTCGTGTGCGTGACAGTATGCAGACCGATACTTTTTTCTTTATGCCACAGAGTGACTTGCTTTTTGAGTTGCATCATAAGTTTAATTTTTTTAAACGCTTAAATGAGCATGTTCAAGCACCTAAAACAAAACTGTTGACCTCTAAAGAACACATAGTGCTAGAGGAAAAGAGCATTTTAAAACCCGTCTATTCAAGGTTCGGACGCAGTGTTATTCGGGAGATTACGCAAAAAAATATAGAAAAGATAGAAATTTCAGAAAGTTATCCATGGGTGCAACAAGAACGCATCGTGGGTGAGGCTGTCTGTAACTATGCCCTTATTTTAAATGGAGAGCTTTTGGCTCATGTGGCATACCGACCCATGTATTTGCTCAATGGGGCTGCTGCAACCTATTTTGAACCCTATGTGGATGAACGGTTAGAAAAATTCATAACAAAGTTTGCCAAAGATACGAACTATACAGGACAAGTCGCATTTGACTTTATAGATGATGGAAAAGCCTTGTATGTGTTAGAGTGTAACCCACGGGCTACGAGTGGACTACACTTGTTAAGTGCAGGATTGAGCTTTGAAAGAAATACGTTTACATACACAAAAGAGGCAGGTAGTTCAGCTTATAGAGTAGGAACAACACTCTATTCACTCTTTGGGGTAAAAGCACTGTTGAATGGAGAGTTTAAACGTTTACATCAAGACCATCAACGAGCAAAAGATGTTTTGGAAGGTGTACCAATGTATGGACAAGCCTTGTCTATGTTTGGGATGCTTCAACGGGCGGTGATGTATAGAAAAGAGATAACGAGTGCAAGTACTTTTGATATTGAGTTTGATGGATGAGTTATTCAAAAGCAATCTATGAAATTTTTAACAATACTATTCCTTCAACTTTAATAAAAAAACTAAATACAAAGTTCGATTACTATAAAATAAACAACGAATTCATAATAACAACCATCACAAATGAGGTAAAGCAAAACGTTTATGTTGCTTCACCTTATGCACTACTCATTGATTACAGCGAAGATGAATTAGTAAAAATAGAATCAAAATTTCAAAGAGCTTTTTCACGTCTACTCATTAAAACCTTTGCCTCTTTTTTACGATATACAGAGATAGATAAGGCTCAAACTTTAAATAACTATATGCTTTCTACGAATTTTTTTTCTGAAAAATGGGAGAGTTTAGATATTGTAAAGTTAGAAAAAAAAGCCATAAAACGTTACCCTGAACATACTTTGATAATTCGTTCGGTAAATAAGGTTCAAAATCCAAAACTTTTTGAACATCTTGGTCAAAATGGATGGATGGCTATTGTTTCTCGGCAGGTTTACCTATTTGATGACAAAGAGAAATGGCGAAAGAGCCGCAATACGATGAGTGATAAAAAGCTTTTAAACGAGGCACGTTTTGAGTTTTGTAAAGTTTTAGATGATGTGAAAGCATTTGAACGTGCTGAAGCGTTGTATGGTTTTTTGTATTTAGAGAAGTATTCTGAGCATAACATTCGGTTTACAGCAAAGTATTTACAGTTGCTTGTAGAAGAGAAACTGTTAGATTTATACTTCTTAAGAGATAATGAAAAGATGAACTATGTGGGTGTTGTAGGCATGACCGAAGAAGCAAAGGTTATCACCGTTCCTATTGTGGGGTATGATATGGATTATGAACAAAAAGAGGCACTCTATAGACGTTTGATGATTTTTGCAACTTCTTATGCGATGCATCGTGATTGTCTACTGAATCTCAGTTCGGGAGCACCTCAATTTAAAACGCTAAGAGGGGCAAGGGCAGAGTTGGAGTATATGTTTGTTAAGGTTAAACATCTTGGTTTTAGACAGCGTATTGGGTGGTATTTTATTGCCTTTTTATCTAAATATTTTTATGCACCCCTATTAAAAAGGTTGAAGTTGTGAATATAGAAAAATTAAAAACGTATTGGTATCCCGTACTTGCATCAAAAGCATTGAAAAGTAAACCTTTGGGCAAAACACTTTTGGGTGTTGCATTGGTATTCTTTAGAAATAATGATGAGGTTATATGTTTTAAAGACCAATGCCCACACCGTGGAGTAGCGTTGTCCAATGGTTCTTTGGTGAACAATCAACTTCAATGTCATTATCATGGTTGGTCTTTTGATAAAGAGGGACGCTTAACACATGTTCATGGATGCACAAAAAAATGTGAAGAGAAGATAGAATTAGAAGCGTTTTCAGTGGTAGAAGAGGGCAATTTAATTTGGGTACGATTAAGCGGAGATAGGGCGTTTGAATGGTTATTTCCCTTAGAAAAAAACTTTGTAAATAGTCGACATATCAAACAGATAGAGGGTGATTTCCTACACAGTATTGAAAATTTTTTAGACCCCACACATACGTCATTTATACATAAAGGTTTACTCCGTTCAAAGAGCAGGCAGGGTATGAACATAAGTCAAAAGAGTTCTGAAGAGGGATTTGTCACCCATTATGCGTTACGTGACAAACAAAATGGTCTGATTAACAAGTTTTTTGACAAAGGAATTAACAAAAATAGAGCAATGTTCAGACTGCCTGGTTTTGCTAAAATAGAGTACTTAAAAGATGAAGCGTTGCTTTTTTGTGTGGTAATATTTTTTGTTCCTTTGAAAAAAGGAGAGATTCAAATGGTGGTAGATGTCGCGTTACCTCAATCTATGGTTCCAAAATGGTTGGTTTTTACGTTGTTACAACCTTTTTTAGAGTTGGCACTCTACCAAGATAAAAAAATATTAAAAGAGCAGTACGAAAAGACGAAAGATAAAGAGTTTGAGTATGTGATATTGGAAAGTGATTTGGTAATTGACCATTTACTCCATCTACTCTCTGATAAAAGAAAGGGAGTGGATAAGCAACTTTATATGGAGTTGTGAGTTTTGATATGGTAACCTACTCAATTAAAATCGGTCTATCAGACTCATCACTATCTCAACACCGATTAAAACAATAATAATCCACTCTAAAAAAGAGGAGTATTTGTGGTGTTGTTCATTGACCAACATATTTAAAAGTTCTTGTACGACTTCTACTTTTTTATTTAAAACTTCTACTCGGGCTTTAATGTCAAGATAACGTGTCATGCTTTCGTAGTAGAGTTCATATTCTGGATATTCCCAAATAAATTCAGGGGTATCGAGTAAATCGTAATGAAGATTTATTTTACTTTTTGCCAAAAAGAGTTCGCCTATTTTTTTAGAAATATCTTGTTTTTTAAGGTCAATCTTCCCTTTTATAGAGAGTTGCAGAGGGATTTTTGAGTTCTCTTCAATGCTGTTTTGAACCTGTTTCTCGAACTGCTCTAATTTAACATTTTGAGCCAATGCATGAGAGATGGCAATTTTTGCCAAGATACTACTGTTGTCTAATGACAATGTATCAAATTTTATTTTGAAATTATTTTGTTCTTCGTACTCCAACTCTTCTATAAAATACTCTTTAAAACTTTCTATTTGATGATTTTTTACAAAGTCTAAAAAGAATTTAATATCTTCATAGCCAATATTCCAGCAAACAATGGCACCAAATTTAAACAAAACAATATTTTTATCATCATCTATATTAATGACAATGGCATCTTTATGCAAAGAAGCTTTATAGCGTTGTTCCACTATTTGGTAGATATTGTTGACAAACTTTTCACAGGTTAGATAGGTTATTAGTTTTTTGGTTTCCATAAATTTATTCGTTTCCATGGTAGTCCATATTATTTTAAGTAGGGTTTATTATAGCAGAATTTAACAATAATCAAAATATAAACTTTTTCGGTTATAATCAAACATAATAATTAAAATTTAGAGGTTCGTGAAATGACAATTACATTAAATATACACAATGAACAATTATTTGATAAAATATTGTGGCTTTTAAATCGTTTTAAAAATGATGGATTAGAGATTATTACCAGTAAAAAAGAGCAAGATAAATCTACTCCTACTTTGACTCAAAATGGTTTAGATTTGTCTAGCTTTTCAGGTATGTGGAAAGAGCGAGAGATAAGTCAAGAATCCATTCGAGAGAAAGCTTGGAAATGATAGTTTTAGATACGAATGTACTGATAGAAATTTTAAAAGGTAATACGTCAACCATTAAGATGGTTCAGTCTTTTAATGAAGAGCTTGTTATCTCTTCTATCTCTGTGATGGAGCTTTACTATGGTGCTATCAATAAGGCTGAGATTAAAAAACTTGAAAAGTTTGTATCTCTTTTTAAGATAAAAGATTTAGATGAATCCATCTCTATCAAATCTACACATCTTGTAAAAACTTATGCAAAAAGTCACAATTTAGATATTCCAGACAGTTTAATTGCTTCAACTGCCTTGGTTTTGAAGTGTAGAATCTTTACGTATAATCTTAAGGATTTTAAGTATATTGATGGAGTGGAGTTGGTTGAGGTTTAAGCTGTCTCTGTTCATTAGAAAAATTTATATAAATACAATTAATCCAAGGCAACCCATCATGCTAAAAACCATCCTAAAACTCGCCTACAAAAACTCCTTTTTAAGACTTTCAAGAACCATTCTAGTTATACTCATGATTGCTGTTAGTATGAGCATGATGTTGAGTCTACAAGGGCTTTATGATGGAATGACACTGAACATGATAGAGAGCATCAAACGCAGTGACAGTGGGGATATGAGTTTGTATGCCAAAGGGTATCGGCTTGACCCTGATATAAAAAACAGTATTGCCAATGTGCCTACCATTAGAAAAGAGATAGAAGCATTAGATGGGGTAGAAGCGGTGACCTTGCGACTCAGTGCTGATGGGTTAAGTTCTACGGCTAGGAAGTCCTCTTTTTCTACCATGTATGGGATTGATTTGGCGGATGAAGAGAAGTTTGGTGCATTTAGTGGTTTTTTGAAAAAGGGTGAAATCAGTTTCGAGAAACGGGGAGCGATTTTAGGAATAGAGTTGGCTAAGACGCTTAAAGTTCAAATTGGTTCTAAAGTTATCTTCTCTACACAAGACAGTCAAGGGGAAATTAATGCTATGGCACTGCGTGTTAGAGGCATTGTTCAAACTGCCAATATGGCATTGGATAATCGTGCGATATATGTTGAAAAATCACAACTCTATACCTTTTTAAATGTGCCAAAAACCCATGCCATACAGATTGCCGTGCGAGGGGAAAATGCTCAACTTTACCAAACCATCAAAAAGCGTTACCCCAACCTTGATGTACTGAATTTTTTAGAACTCAATCCTATGATGCAACAGATGGAAGATATAATGGTGATTTTTAACGGAGTCACCTTTATTATTGTGATGCTGGTGGTTTTTATGGGCATATTGGGTGTGATGTATGTCTCTATTTTAGATAGAATTCGAGAGTTTGGAATCATGCTAAGTATTGGAATGCACTACCGTTACATACGAATGCAGATACTACTTGAAGCCCTGTTGGTTGGGGTGATTGGGTATCTGTCGGGGGCGTTGCTTGGAGTATTGATACTCCTCTATTTAAAAAATAATGGTATTGATTTGAGTGCATTTGCAGATGGATTGGAGAGTTTCGGAATGAATACGACCATTTATGGGCATATCAAACTCTCTTATTTTACCACCACGTTGGTGGCAATTGTGACCGCTTCACTTTTAAGCGTATGGTTGCCACTTAGACGCATTAAAAAACTGAATCCTATTGAGGTTATCAAGGCGAATAAGTAGAAGATTCAGAAACGTAAGCCATAATAAAGTACAAATAAATTATACAAAGGATTAATATGATTTCTTTAGTAGAACAGACAAAGTCACAACGAAAAACGTTTACTTTACCTGCTTATATTGTTAAAGAGTTAGAAGCTTATGCTGTTGAATTTGGAAAAAAGCAGTCGCAAATTATTGCTTTGGCATTGGAAGATTTTTTAAATAAAAAGAAAACCAACAACAAAGTAAACAAACGATTAGAGGCTTTGGATGCGTTGATAGGTATTGCTCCTAAGGGGAGTTTGAAAGATTTAGACATGGATTCAGTTAAAGTTCAAAAGGCTCTTGATGCATAAACGTGTCTATTTTGATACCAATGTGATTGTTGACCTTTTTGATGAAAAACGTCCGTTTCATGCTTATTCTGTAGATGTTTTTAAAACCATATTTGAAAATGAAGAGATAGATGTTTTTATCAATACGGATACTTTGACCAATCTTTTTTATATTTTACGCTCTCATATTAAACTGAGTCTTGATGATGCCATAGAGAAGTTAGAGTTTATAAAAAATATTTTTATGGTTGTTGGTACTCAACTAAATGAGATAAATCATACTATTGAGTTGTGTAAAAAGCATATTTTCAAAGATTATGAAGATGGTATGCAGTATATGTGTGCGTTAAAAGAGGATTGTACGCTGATAATTACCAACAATCCTAAAGGTTTTAAAAATGCTTCTATTGAGGTTGTTACAAGTAAAGAGCTTAGTGAGTTGTGGTTGAGAATTTAATAATAAGTACCTAACCATAATAAATGACATATTTTAACGATAAGAAAAAGGTGCAGGTACAAGGCAGATTTTTGAAGTCCTAGCCTTAGCTAAGTCAAGAAAATCTAACGCAGTAGATGTGCTTTTTTCTTATCGCCCGTAGGGTGAAATGATTTTGCCTCATCTTTGCAACCAACTGTCCTCGAATTAGCTAAGGCTAGTCCTTCGTACAGTTGGTCACAAATCTAAGGCAAACTCATTTCATTAAAATATGTCATTTATTATGGTTAGGTACTTATAACCATAAAAAAGGCAAACCAATGATACAACTAAAAAACATACAAAAATACTTTTTTAAAGATGACCCAAGAGAGATTCACGCACTACAAGACATAAACCTAACCCTCGAAGATGGAGAGTTCTCACTTATGAGTGGACCCTCAGGGTGTGGAAAGACAACGCTATTGAATGTTATCGGGGCATTAGATACGGTGGACAGTGGGAGTATCTATTTTGATGGTGAGGACATTACCAAACTTAGTGAAGATGAGCGAACCACGCTGCGACTAGAAAAGATGGGGTTTGTGTTTCAGGCGTATAATTTGGTACCTGTGCTGACCGTTGAAGAGAACATAGGGTTTATTATGCGACTTCGAGGGTTTGATAAAAACAGCATTGCTAAACGGGTTCGTGAGGTGGCCGGGATATTGGAGATAGAAAATAAGCTCAGTTTTTTACCCAATAAACTCAGTGGTGGTCAACAACAACGCGTAGCCGTGGCACGAGCCGTGGCTTCAAAACCTAAGATTATCTTGGCTGATGAACCGACGGCAAATTTGGATTCTAAGAATTCTTATAAGCTTATTACTATGATGCGAGAACTTAATGAAAAAGAGGGGATGACGGTTGTTTTTGCTTCTCATGACAGTTTGGTAGAGGAGAGTGTACGACGGATTATAAGGTTGAATGATGGAAAATTGGTTGATTAAATATTTCGGGCGACCACAGGGGGTCGCCCCTACAGTTATTATTCTTTTCCCTTTGATGCTGTTTGCCGAATTGGATACACGCGTAGAAAACAGTAACTTCACCATTTCAGATGATGCTACACTTTATAATTACAATCGTTTACGGCTACAAAGTAATTACAGTGATGAAAACTTTTTTGCCACGTTTATAGGTGATGGGATGAACTACTATGGTAACGCGTATATCGGTTCACAAAATTTCAACTACGTAAAAGCTCAACAATCAGACACGCCATTTAGAACACAAACCAACTTTAAAAACTATGGTAACGGTGAAGCCTATGCCAAACTCTACCGACTCTATGGTGGGTACGAAGATGCAAAAAACCGTGTGGTGGTGGGGTTACAAAATATCTCGATGGGTGTCGGACGCATTTGGACTCCGACCAATATTTTTAACCCAAAAAACAGTTATGCGTTAGAGCCTGATGAGGTTTTTGCTGTGGCTGCTTTGTCCTATACTCGACATCTGGATGATATGTCACACCTTACTGTGGTCACATCTCAAAAAGATGACCACCGTTTTAAATCAGCTTTGCGTTATAAAACTTTTGTAGAGGTTGCCGATGTGGCGTTGAATGTTATAAGCTCTGATAAAACGAAAATGGTAGGATATGAAGTAGAGGGGAACCTTGCCGATACAGGGGTAGAGGTTCGGTCTGAAGGAGCCTATATTAAACACCAATTTGAAAACATGGAAACCAAAGCGTTTACCCAAATGATTGTCGGGGCTGATTACGGGTTTAAAAATGGGATTACGCTAGTAGGGGAGATGCTCTACAGTTCGGATACCTTTTCGTACAATGAACTGTTGCAAAATCAAAACAGTGATATTCTCTCCAATATGGTGAATGCCAATCTGTATGGAGCTGTTGGACTCTCTAAAAGTTTTAATATCTTTTTGGATGGCTCACTCAACTATATTAGCACTTTAGATGAAAATAATGCCCATTTTCTCTCCTCTAGTCTAACGTATACTTTGGATGATTACAATACCTTCTCCTTAGGAGCCTTGCTTTACCGTGGAGATACTTTTGAAAGGCTTGGGGAGAGTTACTACTTTAGATATGGGTTATCGTTTTGATAACCCTGTCAATGAAGACCTTTAGGAGGGGTTCCATGTTGAAGTGCCATACGTAGTTGCATTATTGACCAATGAAGTATTCATATTATTCACTACATCAACACTCATCTTCGGAGTGCTGAAAATTTTCAAATAAACTGTTTTTATTTGGTTATAGAGCTTGCAAAAAGGATTTTAAAGCTATTATGAACTCTTTTGGTTTGTGAAGCATACTGACATGCCCACTCTCTTTTATCTCTACATAATGACTATTTTTAATTTTTGTCGCTAGTTTTTTCATAGTTTTTGGAGGTATAATCTCATCATCGCTAGCTTCAATAAGCAAAGTCGGTGGAGTTTGCTCTAAAGAGTTTGTTGTATCGGTTCGGCTTATCATAGCCAAAAGCCCACCTTTGATTCCTATGGGACTGAATTTTAAAATTTTCTCTTTCATTAAGAAGGATTTTATCTGGGTACTCTTGCTGATAGCTTGGGCTAAATGCCACTTTTAAGAAGCCCTCTAAAAAAGGTTCAACTCCCTCTTTGTCTATTTTTTGTATAGTACCGGCTCGTTTGAGTTTAGCCTCATCGTTATCGCTTGTAGTAGTTGTGTTTGCTAAAACAAGAGCTTTGAAATTTTGAAGTCGCTCGTTGGCTCTAAGTGCGACATACCCTCCCATAGAAAAACCACACACTATGATATCTTTGAGATGAAGTTGTTCGATAATAGCCTCAAGGTCATCGATATAACTCTCCATCGTAAACTGTCCAGAACCAACTTCGGACTCTCCAAAACCCCTTATATCGTAACTAATACAATCATACTCATCTTTTAACTGCTCGATTACATCATCCCAAAGAGTATGATCAAAGGGAAACCCATGGATAAATATAATGGGTTGAGCGTTTGGTTCTCCTTGTGAAAATATTTTTATTCCATTGATTGTTTTATTCATTTTTTCTCCAATCTCGACTAGTCTGTTTATTCTTTATAGGATTTTTAGGTATGGGTTATCGTTTTGATAACCCTACTTGAAAATGTTGTAATCCTCAAATTTAACCACGCCGAAATCTTTAACCGTTGAGATCTGTGTTTCTACTTTTTCAGGATCTGAAGCGTGGAAACTGTCTCCTCCATCTTTATGAAGAAACCATGACTTTTTCTTAGCATTATATTTGAAGGTGATAATATGTGTCCATTTCCAAGAACTTCCTCCAAAATGTTCTACCGAGAAGTAGCCATTTTTAATGGTAACACCATCAAAAGGGTCACCGAATACACCTCCATCATTAACACCTAGGACGGAGTTATTGTTTTCAGCTATTTTATGATACGTACCATTTTTATCAGCTATTAAAATATAGAGTGGTCGATTAATCTGTGAACCATTCCTATCTGAAAGTTCTCGTTCATTATCTTTGTTTAGAATTAAAATGGCATCATCAATTTTATCACGGTTGAGATTGCCTTTGGTAAAGTTAAGAACGCTGTAACCCGTAGGTATAAACTGTTTAACATTTTCGGGAACATTAATTAAAGTTTCATTGGACTCTGTTGCCATTAATATAGCAGAAGTAAGTAGCAGTAATGTAAATAATTTTTTCATGATTTTTCCTCGTATAATAAATATATCCAACCATGATATCGAATAGAATCTGAAATAATCCCAAGATAGTATATTTATGGCTTTATTCTCTTCTATGGTATAATTCTCCTTATTTAAAAAGTTAGGATAAGAATGCAACGTCTTGATAAATATCTGGTAGAACAAGGCTACTTTGAAAGCCGTAATCGTGCTTTGGATGCCATAAAACGAGGAAAAGTTTTTGTAGATGGGGAAGTGGCTAAAGCATCACACAAGTGCGACAAAAACTCGAACATAGACATTGATAAAGAGAAGTTTTATGTGAGTCGGGCTGCGAAAAAATTGGAGCTTTTCTTAAAAGAGTATCCGATAGAACTTCATGGTAAAAAAGCATTAGATATCGGTTCCAGTACGGGTGGTTTTGTGCAGATACTGCTTGAAAAAGATGTAGCCTCAGTGGCGTGTGTCGATGTGGGATCCAATCAGTTGCATCATTCGTTAAGAGAGAATCCTAAAGTCGATGTTTTTGAAGAGACGGACATTCGTGATTTTGAACCAAGTGAACCGTTTGAGGTGGTGACGTGTGATGTTTCGTTTATCTCTATTTTACAGATTATTGATGCAATTAATCGTTTGAGTGGTGGCGATATGATACTGCTTTTTAAACCACAGTTTGAAGTAGGGCGAAATGTCAAACGTGACAGTCGTGGCGTGGTGGTCAATCTTGAAGCCATAGAAGAAGCCAAAGAGGTATTTGAAGCCAAAGCTTCTGAATTGGGCTGGAAATTGTGTTATAGTACGCCTTCAAAATTGGCTGGGAAGTCTGGAAATATAGAGTATATTTATTATTTTAAAAAGTAAAATTATAGGAAGATATGAAATTAACAAACAGTATAAAATCAATAGCCATTGGTTCATTTGATGGCATTCATCAAGGGCATCGAGTATTAATCGGACAAGTTGAAGCCGTGGTGATTATAGAGAGAAATGGAGGGTATTTGACCCCTGGGTATAAGCGTTCGTTTTGTGTGGAACAACCTTGTTTTTTTTATCATTTTGATAAGATAAAATCCTTAACAGCTAAAGCCTTTGTCGCAAAATTAAAAGAAGATTTTCCTAAGTTAGAAACCATTGTAGTCGGGTATGACTTTGGTTTTGGGTATAAAAAAGAGGGGGATACTGAATTACTAAAGAAGCTCTTTACCGGAGAGGTAGTCGTCGTTAAAGAGGTGAAATCTTCAAACATTTCCGTACATTCGAGAACCATTAAAAAGTACATTGCTAAAGGCAATATAAAATTGGTCAATCAGCTCTTGGGTCGTCCTTTTGTCATTTACGGTCAGATTGTCTCGGGGCAAGGTTTGGGCAAAAAAGAGTTGGTTCCGACACTCAATTTAAAAGTACATGATTATGACTTACCCAAAGAGGGGGTCTATGCTACGCGTACTAAAATAGGTGATGAATGGCTAGACAGTGTTAGCTTTTTAGGTCATCGTGTCACTACCGACGGTTCATATGCTATAGAGACGCATGTGATTGATAAAGATATCGGAGTGCTAACAGGGAGTGTATGGATAGCCTTTGTTGAGTTTATTCGAGAGAATCAAAAGTTTAGAGGCTTAGAAGATTTGAAAGCACAGATAAAAAACGATATAGAAAAAGCAAAACAGATTTTAAAACTAATTTAAAAAATTTATTAAAATTTAAATATTTAAAAACATAAAATTAGAGGTACTGTATGGACTTTATACGGAATAAAACACTATAAATTAGCTACTTTTAGCAATTTTTAGAGGATTGGTATTATTGATTAAATATACATCAATTCTTATGAAGTTTTAACATAAAATTAGTATATAATAATGCCATCATTAAAAGGATTTATAGTGCTTACGATTAAAAAGAATGGAAATAAAGCTTGGGTTACCTTTACTTTTTCACCTACCAATGTTGTGGAGAATGTTGCTATTTTAGGTGAATGGAATCAATGGAAAGAAGAACCGATGAAAAAGAAAAAGAATGGTGATTATTATATTACCAAAGTTTTGACTTCTGGAAATAGTTTTCAGTTTGGCTACAAAGTGAATGGTAATGATTGGGTAAGGGAAGAGCAATGTGCAAGTGTACCTTCTCCTTTTACCAGTCAAAATTCGTTACTTACACTATAAGCAATTTTTTAATCAGGTAGTACGCTACCTAATGTCAACCATACTCAATATTATTTACAGGAAAAATAAATGAAAGCTGTCGTCATGGCAGGTGGATTCGGAACTCGAATTCAGCCTCTAACCAACTCTCGCCCGAAACCAATGTTACCGATTATAAACAAACCTATGATGGAACATACAATGATGACCCTAAAAGATTTAGGGATTACCGAATTTATCGTTTTACTCTATTTTAAACCTGAAGTGATTCAAGATTATTTTGGAGATGGAAGTGATTTTGGAATTAAAATTACCTATGTGGTTCCTGATGATGATTACGGTACGGCAGGTGCTGTTAAGTTGGCAGAAGAGTATATCGGTAATGATAACTTTATTATTATTAGTGGAGATTTGGTAACCGATTTTGATTTTCAGAAAATTTTTGACTATCATGCTCAAAAACAATCGAAACTAACCATTACCTTAACCTCCGTTGATAACCCTTTAGAGTTTGGTGTGGTGATTGCCAATGAAGAAGGGAAGATAGAAAAGTTCCTTGAAAAGCCAAGTTGGGGTGAAGTGTTCAGTGACACGATTAACACAGGTATCTATATTATTGAGCCGGAGATTTTAAAATATATCCCAAAAAATGAAAATTTTGACTTTGCTAAAGATCTTTTTCCTCGTTTGATGCGTGAGGGGATTGACTTGACAGCCGGTTATGCTGAGGGGTATTGGAGAGATGTGGGTAACCCTGAGAGTTATCGTGATGTGTATGAGGATATCTTAACAGGAAAGGTCAATTTTAAGATAGCCGGAACGGTAACACATTATCCTGATGGTGTACTCTATAGTGATGGTACGTATGAACTGGATAAGAGTATTGATATTATCGGTACGGTGGTATTGGGTAAAAATGTTGTTTTAGAAAATGGGGTAAATCTTAAAAATGTGGTGATTGGTGATAATGTCATCATTGGACAAGACAGTAAGATACGAAACAGTGTAATGTGGAACGATGTTCATATTGATCGTAATGTTATGTTGGATGGTTGTGTGATTTGTAACAACAATCAGATTGGTAAAAATGTGACTGTAAAAGCAGGAATGATTTTAGCTGAGGGTTGTGAGATTGGGCAATTGGTTACCGTTGAAAAAGATGTAACCATTTGGTCAAACAAAGTGATTGAAGAGGCTTCTATTGTAAGTAACAGTTTAATTTTGGGAAGCAAATATAAAAATTCTATTTTTGAAGATGGTATGGTTGTCGGACAATCCAATGTTGAACTCTCTTGTGAGATGGCAACCAAATTGGCTGAAGCCTTTGGAGCACAACTCCCTGTTGGCTCAACCGTATTGGTTTCTCGTGATTATCATAAAAATTCACGTATGCTTAAACGGGCTTTTTTAGGGGGGCTTCTCTCTGCTGGTATTGATGTGATTGATTACAGTGATATTCCTTCGGCTGTATTACGGTGTAGTTTATCTGCTCATGATGAGTATACGGCAGGGGTACATTTCCGTCAGAAGATTGATGATCCGACCTCTACGGTCATTACTTTTTATAATCATGAAGCACTGCGTCTTAATACGGATGTCTCTAAAAAAATAGAAAAAGCTTTTTTTAAAGAGACCTTTAGACGGGTAGATTATTCAAAAATTGGTCAAATTACAGAGTCAAATCATGAGCATGAGTATCACGTTTATAAAAAAGGAATGGAAGAGTTACTAAAATCTCATCAATTCAAATGTGTAGATTGCCGTATTGCTGTAGACATGATGCACGGAATGGCTTCGGAAGTATTCCCGGATATTTTAAATGAGTTGGGTGTAGACAACATTATGTTTAATGCCCATCCAGATGTGCATCGTTTGGCAAATATTAATGCCTTGTCCAAACGTTCCAATGAAGATATGAGTGCCGTGATTCAAGCACTAAAATTGGATGCTGGATTTATGCTCTACCCTTATGGTCAGCGTTTGGACATTATTTGTGATAAAGGAACGGTCTTAGGGAAACAAGCCTCTTTGTATTTGGTGCTTCTTCTTTTAAATATGGAGGCCAAAGCATCAGGTACAAAAAAACGGGTCTTCCTACCGACATGGGCAGCCGATATTGTCTATTTTGACAGTCTTGAAATTTCACGGGGTCAATATGTAAACTTTAAAGCCCAACAGATGAAAAAGTATGATCTTGTGGCAACGGGTGAAGGTAACTTTTCATTTACGGAGTTTGCAACACATCGTGATTCTATGTATGCTACCTTGAAAATTTTAGAGATGATGTTGAACCATAATGTGAAACTCTCAAATCTTATTGAGTCATTACCAAGTTTTTATTATAAATCAAAACAGGTTGCGTGTTCACAAGCCCTAAAAGGTAAAATGATGCGTATGTTCTTAGAAGATGCAAAAGGAAAAGAATCATCAACCCTTGATGGTGTGAAGATATGGCTTGATACCAACGATTGGATATTGATGATTCCTGACCAATATAATGATAACCTGAATCTCTATATTCAAGCCGAAAATGATGAAAAAGGAAAAGAAATTTTAGAGACTTATAGTAAAAAGATTAAAGAGTGGTCTAAGTCATAATGGAGCAACCATCACTAAATCTCTGCTTTTTTTGGCACATGCATCAGCCCGATTATCGGGGAAGTGATGGTGTGATGACCATGCCTTGGGTATTTTTACATGCGATAAAAGATTATTATGAGATGCCTTGGCTTTTAAATCGACAGAAAGGTTTAAAAGCGACGTTTAATATTACAGCACCGTTAATTGAACAGCTTAATCTTTACAGTGATCCTTTAAAGAATGACTATTTTCTATCGTTATGGGAGAAGCATCCTTCGTTGTTAGAAGAAGATGCCAAAGTTTGGTTGATTAAAACGTGTAAATCAACTCAATATGAGACGATGATTAAACCTATTGCTTACTTAGAAGAGTTGTACCATAAAGAGAGCCTAAATGATGATGAACTGATTGATTTTCAAATGCTCTTTATGTTAACGTGGTGTGGAAATTATCTTCGTCAAGAGAACCGTTTGGTGAAAGCACTGTTTAAAAAAGGTAGAGGATTCACTCAATCTGATAAAGCTGAACTGTTACAAGCGTTGGTTGAGTTTATCGCAACGATTTTACCTTTTTATGCCAAGTTGCAAAAAGAGGGAGTGATCTCACTCTCGACTACGCCGTACAATCATCCGATTTTACCTCTACTTTTAGACATGAACAATGCCAAACGTGCCAATGAACATACAACGTTAGTAGCTAATCCTATTTCTCTTAGAGACGATGCCATTGAGCAGGTGGAACGCTCTATTGCTCTTTATGAAGAGACTTTTGGTATGAAACCCACTGGGTTTTGGCCGGCTGAAGGGGCTGTAGATGAAGCGAGTGTTGCCATCTATAAAGCGTGTGGACTCTCTTGGATTGCGACCGATGAAGCCATTTTGTTTCGTTCACTAGGTGATGATAACCGTGACAACTTATACAAGCCTTATAGCTTTAATGGTATGACCATGGGGTTTCGTGACCACGGTTTGAGTGATTTGATTGGATTTAATTATCGTTTTAAATCGGGTCATGATGCGAGTGAACACTTTATGCAGGTGGTTGAACCTATTGCGTATAGGCAAGAAGATGCAACACTTTTTGTTATTTTAGACGGTGAAAATGCTTGGGAGTTTTTTGACAATAATGCTTATGATTTTTTTACAGCACTTTATAAGCGTTTTAGCCAAACGCCATGGTGTAAAACCGTTACGATGGATGAGGTTTCACAGCTAAAGAATCAAGGTAAACTTGAAATGCTTGCTGCAGGAAGTTGGATTCATGGAAACTTTGATACGTGGTCGGGTCACGATGAAAAGAACCGTGCATGGGAGTTGATTTATCAGACCAAACGTGATTATGAAAACCATAAACAGGCTGTCTCGGAAGAGGTTGCAGAAGAGATCAAGTTTCATTTTTTAGCGTCAGAGTGTAGCGACTGGTTTTGGTGGTACGGTGATGACCATGTCACCGAGTTTGGTTTGGAGTTTGATGCCTTATTTAGAGAACATCTTATTACCATCTATCATTTACTTCATATGCAACCTCCGGCTGATTTGTTTGAGCCGATTATTTCACATAAAAGCTCTGCCTCTTTTTTACGAAAACCTCAAAAAGCAATTGCACCGTGTATAGATGGGAAAAATTGTTCTTTCTTTGATTGGTTAGGAGCCGGTTGTATTGATGAAAGTAAGTTGTATTCAACGATGGATAGGGTTCGAGGACCGATAGAAAAAATCTATTATGGACACAACGATTCTACTGTTTTTATTGCCTTTGAAGGAGATATCTCTCTGTTTAAAAGAGAGGTTTTAGAGCTACAAATTATAGTTGAAGAGCGTGGTGAAAAATTTACTTTTCCTATGCGTCAATCGAACCGTTCAGAGAGTGTAGAGTTGGCTCTGCATGAACGTATAGAGTTGGCACTGTTTGAGAATGTTTTTAAAAATTTAACAGCTTTTCATCTCCGTTTTGAGATTCTTGATGGTGATAATATTGTTCAAACCATGCCGGGGTATGGTTCACTTTTTATTGACCTTACAGAGAGTTATGCCGATAACTGGTTTGTTTAAAAAAATATTATTAAAAAAAGTAATAAAAAATAGATATGGGAATAAAAATGACTAAAACAACAAAACTACTCTTTGGAATTCATATGCACCAACCCGTTGATAATTTTGACTGGGTTATTAAGATGGGTGTCGAGACCTGCTATGGACCATTTTTTGAGGTAATGAGTCACTATCCTGACTTTAAATTTGCTGTTCATTGCAGTGGATGGTTGATGGAACAGATAGAGGCGAGCTATCCTAAACTTTATGGTCAAATTCAAACTTTAGCCAAAAAGGGAAGCATCGAGTTTTTTTCAGCAGGGTACTATGAACCGATTTTAAGTGTGATTCCTTCTACGGACAGAGTAACGCAAATTGAGATGCTCAATGATTCAATAAAATCTGAGTTTAAACAACAACCTAAAGGACTTTGGCTTACCGAACGTGTTTGGGAGTCCTCACTTATTCCTGACTTGAACAAAGCAGGAATTAACTACACGGTGATGGACGATTACCACTTTCAATGTGCCGGATTTGATGAAGATATTTTAGATGGTTACTACATGAGTGAAGAGGGTGGTTCCCCAATAGGGCTTTTTCCAATCAGTAAAAAATTGCGTTATGCCATTCCTTTTTTAAATGTGGACGCTGCTATAAAAGCGATTAAATCGTTTAACAGAAAAGAGAACTCTGCAGCGATTATTTTTGATGATGCTGAAAAATTTGGTATGTGGCCGGGTACGCATGAGTGGGTTTATGAAAAAGGGTGGTTGAAAAATTTTGTTGAGGCTGTCTTGGCTGATGAGCAGATTGAGACCATGCATTATGGTGCGTATTACGAGCAAGAGCGTACCCGTGGCATCGCTTACCTTCCGAATGTCTCTTACTATGAGATGGGAGAGTGGAGTCTACGTGCTGATGATGCCCTGAGACTCAATGCCTTTAAAGTAGAAATGGGTCATGATCGTTATGATGCAGAGGGGGTAAAGTTTTTAAAAGGTGGAATTTGGAAAAACTTCTTGGTCAAATATGAAGAGAGTAACCGTATTCATAAACGTACTTTGGAGCTTTCTAAAGCTCGCCAAAGTGTTAATAAAGCAGAATTTGATGCAGCACTCTACAAAGCCCAAACCAATGATGCTCTTTGGCATGGGGTGTTTGGTGGCTTGTATTTGCCCAATTTACGAGACAATGCGTACACCTACATTATCGAAGCTGAACATGTGCGTTATGGTAAAAAACATCGGTTAGAGTCTGACCAAAATGAACTGGATGGATACGATAAAGTTAAAATGGTGATGCCAAAATACATCTTCCGTTTTGACGGAGCTCACGGTGGACAACTGATAGAGTTTGATAACCGAAAATCTTTGTTTAATTGGCAAAACACTTTAACGCGTAGAAAAGAAGCGTACCATCAGAAGATACTGGACGATAGTTCTGTGGTTGAAGAAGAGGTTGCTCCTGTTGAAGATGGAATTGATACCATTCATCATACCCATATAGAGGTGGATGATGAACTGCGTAGTTCGATTATTTATGATTGGTATTTGAAAAATTCATTTGTTGACCACATTAGTGATGAACGTTTTAATGGGGACAACTTCCGTTATTGTGATTTCCCTGAATATGGTGACTTTAGCAATCAACCATTTGAAGTGGAACTTGATAAAAAGCAGGTGACCTTTTCGCGTGATGGTGGAATGTACTTCCCTGAAAAAGTACCAACACGTTTAGAGAAAAGCTACAGCTCAAACAAAAGTGGGTTTGATTTTAACATCAACCTTGCTACCGAAGCAGAGGGAGATTTTACCTATGTATTGGAACACAATTTCCATTTTTCCGATTATGAGAAGGTGATGATCAATGGTGAGCTTTTAGAAGAGGAAGGAAGCTTTAAAGAGGTCAAAACCTTAGAGATTCATGATGCAAAGCTAAAGCAAAAAATTGTGATTGAGTTGGATGTTCCTTGTGATATCTACTATTTTCAACTTAAAACCCTTTCACAAAGTGAACACGGCTTTGATTTAAGTGTGCAAGGGATTGGTTTTGCGATGGTGATGCCATTTTCTAAAGCGTTGTCGATTAAGGGTACCTTGGAGGTAACGAATGTCTGATATTCGGTATGACCCTATTCACGATACCCATGTGATTATTGCTCCGGAGCGTTTGCATCGACCAGACTGTTTTATGCGAGAATCTGAAGTTGAGGAGACAAATGAACATTGCCCTTTTTGTGAAGGGAATGAGGCTTTGACCCCTCATGAAATTTTTGCCATTAGAGACAATGACTCGGTTGCCAATGAAAAAGGATGGCAGACACGCGTCGTACCCAACCTCTATAAAGCTCTACAGATTGAAACCCCTCATCAACATCATTATGGTGCTTTTGAATATTGGAAAGGTTTTGGAGCACATGAGGTGATTATTGATACTCCAAAACACCACACCTCTATGACCCAATGGAGTGAAAAAGAGGTCATTTTTTGGTTAAAGACATTAAGCTCTAGAGTTGCTGATTTGCGTCGGGATCATCGTATCGCCCATATTTCACTCTTTAAAAATGAGGGAATTGAAGCAGGAGCAACACAGACCCATGCACATACACAGTTGATAGGCTTACCGATTATTCCTAAGATGCATCGAGCGTACTATCAACGAAGTTATGAACATTATCATCATCATGGTCAGGCGTTATTGGCAGAAAAGATTGCGAATGAAGAGGCAAACGGTGAACGTATTGTTGCTATAGAGGGCGATTTTACAGCCTACTGTCCTTATGCCAGTGCCTACCCGTTTGAGGTGATGATCAGTTCTAAAAAAGCTTTGGGTCAGATAGACGCTTTGAGTGATAAGAGCATGGAGGTCTTAGCTCCTTTACTGCTTAGAACCCTTAAAAAATTAAAAGATCAATTGGGCTATTTTGATTTTAATCTTTCTATTGCAACACCACCTCTGCAAGAGGGTACGGTAGAGCAAGAGTTACTGTATACTGTTAATAAGGCGTGTCGCTTTGCCATTCGCATTATGCCAAGACTCTATAAACATGCCGGTTTTGAAGTGAGTACAGGTATTATTATTAATCCTGTTAGTCCTGAGTTCGCAGCCAAATTATTAAGAGAGGGAAATGATGAATAAGTTAAATATTTTACTCGCAGCATCCGAAGTGGTGCCATTTGCAAAAAGTGGAGGACTGGCCGATGTGGCAGGTGCCCTGCCCAAAGCATTAAGAGCTTTGGGGCACGATGTTCGTGTGGTGATGCCACGTTATTATGTTGTGGATAAAGAGAAGTACAACTTACAACCCTTAGAGGGTGAGTTGGGAGTTCCTATGGGAAGCATGGGTGAAGCATGGGCAGGTGTTTATGAAGGTGTTTTACCCAACAGTGATGTGCCTGTTTATTTTATAGAACATGATGGTTTTTTTGGTCGAAAAGGGTTGTACGATGAAGATGGAGAGGGGTATGGTGACAACGATAACCGATTTATCTTTTTTTCTAAAGCAGTGATGCAGTTGGCAAAAAAATTGCACTTTAGACCTGATGTGATTCATGCAAACGATTGGCATACAGCACCCATTCCTATTTTGTTGAATACCACGTATGCCTATGACCCTGATTTTAAAAACACAGGAACGTTGTTGAGTCTGCACAATCTACAGCATCAAGGAAAGTTCTATAAAGGAGCGATGGATGTTCTGGGTGTGGGCTGGGAACATTATAATCAGAATGAACTCGAAGAGTATGGGGGAGTAAACCTCCTTAAAGGGGGAATTGTTCATGCCGATGCCATGAATGCCGTGAGTAAAAAGTACGCCCAAGAGATTCGTACAGCAGAGTTTGGTTGGGGACTGGATAGACTTATTAATGAAAAAGCTTATAAACTCTACGGTATTTTAAATGGTGTTGATTATGAGGAGTGGAGTCCTGCTGTTGATGCGTTTATTCCTCAAACCTTTGACGCTGATGATTTAGAAGGGAAAGCAGTTTGTAAAGAGACCTTACAAAAAGCTTTTAACCTTCCTGTGAATCCAGATGTTCCTCTTATTGGTTTGGTCGGTCGTTTGGCTGAGCAGAAGGGAATTACACTCTTGTCTTCTGCAATATGGAACTTGATGGAGATGGACATACAGATAGTGTTACTAGGAGCCGGTGAGAAGTGGGCAGAACATTTCTTTGCTGATGTGGCTGCGAAGTATCCTCATAAATTTGGCTGTACCATTGGCTATAAAAATGATTTAGCTCATCAGATTGAAGCCGGATCAGATATGTTCCTTATGCCATCACTCTTTGAGCCTTGTGGTCTCAATCAGATTTACAGTTTGCGTTATGGAACCCTGCCAATTGTAAGGGCTACCGGTGGATTGGATGATACCATTGAAAACTATGACAGTGCGACACAAAGTGGTACAGGGTTTAAATTTTATGATGCAACTCCTGAAGCCTTAACAGGTACGGTAAAATGGGCTGTAGATGTTTGGTACAATGAGAAAGAGGGATTTGAAAACGTTCGTCAAAATGGAATGAAAAAGCGTTTTGATTGGGCAGAAGCAGCACAAGGTTATGAAGACCTTTATCGTCATATTATCGGTGGTCGTTTAAGCAGTATCCACCAATAGCAAGATTTCTTAGAAACACGTAGGTTCGATTTTATCGAACCTACATATTTCTAAGTTCTAAAAGAGTTTTAGTAAGAAAATAGGAGCTAAAATGTCACACGCAATACACTACAATCTTTCAACCTTAAGTGAACTGGATATCTACCTTTTTAAACAAGGTAATCACGCAAAACTGTATGAGAAGTTCGGGGCTCACACCATGGAGTACAAAGGTAAAGAAGGAGTACATTTTGCCGTATGGGCTCCCAATGCAAAGCGTGTAAGTGTACGTGGGGATTTTAACAATTATGCAACCGATGCTCACCCTTTACAGTTACGCAGTGATGATTCGGGTATTTGGGAAGGGTTTATAGAAGGGGTCGAAGAGGGCTTAACCTATAAATACCACATTGTCTCTCAACTTCATAATATTGTACATGATAAAAGTGACCCTTTTGCCTTTTTTAGTGAAAAACCTTCCAACTCAGCTTCACGTGTTTGGACGCTTGAGGGGTATGCGTGGAGCGATAAAGCGTGGATGAAAGAGCGTTACAAACACAATGCACATGATGCACCTGTCTCTGTTTATGAAATGCATCTTGGTTCATGGAAACGAAAAGTAGAAGAGGACAATCGTTACCTAACGTATCGAGAGTTGGCTATGGAGCTGGTAGCGTATCTAAAAGAGATGAACTACACCCATGTAGAGTTTATGCCTCTGACTGAGTACCCTTTCTTTGGTTCATGGGGGTATCAAGTAGTGGGGTACTTTTCAGCCACGGCACGTTTTGGAGAGCCACAAGATTTGATGTATCTTATCGATATGTTACACCAAAATGGTATTGGTGTTATTATGGATTGGGTGCCATCTCACTTTGCTGTCGATATGCACGGTCTAATTAATTTTGATGGAACAGCCCTTTATGAACATGAAGACCCAAGACAAGGATTTCACCCGGAGTGGGGAAGTATTATTTTTAACTATGGTCGTAATGAGGTGAAGTCGTTTCTCATTTCATCAGCGATGTTTTGGCTGGACAAGTACCACATAGATGGTATTCGTGTGGATGCTGTAGCCTCTATGCTCCACTTGGACTATGCCCGTAAAGAGGGTGAGTGGATTCCAAATGAGTTTGGAGGCAATGAAAACCTTGAAGCTGTAGAGTTTTTACGTAAGCTTAATGAGAGTGTCTATGCTGAGTACTCCGATATTATGATGATAGCCGAAGAGTCCACAGCATGGCCAATGGTGACACGTCCGACCAGTATCGGTGGTCTTGGTTTTGGTTTCAAATGGAACATGGGTTGGATGCATGACTCGTTAAAATACATGAGTTACGACCCAATTCATCGTCAACATCACCACCATCAACTCACCTTTAGTTTATGGTATGCTTTTGATGAACACTTTATGTTGCCCCTTAGTCACGACGAAGTGGTACATATGAAAGGATCACTCATCAACAAAATGCCGGGTGACAATAACCAAAAGTTTGCCAACCTACGAGCCATGTATGCCTATATGATGGCACACCCCGGTAAAAAACTCCTTTTTATGGGTGGAGAGATTGCCCAATACTCTGAATGGAACTTTGAACAGAGCCTTGATTGGCACGTGTTAGAGAATCCTCTACACGCTAAACTACAAAAGATGTTAAGCGATCTCAATGGTATCTACCGAAAAGAGAGAGCCTTACATCAATATGATGAAAAACAAAAAGGTTTCGAGTGGATTGACGACGGAGACTACCAACACAACTGCATCAGCTTTATGCGTAAAAGTGATGACCCTGAAGAGACCATTTATATACTATGTAACTTTGCCGATGAAACCCGAAAATCATACATCGTTGGTGTACCGTATGCAGGTGAATATGTAGAGATATTCAACTCTCAATCAGCCTATTATGAAGGATGGAACATTGGAAATACGGGGGCTGTAGTAGCGAAAGAAGAGCCAATGCATGGGCGTGACTATTCTATTTCTTTGACGTTACCACCTTTGGGGGTGTTGTATTTGAAGAGGGTGGTTGAAGCGTAGGTTTGTTAAATTATTAGACTTCTTGCAAAACTTGGTTAGAATATAACGAGACTAAAGTCATCGGTTCCGTATATGCAATCTGCATACTTGGAATCGGCGTGTTTACACCCGAACTATTTGGTTTAAAAAAGTCTATATTGAAACGTGTTATAATAGGGTAAAACAAAAAATAGGAGAAACTCATGCCACCATTAGCACACAATATTGAATATTATACCTATGATGATTATAAGGAGTGGGAAGGAGATTGGGAGTTGATAGATGGTGTAGCCTACGCTATGGCTCCTGCTCCCATGAGAAAGCATCAAGCAATTGCTAGTGCAATTATTTCGATGTTGTACACACAGTTAGAAGAGTGTTTAGAGTGTGAAGTATTGGGAGAGATTGACTATAAAGTAGATGACTATACTACACTAAAGCCTGACATTGTATTGACGTGTGGTGAGACCAATGAACGCTATTTGACAAAAGCTCCCGAGATTGTGGTAGAGATTATTTCCAAATCA